>JAHJQO010000015.1 GCA_018819305.1 Nanobdellota archaeon
AATCTATTTTCAAAGCCATTAAAACTAAATTTGGGGCTAGCATCGCTAGCCACAAGATCTCTGCCCAAAGGGCAGAGGCCTATTGCCGAGCAATAGCCCATAACATTATTTTAGTTTTCAAGAGATTCTGGACGGTTCCCTTTTGTTTAAATAATGCTATTAGAAATTTTCGGGAAATCTCCGAGAGAATCTGAGAATATTAAATTGGAGTTCTTACAAATACAACTGCACCATAACAGATGCTTGTTTGCACCTGCTCTTATCCATTGTTTGCAAGTCATGAATCAAGGCAAAAGGAGCATTGTAATACTTAGCATAGTTCTTGACATTCTCAAAAAGGTTTTCCAGGCACTCGACAATTGTTTCTTTTTTTTGGTTAGAACCATTGATTTCCTTTGAAACCCCAAAAGAATACAATTGCTTAGGATCGATTTTTATACTGGTGTCAACCAGGCATTCAAGCTCTCTGCCATCATTACAAGTTTTGTATATCTCAACAGCTCTTTGCTGCAGAAAATCCCTGTCAGTCGTAATATGATAATAATGCTTGTCAGTGCCCATAATTAATAATTTAGGTTCCATGATAACAACCCCCCTTAGTAAAGAGGAAGAAGAAAGATTATATAAAGATTTTGAAATTGGAGTTTGAGTTCTTAAAAATTAATTTTGGAGTTTGAATCGAGTTCTTACGAGGAGGAGTCAAACTCTTTAGGAATATCCTAGAGTCGTTGAATTCTTCCTGTTTTTCACGCTAGAAACAGAAAAACTTTAATATTTGTCTCTTATTCTTAAGACAAAGAGAGTGGAAGCTAACAGATGCTGGAAGGATAAAGAGGTTGTGATGAGATGAATAAAGCAGAATTAATAGAGAAGTTAGAAGATATTGAATGGGAGAATTTTGAGGTGAAGGAAGCAAAATCTGAAGTTCCTAAGAATAGTTGGGAGACTGTTTCTGCATTTTCCAATACTGCCGGAGGATGGTTGATTTTTGGTGTAAGAAAAAAAGGTAAATCCTATGAGATTCTGGGTGTAAAGAATCCTGGAAAAATTGAGCAAGATTTTACTACTGTTTTAAGAAATGGCTCTAAGTTCAATAAGAAGATTGATGTCACATGCAAGAAATATAATTTTAATGGAAATACGGTTCTTGCATTTTATATACCTCAAAAATCACCAAGAGATAAGCCAGTATATTTCAATTCACAAAAGAATACTTTTATTAGGACTGCCAGCGGAGATCAAAGAGCAACACAGGAAGAGATTGATACATTCTTTAGAACAGCTTCTTTTGAAGAAAAGGACAAGGAGATTACAAAATATTCTCTTGATGACCTTGATACTGAAACAATAAAAAAATTTAGAACATATTTCGCAGCTGCAAATCCAGGGCATAGATACATTACAATAAGTGATAAAGAATTCTTTCAAAAATTAGGAGTTGTAATTAATAACAAAGTTACTTACGGAGGATTGCTTGTTTTTGGTACAGAGGAACTTCTGTCATCAACAATGCCTCATTATAAAATAGAATATCTTGAGATACCAGGAGTATCGTATGATGATGCTCCTGTTAGATATAGTTTTAGAATCTCCAGTGAACATAATCTGTTCTTGACTTTTTTTGAGATATACGAGAGATTGATGAAAAAAATAGATATTCCTTTCAAAGTAAGTGCAGGTTTTCGAGATGATGATCCGCCGCACCTACAGGCAATTAGAGAAGCATTAGTCAATCTAATTATACACGCAGACTATTTCAGCAAGACCAGTTCAAGAATAAGAATATTTTCTGATAGGTTTGAGTTTTTCAATCCTGGTGCCCTGCCTAAGAAGATAGAATTCATTCTAAAAGAAGATTTCTCATTGCCAAGAAATCCAATAATTGCCAAACTATTCAGATTTGTGAAATTAGCTGAAAGCATAGGCAGTGGATTTCACAAGATGATAAATGGATGGAAAGCACAATATAAACTAAAGCCATTAATTGAAGGCGATTTTGATCACTATAAAATAACATTTCCAACTACTACTAAAACTACTACTAAAACTACTACTAAAACTACTACTAAAACTACTACTAAAAACGTGGATAAAGAAGGACAGATCCTTGAACTAATCGAAAATAATCCTCATCTGACAGCCGAAGAAATTGCATCTCAAGTAGGTATTACAAGAGATGGCGTTCGTTATCACTTAAAGAATCTAAAAAATAAGAAATTGATTAAAAGAATTGGCGGCAGCAAAACAGGATACTGGGAAGTGATAAGAAAATGACATACAAAGCAATCGATGAACTGAAAGATATGGATTTACTGGAAAGCATAGAGAGATCAAGCTGATAGAGACTAAGAGCGGTTTGAGAAAAACAGAAAACATTAATATTAATGCTTGTATGTTCATATTTTGTTTTTTTACGGGTTTCTTAAGTGGAATAATTGCGACTATTTATTATTTTGTTGTTTATAGAAGGTGATTTGGAGTTTGAATCGAGTTCTTACGAGGAAGAGTCAAACTCTTTAGGAATATCCTGGAGTCGTTGAATTCTTCCTGTTTTTCACGCTAGAAACAGAAAAACTTTAATATTTGTCTCTTATTCTTAAGCACAAATGAAGATTAAAACTTACCCAATACCGGGAAGGATTGCGAGGCTATGAATTATAATGAAATCTAAAAAAGTACCTTTTATTTCTAAGAGTAAGTTTTTATTAGGTCTTCAGTGTCCTAAGTTTCTATGGTATAATTACAATGCTAAGGATGAGATTCCCGAGCATAGTGCTTTTACTAAGGCTTTATTATCTCAAGGGCATCTTGTTGGTGATTATTCTAAGAAGCTTTATCCTAGTGGTTTAGATGTTGATTGGGATATTAGTTTTGATGAAGTCATTGCTAAATCAAAGGCTCTTTTATCCGAGCGTAAGCCTTTGTTTGAGCCTGGTTTTGAATATAATAATGCTTATTCTCGTATTGACATTCTTGATCCTGTTGATAAGAATCATTGGGACATTATAGAGGTTAAGAGTTCTACTAAATTGGATGCTGTCTATGTTTATGATGTTGCTTTTCAGAAATATTGTTGTGAAGGTTCTGGATTGAAAATTAGAAAATGCTTTCTTATGCAAATTAACAATCAGTATGTAAAGCAGGGAGATATTGAACCTGATAAGTTATTTGTAACACATGACATTTCTGATTTAGTTAATGAAAGGATAAAAACTGTTGAAGAAGAGTTAAAATTAATGTTCGAAGTGATTTCTTTAGAGAAATGTCCTGAAGTAAAGATAGGTCCTCATTGCAGCGAACCTTATGGCTGCTTGTTAGAGTCTATTTGCCGGGATTTTCTTCCAAAAAACAATGTTTTCACATTCTATAGGATGGGGAAAAAAGGTTTTGAATTGTTAGAACAAGGTATTACTAGTATTGAAGAGGCTTCTGGTAAGATTAAGCTCAATGAAAAGCAGGAAATACAAGCAGAAGCAGTAATTTCAGGAAAACCATATGTTAACAAAGATGAGATTAAACGATTTCTCTCAGAATTAAATTATCCTCTTCACTTTTTTGATTTTGAAACTTTGAATACTGCAATACCCTTATACGATGGAGTAAAACCATACCAACAAGTGCCTTTTCAGTTTTCATTGCATGTAGTTGAGAAAAAAGGTGCTAAGCCAAAACATTACGAGTTTCTTGCTGATAGCAAGGAAGATCCTAGATTTGATTTGCTAAAGGAAATGAAGAAAAGAATAGGAGAGCAAGGAGATATTCTGGCTTATTATATGAGCTTTGAAAAAGGCAGATTGATAGAATTAGGAGAAATGTATCCAGAATATTACGAATGGCTTAATTCATTAATACCAAGATTTGTTGATTTGTACAAGCCATTTGCCAATTTTCATTATTACCATCCTGAACAGAAAGGAAGTGCTTCAATAAAAGCAGTTCTTCCGGTGATGACTGGAAGAAGCTATGATGACATGGAGATAGGAGACGGAACCACAGCAAACACAGAGTTTTTGAGAATAACATACACAGATGTTTCCAAAGCAGAAAAAGAGAAAGTGAGAAAAGCACTGTTAGAATACTGCTGCTTAGATACTGAAGGAATGATAGATATAATTAATGTTTTGGAGAAGATATAAGCTTTGAATAGAATTCTAAAATTTGCATACAGTATTTTAATTCAATAATTCTTATAAATGTACGAATTGGAGTTTGAATATATTTCTCGGAAATTTTCCGCTTTCAAACCAATAAATATATAAATTACATTGTCTTACATAGTATTATGGAATCTGTGACTGTTAAGTTTCAGGAAAATGTATTGAAGAAAATAGATGAGAGTATTGCTTTCAACAATTTTAATTCAAGAACTGAGTTCATAAGAGAGGCTGTCAGGGATAAGCTTTCTGAATTAACCAGAGATGAATTAATTGAGAAGTTCCTTGCTTTGAGAGGAAAAGCTAAGATAAAAACCAGGCCAGAAGATGATAGGAAAAGGAAATTGGAAGCAAGCAAAGAGTTTTTTGCAGAGTTAGACAAAAGATTCAATCGATCATCTCGGGTCTGACACTTTTTGCAATATCAGAAAGCCCATGAATGATGTGTTTATCCTGTGAAACAAGCAAAGCTTTATGATTTCTTGCATGTATTGCATTAAGGCAGTCTAATCTAGGTATTTTTCTTTTTACAGCAAGTTCGACTGCTTCAGCCTTCTCTTCAGCAGTAATCTCAATTCTTATTAAAGTTCCCAGATGCATAACCAAGTTTAGCATCTCATTCACCTTTTTCTCACCATGATCTTTTCTTAATTCCCATACCAATCCTTCTGAAAAAAGTATAGTGTTTTTCTTTTTTAGAATCTTAACAAATAAGTCAAATGCATATTTTCCTAATGGCCGTCCTGACTTGCTTACTCTGTCTTCATAAAAGTCTCTCCAGATGCAACTGTCTATGATATAGACTTCCCTCATATGAAATGCTTTTAAAAGAAATGCTTTAAATAATGCTATTAGAAATATTCGGGAAATCTCCGAGAGAATCGGAGAGTTAGTTTAATAAGTCTCCTATTCCTTTGACAAGGTTTCCTGTTATTGACTTTATTTCATCGCCAATCTTATCAAGAGTGTTTTTTACTGTTTCTGTGACTTTGTCAATAGTTTTTTCAACTTGTTCTTCTGCGAATTGTACTATATAAGGTTCTAAATCAATCTTTTTTTCAAAAGAACGTTTTATTTCAATAAAACCCAAATCTACAATATGAATGTCTCCTTTTATTGTTGCATTTGTTTTTCCAGGCGTAATTAAGTTCCAGGCTAGTTCTGCTGTTGGAACCCAGCTAATCCTGCTTGAGAAAGGAAAGCTTACAGTTTGTTTTGCAGGTATTGATGCTCCCTGTATTAAGCCAGATGCTAATTGAGTGTTTGTATCATCCAAAGTGATGCTGTATGTTATTTGCTTTATTTTGACAGCTATGATTCCTTTGTTATGAACTTCAATATCACCGCCTAAAGTAAAGCCAGAAAGGCTGATGTCTTCCAGTTGATTGATGCTGATGTCCTTGATTTCAACCTTATATAAAGAATAGATGTATATGATGCTGAACACCAGAATAAGAAGAATAATCAAAGTTATGATTTTAGTAATGATTTTTATGATACCCATTGATTAAGAGAATTGGTTGTTGTTTATATTGTTATTGGAGAAAGGTTGATTTTGGGATGAGTAAAGTTAATTTTGGAGTTTGAATTGATGTAGGGTTTAATCAAACTCTTTCCGACTTTGTCATGTTTTTTCTGGTTTTTTCTTAATCGATTATATTAATGAGGTGAATCATGCTATTGTTATGCAAGATAAATTTGTTTGGTGTTTAGAAAAAAAGCAAGGAATAAAACTAGTTGAGCCAAATGAAAATCTTATGAAAGACTATTTTCATAAAGCAGAATTATCATTGGACATGATGAAAAAAGCAGGAGATAATCTTGAATGGAAAATTAGTTCAGGCTATTATGCGATGTACTATTCAGCCTATGCTCTGCTTATGATGGCAGGGATAAAGAGTGAGCTTCATAGTTGCACAATAGAGGCTGTTAAACAGTTATTTAAAAGTTATTTTCGAGAACAAGAAATTGCTATTTTTGAGAAAGCAAAGGATTTAAGAGTAAGAGTGCAGTATTACATTGTGAAACAATCTGAAATAACTAATTATGCTAAGAATATCTTGTTTGCGGAGAAATTTCACTTTAAGTGCAAATCCATAGCAAGGAGTCTTGATAAAAAAACTATAGCTTCCATGAGGGCTGCTGTTATAAACAGAACTGATAATGCTTTGAAAGAAAAGCGTTTATGAATAAGTCAAATCCACAAATGATTATGTGGTCCTTGACAATCTCGTTCATCAAGCGGTCTTTTTTCTCTAATGCATAGAATAAATCTTTCTTTTTTAATGAATGAATATTTATTTCAATACTGTAAAATCTTTCTATTTTTTTTACTTCTTTTTCATCATAGCTTCCCACTGTTAGAAGGTCTAAATCAGATTCTTTTATTTGAAGCCCCTTGGCATAGCTGCCGAATACCAGAAAGGGATTATTCAATATTTTTTCTAATTTCATCATTATTTCCTTTGTTTTAAAGTCTGATTGAAGAAAAGACAATGTTTTTGAAGTTTCAAGGTTTAAGATGAACTTTTGAAAAACAAATTCATTGCCTTTATGAAAAAAGAAAAGCTTATTTCTTCCTTTGATATCATACTTTAATAAATGCTGTTTTTCCAGAGCATTAAGATGGTTTGAGACACTTTTTTGATTTAATTTCAGGGTTTTGGCTATTTCAGAAGCATGAAAGCTTTTGTTCAAATCTCTTAGCATTAGTGACAGAATCCTTAAATCAATTGAATGTAACATTTTACTAATATAAGTAAATTATTACTAGTATTTAAATGTTTTGATTGGCATACAGGATTAATGCTATTAGAAATAATCAGAAGATTTCCGAAACGAAGAAGAGTCAAACTCGGATTGATGTTATTTATTTTCCTTTAAATGTTCTTTAAAATCTCTTGCGAGAGCAGCAAATCTTCTATCAGAATTTTTCATGAATTCATTGACTTTACCAATGTGTGTTCCCACTGTTATGCTGCCACCTAATAAACCAGCGAGAATCACTGAAAGCATTGTTAATATTATTGTATCTGTTGTAGGGCTATGTCCTGTTAATTTTAATATTATGAAGTAAACTATGACTGCGCTTCCAAGTATTACATATATCCAGAACAAATATTCAAAAACAGATAATACATTTTTATTTTTGGAATTGTTTTTTTTATATCGCATTTTGAATCAGCCATATGACTAAAAAAACAAATAAAACAATCAAAGCTATTAACCCCGCAGTATATAAGAATTTAATAAAACCTTTTTTATTCATAATCTATTGTGAGGAAAGGAAATTTATAAAGTTATTGATTGATAATCGGGAAATCTCCGCGAGAATCGAAAAAGAGTTTGAGATGATGATTTTGGAGTTTGAGTCGCTGTAAGTTTCTAATCAAACTCTTTCTTATTCATAAAGCAGTGATTACTTATTTGTGTTTCTTTTAAGAGAAATTTTTTCTTTTTCTTCATCAAAACAAATAATGAATTTCTCAAAGAATCCTGCTCTGCCTAAAAGAACAGGAAAATCATATTGACCCAGAATCACTTTTACTGGAATTAGGAATGTGTATTGCTCATGTCCTTTTTCTATGGTTATTCTTACTTTTGTTTCTACAGAGTCAACTTTTCCTCCAATTCCAAAAGCAGGCTCTTTTTTTCCACGGAGATCTAAGCCAAGAAGTTCTGCTACATCTTTTGACATGGCTGAAATATCAGCTCCTGAATCCATAAGGCCTATGGTTTCAAACACTTCTTTGCCTTTTAATAGAATTGGTATTGAAGGTGTTTTGACTAATGTTTTATCTGGTCTTTCAACGCTTTTATATCTGAAACTTATTGTCATTTTAGAAAATCATAGTTTCCTTGTCAGGAACTCTTGTGACAAGAGACCTTTTCTTAGGATACTTCTCTTTAGCTTCTTTGAAAACTTTTTTCACATCTTTTCCACTTGAAACTATCTTATTGTCACAAATTGCAATCCATTTACCAATATACGCAGAAACATCTGTTTCCATGTAGAAATTATAATTATTGTTCATGATTATAGCTAAGTAATGCAAATTTATAAATTTATTGATTAATATTC
Source organism: Nanobdellota archaeon (assembly GCA_018819305.1). Lineage (GTDB taxonomy): Archaea > Nanobdellota > Nanobdellia > Woesearchaeales > SM23-78 > SM23-78. The sequence continues at coordinate 8,236 of JAHJQO010000015.1, forward strand.
GGGAAATCTCCGCGAGAATTGGAGAAGAGTTTGAGAAAGTTAATTTTGGAGTTTGAGAAGATTGTAGAGAAGAGTCAAACTCTTTCTTATTCATAAAGCAGTGATTGCTTTTTGTGTGCCTGATGGGTAAATTTCTTTTAGCCCCATAATAATGAATTTTTCTTCTGTGCTTGGAGTTGCTTTTCTTCCGTTCTTATTCATTGTTAAGAGGCCGAGTCCTTCCAGCATTTTCAAGTCTCTATCTACTGCTTGTTTTTTTCTATGTGTTAGGTTTGCAAGCTCTTGCACTGATTTTGGCTTGTATTTGTTAATGTATTTTATGAGCTCTATTCTTTTTTTTGTGAAGATCTGGATTAAGACGTCTGGATCTATGATTATTGCATTGTTGGGTATGTCTATGGTGCCGTCTACAACGCCTTCTATTAGTTTCATAGTATCCTGAGCTTTTTTCTTGAGTTGTTTTTTAGTTAGTTTCATTTTTTATTTTTTAAATGAAACTTCAAAAGCTTTGCTTTAGTTAGTTTCATTTTTTTCTCGGTATAATTCTTTGTATTTCTGAAATTTTAATGTTATCTCATTAACGTATTTTTCTACAATTTGGTTTATAGGCAATGTTTCTTTGATAGGTATTGGCTTTGGGCTTTTCCAAAATTTTTGTTCATGTAAAAATCCGTGAAAATTGTCGACTCTGTAAATTTCTTTCCATTTGTTGTTTATTAATGCCCTGTAATTTAAGGCAAATTTGATGATTGTTTTTTTGTCTATTTCTAAGGTTATGTCCAACCGGTCTTCTGGTGTTAATATTTTTATGAATTTCTTTCTTTTAGTAAACATAATATGTTGACCTTTTTATATTTTTCTATTTAAAAGAATTAATGCTTTAAATAATGCTATTAGAAATAATCGGGAAATCTCCGAGAGAATCGGAGAAGAGTTTGAGATGATGATTTTGGAGTTTGAGTCGATTGTTAGAAGAGTCAAACTCTTTATGATTATCCCTAAGTCTCCAAATTTATCCTGTTTTATACTAGGGAAACGGAAAATTTTTATGATGATTCTCAACCATGATATTCTGTGAGTGAGTTATTAATATTCTTAAATTGTTCACGTTAACTCGTTTTTATCCAATTTTCTTTTTTTCAGATAAATTTTGCTATTATTTTTTTTATCCCGAATTACGGCTCGTTTGCAAGTTTCATTTTGAGCACCTTACTAGCATGTTATGTGTGAAGCATTTCATGTAGAAATGTCTGGCTTGTTGTCCGACGGTACGACCGCGTAATGTTTCTCCCATTCCTCTTTTTATCATGCTGTTTGCTG
>JAHJQO010000016.1 GCA_018819305.1 Nanobdellota archaeon
GCAAGAAAGAAGCAATTTTGTTGCTTTTTCTAGCAGTATTATGTTTCTTATCGATTCTATTGTGGGATTGAGCCGAATATTTGGCTTGCCCATATTTTTCTTTTAGAAAAACAGCATTTATTTATTTTTTGGATGGAGCCGAAAAATTACAAACAATTCTGCTGAAAAACTCGCTTAAAGAAAAGATTAAAAGTTCTTCTTAAGAAAACAGGTATAGTTAAAGGTTTTGTCACTAGCCTGACTTTGCCTTTTTTTATGGCTTTAATCACAGCATCTTTGTTTTTTGCACTGTCAATCATAGAATATGTATGGTTCATCTGGTAAAAATAATGAGCATCTGATGTTCCTACTAAAGGTTTTTTGTATTTTTTTGCTATTTTTTTTGCAGGAATATTTCTATCGAAAAACCTCAGCAAGGAGTTTTGAAACATTTTCATATAATAATGAGAATACTCAACAGCATCAAAATAATCAATATATTTTTCTAATTTTATTCCAAGGCAAGACTTTTTGATAAAAAAAGGATGCGGAGCAATGATTAAAGCAGAATCCTTAAGCTTTTTCAGGTCTTCAAAGATTTTTATTTTTTTCAAATCATCATTTGTAATGTTAATCAACAAAACATGCTTGCCCTCAATCTTAGCTCCTGCACCAGGAATAAGAAGAATGCCTTTTTTCTTTGCATAATCATAGATTACCTTGTTAAAATAAACAGACTCATGATTTGTTATTGACAAGACTTCAAAACCTTTTTTAGCAGCAAACCTGATTAAATCTTTGGCAGTGTAAGAAATCAAATACTTGTCATAAGGATCTTCTCGTGTATGAATATGAAAATCTGCTTTTAACATTAAAATAACCTCTAATCTTCAAAAATAATTTCCGGCAGGTAAGGTTTTCCTTCATCAAGGATTAAATACAAGTCATTGAACTCCATATCCTCTCCAAAGTTTTCTCTTAAATCATGCAAAAAGTCTCTAACTTCTGGCTCATTCCTTACTATTATACCTATATCGAAATCCCAGTTCTCATTTCCAACATATTTATAAAAATATAATGCCCTTTTATCTTCTCTCAGAAATGATTTTATTTTATTCTCAACTTCAGGATTGCTGATTCTTATCTGCAAATTATGGATTATTCTGCCTATTTTTTTTATATCAAGGAAAATACTGTAACCAATAATTATTCCTTTTATTTGCATTTCCTTTATTTTATACCTGATTGCATTGGCACTAAGCCCTACTTTTTTTGAAAGTTCTGCATAGCTCATTCGGGAATTATTTGATAATAATCTCAGGATTTTTCTATCTTTTGAATCAATGCTCTGTTTTTCTTCTGAATAAGTATGTGCTTTTAAGCCTGATTTCATACCTACAAGTTTAGTTGGATAAAACTCCTCCTCTGTTGTTGTTTCAATAATCACATATTTCTTTATATAATTTGAGAATTTAGACAGTATATCTTTAATCATTTGATTCAAATGCTTTCTGCTTTTTGCCAGCATGTCAAAAGCAAAATTCCATCTGCCTATTAAAGAGCTCATATAGGTTGTAGCTTTGTGTTTTTCAAAGAATTCAAATATTTCTTTTTCTTTTTCTTTTGTAACATTTTTTAACTGAACAAAAATGGAGTAACGAAAAAAACCCAGCGCACCTGTATTAACCACAGCATAGAAATTTTTTATTATTCCATTTTTGAACATCCTGTTCATCCTGTAAAGAACAACTTCCCGGCCCACTCTTATCTTTTTTCCAAGTTGGTTAAGCGGAATCCTTGAGTTTAACAAGAGCTCCTTAATGATTTTCTGATCAATTTTGTCCATAATATACCATAATAACAAATAATAATATATAAAATTTTCTCTTTTGTAAAAAAAGCTATGCAATAATTTATATTTAATAGTGTTTATCCCTTGTTAGTAAAGTAAAAAAAAGCAAGCAAAGGGGGATGAAAAAATGCCATTTTGCGGATTTGATAAAGAAATGCTGGATGGGCTTGATATGTTTTATCAAGGTCTAATCAAAGCAATAGAAAGAAAAACCAAAGAAAAAAAGACCACTCCAGAATCAACCATAAACACTGAAATAAATGAGATGGACGAATTCATAGGAGAACTAGACAACCTAAAAAACCAGAATGACCAACAAGCACTAAAAGGAGCAGCCCATCTTGCACAAGCATTCTACAAAGCAGCCACAAACTCAAATCCAGGATTTGAAGATACATACTGTGCCTTGGCTTCACAAAAAAAACATCTTAGAAAACTTTTCTACACAACAGACGAAATTTATGAAAAAGAATGCAAAAAAAAACCCAACCCTATGAAAAATCTAGTAAATAAACTAAACAACATGATGGATGAATGAAACAATACTTAGAAAAAATATTTATTCCAGCCAAGTCTTTTGATTTTTTATTTTTTCTGGAAGATAGTTGCTTACTACGAAATTCAGGCCGTGCTTTGCAAGTGCCTGCTGTTCTGCCCTGACTTTCATTCCATGCATTTTTTTCAGGGCTTTTTGCCATGATTTATGATGCTGGATAAAAGGATCATTTTTCAAGCCATCTTTTAGCCTCTTAATATCAACCTCTTTGAGAGGATGAGTTGGAAGCTTGTACTGCTCAATATCCTGCGGAGTAATACCCAGAAGTTTGGCTCTTGGAACACAAAAGAATTCATTAATATGCGCAGCATTACCACTGCCAACTTTCAAGGTTCTGTAAATATTCAAATAACCATATGGATCTCCGTCAGTAAAAACATAAACAGGAAGTTTTTTTGCATCACTAAGTATTCTGATAAATCTTCTGCAGGCACGAGAAGGAACTCCACCCATACTGATAATAATGCAATGAGCTTTTTTCCAGTACATATGCTTATTCAGTCTCTCAAACATACCATTGGTCTCAATTGCAAGAATAAACTTTGCTTTTGTTTCAAATTTCAATGGCTCAACATCTGAAGGAATAGAATAAGAGCCGCTTCCAAACTTTGTGCAGTCAATTTTCAAGGGCTTTCCAGAAGTTGCATCCTTGTCAATAACAATAAGTTCTCCTGCAACACTTCCACCGTGCTCATCTGCAATAAATCCAATCTGTTCCCTGTTCACACCAAGCATTGCTTCAATATCATCCATTACAGTGTCTGAATCCGGCTGTTCTGAAAAACGGGCGTCACCCCAGTTCTTTGAAACATAATAAGCCTCTCTTTTTGTGGCTATATCCTCATTTTTGATGAGCTCTTTGGACAAAGCCATCATCCTGAGGGTCTGCGCAAAAGTCTTGACACTTGAAGCAGTCAGAGTTCTTGTTTTTTCCTTGCCATTAAGCTCAAAATAACCATTTTTATCATTATAATTAACATTATTCAAAGACCTTATTGGCGCACTCAGAGTTGGCTGTTTTTTCTTTTTTATCTTATTGTAAATATCTTCAGCTGTTTTCTTGATTTCATCTATTGCTTTTTTTGCCATTTTGCATTACAACTTCATTAATTTATCATTTATTAGTTTATTATCTTAATTTTGTTTGTGTTGAACCTTTTTTCTTTTTAACTTCTGTTTCCTCAGAGTCTTCCTCAGGTTCATCATCAAAGTTTTCTTCAATTGGCTCTTCTTCTTTCTTCGCATCCCGGCCAAGAGCTGCCATCTCCTCGTCAAAATCAATATTTTTAGAAGGGTCAAATTCTAAATCATCAAGCTGGCCTCTTTGCTTCTCAAGCAAATTCTTAAGCTGCTTCTCAACATCCTGTACCTCAAACTTTTTCAAGCCCAGAATTTCCTGCAGGCCAATTGCAACATGAGGAATGTATTTTTCAATATAACTTCTTTTCTTAAGCTCATCCTTTACTCTGCGCTTCTTCATGGTGTACTTTTGCAACTTACGCCCTGCTTCCTGAAGCGCAAGCTTTATCTCTGCAATGATTTCAGGGTAATGAGCAATAGCTTCTTTAGATTCGGATGTAAAAGGAACCCAGACACTGGCAATATGAACAGCAATTGTTAAAGGTCCTATTGGAAGAGCTCCACTGCTCTGGCTCAAACCATATGATCTCCATTTAGTCTGCACCACGCTCCGAAAAACACTGCAGGCACTTTGCTGATAAAGAAGAGGAACTCTGTTGGCAAACCTAAAAAGATTAGCTGAATCCTGAGCTGACTGTTCTCCTCCATAAGCCAAAGCCACTTCAACCTGAAACGGATTTCCCCTGTAAACACTGGGCTTTCTTGTTACTGCACAATAAAACTCTGCATTTACCTCTTTTCTCAGGCCTTTTTCAAAAGCTTCTTCTCCAATCGGACTAATGCAGTCTGTTGGAGGACTGATTATTTTAGTTTTTTTAATAGCATTAATTAATTTCTCAGATTCTTCTCTTGAAATCTTCTGGGGTTTTGTGCTCGGCGGAATTAAGGCATGCTCACATATTTGTTTTGCAGTTCCTCCGCCAACCCTTGAGAATTCATTAACAAGAAACGCCTGAAGCGTACGGTATTCTGTATTTGCCATCATCTTCATTAATATTCCAAGCTCCACACCATAAGGATGCGGCTTTATCTCTGCTGGCTGCTTAGGCATCTCTTCTACTGCACGAGGAAAAATAATCTGCTCTGCTTTTGGATTAACATATGTAATTGTAACATGAGGATTAATAATCGCTGTTTGCTTGAGATATTGGTCAATGCTCTGCCCTCCTTTAATATAGCCTCCTTCAATATCAATTTCAATCCTAGTACCTTGATCTTTTTCCCACTCTCTTTCTTCATCTTTTAATATTATGGGCTTGTTCTTTACAGTATCAATCTTTAACTCATAATAATGCGCATGTTTGCCAGGGCCTATCTTAGAAATAATCCTGGCAGCACGGCCGGTTGTCAGCTGTCCATACATAACACTGGCACTAATACCAATTCCCTGCTGGCCACGAGATTGTTTTAACCTGTGAAACTTACTTCCATAAAGAAGCTTTGCAAATATCTTAGGAATCTGAGCTTTTACAATGCCAGGACCATTATCTTCTGCAACAATCCTGAAACGCTCATTACCCATATCAATAACTTCAACAAGTAATTCTGGCATAATATCTGCTTCTTCGCAGGCATCAAGCGCATTGTCAACTGCTTCTTTCACAGCTGTAAGCAGGGCTTTTCTCTTGTTATCAAAGCCCAGCAGGTGCCTGTTTTTTTCAAAAAACTCTGCAACAGAGATATCTCTCTGTTTTGTTGCCATTTCTTCTGCTTTATTTGCTGCCATTTTTTTCTGACAAAAAAATAATGCAACCACTCCTTTATATAGTTTTGTATAGTAAATTTTATTAATTAAGATTATTTATAAGAAAAATATTAAATATGGTGTAATAAAAAATGCAATAATACAATATTAAATTTCAAAAACCTTTTTCATCTGCTCTTGATTTTCTTCTCTGGTTTTCAAGCCATTTGAACACAGTAGAATGCATGCTGCCCTGGATTAGCAACTCAATAGCGCGTCTTGCATTAGGAACTTCTGTACACTCGCCAAGAATGCCGACTGTTTTCCCATAAACACTTATCAAAGTTCCTGTAAGTTCTTCCATTGTTCTTCGAGCCTTGCCTTTTGTACCTATGATTCTGGCTTTGACTCTCAGAATCTTGTTTTTGTTATCCATTCCATAATCTTTTAAATTAATTATTTCCAGCATATAATCAGGTCTTAGAAGCAAAAGAGCTAATTCAGGGTTAAATCCTCTGGCAATAGCCTTTATCACTTCTTTAAGAGTATAAAGTTTAATAGCATCTTTTCCAGAAATAGTAACATCTCCTTCTTTTGAATCAATATCAATTTTAGCAGAAGAATAATCTTCAAGCTCTTTTTTCTCTTTGCCATTCACCCCTATAAGAACAGCTATCCTGTCCTTAGGAATCTTCACAGTATATAAATAAACATCTTCATCAAAATCCATAGGAGTTTCTTCTGCTTGCTTCTTTGTCTTTTTCGCTGTCATAACAATAAACCTGAATACTGATTTGTTTATAAAGGTTTTTAAGCTTTAAATATCACTTACAGCTTCAAATGTCTTGTTCATAATATCTGATATTATTGAATGCAAAACAAGAACTCTTTCAGGATTCAAACTTAAGTTTTCTTCATCCATATAAACAGCTTTGCTGACTTCTAATTGAATAACATGAACATTTTCTTCTGGTTTGCCATAATTCTGTGTAATATATCCTCCTTTGTAAGGATAATTCTTTTTAATGCTAAAACCATGCGCATCTGCTTGTTTTTTCAAAGCATCATAAAAAGATTTTATCACATCAGGATGTGCAGATTTGTCATCAAGTGTGCCCATAACAAAGTCTGCTCTTTTTTCTCCTGCTTTGTCAGGCCTATCAGTAGGAGCTCTTGAAGCAAGAGCATGACCATCAAGAATAAGTGCAAAACCATTTTTCTGCTTGAGTTCATCAATGCTTTTTTGAATTTTTTGATGGTATTCATCATATATCTCAAACAGGTTTGCTTTTTGCTCTTCAGAATAAGACTTAACAATCTCAAGTTCATCAGAAGATGCTTTTTCAAAGGGTGAGCGCTTCAAGTGCTTAGGAGTTTTTGCATCCTGAGCATCATATCCTTTTTTATCAGTGTTGACATTCAAAACCAAAGGAGAAACCAATAGTTTGACTTGGATTCCGTCTTTTATATTAAAAACTTTGTCAGTGTATGTGTCATTGCCTTTAAGCACTTTATCTTTTAAATCCAGATTATGCATTAGAAAATCAGGAATAAGTACTCCTGAGTGCGGGATTGAAACAAGAAACCTGTCATCTCTTTTATTTATCTGAACAGGATTATCAATAAACTCTTCTTATTCTGTGAGAATATTATGACATTTCATTTATATTCTGATTAAAAGCGAAACATTTAAATATTGTGAATACTACTGTTAAGTGGTGATTAATATGATTGATAGTTGTGTGGGTGCAAAAGAATTTGAAAGAATGCTCAATCCCAAAGAGATAGTTCTAGCTAAAAAACACACTGAAAAAGTGTATTCTGCCATACAAACTGTTTTTCAACCTGACAAAGATCCTCATTTAATTGTTGTCGATAATCCTATTTCTCAAACAACAACAAACTACTCACACATATTAGGCCTTGCAGATGCTTATGGCTCATTAGAAAGAGGAACTGAACCTTTAATTTTCATTAAAAAACAAATCTCAATTAGGGAACAAGACCCTGAATTCAAAAAAGTTCTCAAGGAATTCATATTCAAGCACAGCATCAATGGTTTCTTCACAACATATTGTCTTGAAAGTTCAGGCAAAGGAACAAAAAAATATATTACAAAAGAAATTTTAGGAAGAGGGGGAAACATTCTGGGATTAAAAACTTTAAGAGATGAACAAGATCTGGAAATTCTTGTAAATGCTTGGGATATTGATAATCCTGAAGAAATAAGACAATTAACAAGAGAACATCAGGCTAAACTAAATCAAGCAAAAACAGTAAAAGCAGTTACAGGAAATGGAAAATATGTGCTTACTGTTGATATTAATGATTTCTCAGGGGACTCAAACACTGCAGAATTTGATATTGAATCAACAAAAAAATCCATGGGAAGCCTAGGAAAAAGCAAATATGGCAATATGATATGGGGGGAAGCATATCTGCAAGGCATGGGTGCTTCTTCAAGAACAAATGGAGAATTTGAAGTTCTCTTATTTCGAGGGAAAGATGGAGCAGAATATGCAAAACATCCTTTGATTTTCAGGTTTGAACAAGGTTATTTGACTCATGTTTCTGGAGACAACCAAAACTTGAAATCATTTCTTGCCGAAAGACAAATTAATGAAACAATATACACCTTAAAAAAAGATGAAGTTATATTCTCTGAACAATTACCTGAATTAATCATTGATGAAATTGCCATGCCAACAAATCCACACGCCAGAATCATCCCACACACAATGGTTGCAGAAAAAGCAGGTGTGCACTTTGCACTTGGAAATCCGCACAGAGACCAGATTGGACAAGGCTATCTTGCTTTTGAATGAGTTTTTACTCTCTTCTCAACATAATCAACAATTTTCCCAGCAACATTTATTCCAGTTGCTTTCATCAATCCTCTGAACTGCGGAGCACGATTGACTTCTATCACAAACTGTTTGCCTTGCTTGTCAGTGATAATATCAACACCAGCAATCTCATATTCACAGGCTTTAGCAGCTCTGATTGCAAGATTCTTTGTCTTATCATCAACTTTTACTGCTTTTGCACTGCCGCCAAGAGCAAGATTGCTTCTCCATTCTCCTTTTTTAGCTGCTCTTCTTTCCATGGCGCCAATAACTTTGTCACCTATAACAAAAACTCTTTTGTCAACATGAGAATTTGATATCATGTTCTGGATAAAATACGATTTTGAAGGAAGCTTTTCTAATTTATCAAACTTAAAAATATTTTTTCCTTTTCTACCGCGCTGGTGTTTGACAATAACTGGCGAAAAATCAATAATTTTTAGAAGCGTCTTGTTTCTCAGGTAAAAAGTGTCTGGTGTTGGAATTTTGTGCTTCATAAACAGCATTGCAAAGAACATCTTGTCTTTGTCCCTATTTATTAGGTGTGGCTTTTCAATCAGCAAAACACCAAGTTGTTCTAAAACATGAATAAGCTGCCTTCCCTCCTGCTCAATCTTGGATATAAATCCTCCACGGCAAATAACTGCATCAGGGATTTTATATTCTGTTGAAGTCAGGTATATTCTCAGCTTGTTTTTTCTAAAAGCATAAGAAACTTTTCTTGGGTCAGCATAATCTGATTCAAGTCCTCTGCTCTTTATCTCTTTAACCAGCAGCCTGTTTTCAAAAGATTTAACACCAATAACATCAATTTTCATTCTTCACCTTTTCATAATCTTCAAACAGCTCAAATTTAACAGGCAATATTTTAGGAGGTTTTAAGCCAAGCTTCTTGACTTTGTCAACATCTTTCCAAGTAATCTTTCCATAATAAAGGTCTTCGATTTTACCCCCATTTTTCACATAATCCTTGACTTCAAAATAGCCCTGCAAATAAACAATATCTTTTGTATGTCCTCCAGGAAGAGAAGTATCTAATAATCCTCGTTTTATTCTGGCTGTCAGCTGGAATGCTTTTTTGGGGTCAAAAAATTTTTTCAATTCCCTGTAAGTTGTGATAAAATCATTTTGCAAAGCAAAGTGCACTCCAATAATCCTGCCTGCATAATTTCTTAAAAAAACCTGTTTTAGCAGGCCAAAACATTCTTCATTATACACTGCCAAACCTTCTTCAGTAGGCAGATAATCTATTAATCCATGCCTAAAGACTTTCAGGTCCTGCTGCAAACCATTCTCATATCTAAACGCATGCGTTCCTATCTCATGAACAATAAGCCGGTTCAGAAAATCTGCTGAAAACCTCTGCTTTCTCTTCAAAACAATCAGGCCTTGAGGAGAACGAATTGAACAACTGGTCACAATATCTTCTTTTTTTATCTTATACTCCAAGCCAAATGTCTGCAGATTGATTTTTAAGAGTCTGACAGCATCTTTGGATAAAACTTTTTTTCTTTTTTCTTTTTCATAAGGCTGATTCAAAATATCATACGAGCGATTCACAAGTTTTTTGTCAGGCACACCATACACATTTATGCTCTTTTCTGTAAAATCACTACATCCAATACTGTATATCAAATCAATTTTGTTCAGAATATCTCTTTGCTTTTCAATCATAATCTTATTTAATATTCCTTTTGCAGGGAGTTGAATAGCAGAAATCTGTCTTTTCAATTCTAAAAGATCATTTGACGGCAATTCATATTCAAAAACAGGGTTTTTTATTTTCTTGGCAAAAAAATCCCTTCTTATTTTAGCAAGGTTTGTGGGATTTAGTATTTTTAAATGAAGATTTCTAGATGCTTGGTCAATATAATTGTCAAGCTCTATTATTTTTTTTGATAATCTCATTTTACACCACTTATTTCACAACACGTTCATATACTTCTTTTTCATCTGTTTTTAAACCTTTCTTATGAAAAAATTTGACAATATTGTGAATATCTCTCTTTAGAAAAACATCTGCCTCAGGATGCTGAGTAGTTGTTGATTGGCTAAAGTCAATAAAAACAGGTTCTTCTTCAAAATTAAGAATATTAAACTCAGATAAGTCAGCATGAACCATGCCTGCATCATATAAAGCTTTTATGTTGCTTATTGTTTTTTCAAAGAACTTTTTTAGGTTTTTAGGAACCGCATCCTTAAGCGGAGGAGCAGGACCATCTCTTCCAATAAGCTCCATAAGCAAAATATTGTCTTTAACAGCAATAGGAGTGGGAACCCTGATTACTTCCCTGGCTTTCAGCAAGTTTCTGTACTCTCTCTGCACCCAAGCCAAAATGACAAGTCTTTTTCTTTTCTTCATGCCTGCAAACCTGGGATCAGGGGCAATATACTCGTACATCTTATTAAAATTGCAGTTCTCAAGACGATAAATCTTGACAATCAAATGAGTTTTGCCTTTCACAGCAGTGAATATGTTTGCTTCTTTGCCAAGAGCCACAGGGCTTCTCAGTTCTTCAAAATGATCCTGAGAACTAAGCTTATGGAGGTTAAGCAGGGTAAAATTATCAAACACATTCTTGTATGTTTTCCATTCTTCACGGGATTCTCGAGGCATATAATAAAGAATGGATTTGGAGTTTAAAAAATATTTGTTTAGAATAATTATTTCACAATAACAAACGAAAAAAAGAAAAGAAAAAAAGAAATAAAAAAAACAAAATTAAAAATTTTGAAATCACAAAAGCAAAGCTTTTGAGACACAAAATCAAAGATTTTGTTGATTTTTCTTAAAAACAAGAAAAATAAAATTAAAAAAATTTATTTACAAGTCATCGCTTATTAGAATCTTGACTCTGCCTGCTATTTTGACTTTTGTGTCCATTGCTACAAGGAAGTTTACATATGCTCTTTCTGCTGTTGAAGCAATGTCTTTGTCAATTACTCCGTCAAACACAACAGCATAAATGCCTGATTTCAGGCTTTTTATTGTTCCCTGCAGTTCTGATAATGGAACTTTTCCCAGAATGTTAAGTTTGGGGTCAAGAATGTATGCTCCTCTGGTTCCTATCAAGTCTTCAAGCATTGCTCCAAAAGATTCTTTTTCTTTATCAGTAGGCTCTTTTGGCTTGCCGCCTGTTAGAGGCGGAGCTGGTCTTACAGGAGGTGCAGATCTTCTGTCTCTGAAGCTTGTTCCTCTAGTGTCTCTGGTGTCTCTTACAGGAGGTCTTCTGTCATCAGTCCTTACAACTGGTCTAGATTCAGGAAGTGATTGTATTATATCACTCTTTGCCTGTTCAAAAGCAACCCTGTTTCTAAGTGCCTTATGGATTTCCTTTTTAGTAAGCTCTTCAACTTCTTTGCCGTCAGGAGCTTTGGTTACAAAATCCAGTTCTGCAACACCGCCTAATTCTTTAATAATCAGGTCGCCTCCTCTGTCACCGTCAACAAAAGCAGTAATTGTCTTTTTCTTGCTTAGTTCAATAATTGTTTCTGGCACATTTGTTCCATTCATGGCAATTACGTTCTTAAAGCCATTCTTAAGCAAGTTTAATACATCTGCTCTTCCTTCAACAAGAATTATTTCGTCGCTTTCAGCAATTCCAGGCCCTGCTGGCAGTCTTTCTTTGCCATATTCCTGAATTTCCATCACTCTGACTGCATATGATACTTCATCTGCAAGTTCCTGACTGTCAGGCATGACAGATTCCATTAGGTTTTTCAGCAATTCTTTTGCCCTGTCAACAACAAACTGCCTCTTTGAGACTCTGACATCTTCTATCATACTAACCTTAATCTTGGCATTACAAGGTCCTATTCTCTGTATAATTTCCAAACTAGCAGCAACTATGCTTGTTTCTGCTTTGTCAAGAGAACTAGGTAATATGATATTCCCAAAAGATTTTCCTGATTTTGTATCAACATTAACTTCGATTCTTCCTATTCTTCCGCTTCTCTGAAGCTCTCTCAGCTCCAAATCACTTCCTAACAGTCCTTCTGTCTGACCAAAAATTGCGCCTATTACATCAGGTCTGTCTACTACTCCTTCAATCTGTATTTCAGCATGTACAATATATTTTGCTGAAACTTGTGCTATCTTTGCCATTTTATTTCACCTTAACTTTTCGCCCGTTCGCTTCACTCACTCCCAAAAGTCATCAAAAATCGATGATTTTTGAGATCCCAAAAACTTTGTTTTTGAGGATTAACAAAAGGCAGACGACATGCGCTCACTATGTTCGCTTAGTCCCCTACATGAAGCCAAACTGACGTTTTTATCTAATTATTATTTTTCAGAAGGAGCCATCTACACTAGTTACAAGCGCACTTGTCAAGATATATCTAAACAGTGCTTCAATCTTCGTTTTTATGATACTAGTGAACATATAGCAAAAGCAAATAAATTTGCTCCTTCTTCTTTAGAACAAGCACATCCTGGTTGTTTTTTCCTTTTTAATTTCTCAAATAAAAAAATCTTTCCTATTTTTCAAATATTTTTGGAAAAAATGAATTGATAATGATAAAGGCTGTGTGCCTGTTCTGTTTATCTTTCGTTGTGTCAAAACTTTTGGTTTTGATGCTCAAAATTTCATTTTCAATGAAATTTTGTTGTTATTTATAAACATATAAACGTTGAATATAAACGTTGTAGCCCAACACTAACACACAATGCTCATAGCCGCGAGCAATGTGCTTAGGCTCGCATGGGCAACTCTGTGCCGGGCCTTGAAATAGGTAGTTAATCAGGGTTTTTAAAGCTTTGGTTTTTGGGTTTTTAGACGAGAACTCCTCAGAAAATACTATTTTTGTCACTAATTAGTAATAAATAATCGAAAAGTTTATAAATGATGAAAACGCATTTTTGAATCTAAAAAAAAATAAAGAAATAAAAAAGAAATATAAAAAATTAAAAAATATAAATAATTTAATTCTCGCATCCAGTAAGAGCTGAGAGATGAGTTTTATCCATAACACCCATGTGTTTTTCATTATCAATTTTCCATGTTGGATAAGCTAAGATGCCTGCATCTGCACATTTCTGGGATTGAGCTCTGTAGTCTCCTTCGATTCCGCACTCAACATAATTAAGTTTTGCAAAGTCAGCTCCAAAAGCTGATTTTTGCGTTTTTGTGCTTGAGTCCCAGAAGGCGCCATAAAGAACAACATTATTCTTTGTAAGGCACTCTGCAAAGTTAACTTGAGAGATAACAACAGGCACTGGCTCTTCAACAGGTTCTTCTATAACTTCTTCAATCATTTCTTCAACTTCTTGTTCAAGCTCTTCCTGTTCTTCTATAATTTCCACTTCAATTACTTCAATTTCTTCTTCCTCTTCTTCAGAAGCCACAATTGTTGCTTTGGTTGTTACTTGTGCTGCAGGAGTTGGCTCAGGCTCTTCAATAGAAATCTGTATTTCACCTGCCTCTTCTGCCTCTACTTCAGGCTCTTCTGCTTCAGAAGTTTCTTCAGCTTCAACCAAGTAATTAACAATCACTGCTTTTGCAGTCAAGTCCTCAATAAATTCTGAGTAAAGAAGAGTTTCCTGCTGTTTTTCAAGAATAACTCTTATTTGTTCTTCAACATCTTTAAATGGAATTACTTGTTCAGGGTTCTTGCCAGTAGTCCAGATTATGTGATATCCAAAGCTTGTCTGAACAATGCTTACTTCATCTACATCCTGGTCAAATGCTCTGTTTTCAAACTCTTCAACCATCTGTCCTCTTGGAAAAGTATATTCTCCGCAGTTTTCAATGCTTCCAGGATCCTCACTGAATTCTGTCACAAGGTCGCAGAAGTTGCTATTGTCATCTTCAAGCTCAGCAAAAACAGAATCTGCAATTTCTTCTGCTTCTTGTTCTGTCTTATCATCTGTTCTTATCAAAATATGCTTTGTTGTAACTACTTCTGGAACCTCAAAGGTCTGAGGATTATCATTGTAATACTGCAGAACCTCTTCAGTTGAAACATCAATATTGTCTCTTATAGCTTGTCCAATAATCTTGTCCACTAACAACTGATTTCTCACAAGGTCTCTGAACCCTTGATTATCCAAGTTTTTCTCTTTAATAACCTCAGCAAGCTGTTCTTCAGTCATATTGCTGTCATTCATAAATGCATTGATTCTTTCATCAATTTCACCTTCACTGACTGTTAATCCTTGTTTAAGTGCTTCTTCCGTCATTAATTGTTCATTAATTAACTGCTCTAAAAATGCTTCTTTAGTAACATAATATTTGTATTCTAAAGGCAGCCTGTCATAATCTTCATCTAATTGCTGCATTGTTATTGGCACTCCATTCACTGTTGCAGCCAGCTCTCCACTAAGACTGTATTTTCCAAACATATTTGGAAAAAATGTGTTTATTGCTGAGAATATTGCTGCAATTGCCAAGATAACTATTAAAACAATGAGAAATGACTGGATTGTTTTTTCTTTTCTGGCGTTTTGGCTTCTTTTTTTAGAAGCTCCATTGACTTTGTATACTTTCAAACCATTATGGTTTTTGTTGTTTAGCTTTTTATTATTTTTCTTTTTTCTTTTCATAGATGTTTTCTTTTTAACCAAGAGTACCACCTCATAAGCTTCAAACTATATCAAAAGTAACTCTTTCTTAATGGTAAAAACAGTGCTTTTTAAAAGTTTTTTGGTTAAATACACGTTTAAAGGTTAAATTTAAATACCAACAGACTAGTTTAATAAATAGTCATGTATGACATAATTATAGGTAGAAACGAGCAGGATAAGGAAAAATATGGTACAGAAGGCACTATACTGCTTGGAAAACACTATGTAAAGATGGGCAGAACCACCAGCTTATCAAATAAAATACTTCTGGATGTCATAAGAAGCCATGTACTCTTTGTTTGCGGCAAAAGAGGCGGGGGGAAGAGTTACACAATGGGAGTGATTGCAGAAGGAATAATCGACCTGCCACCTAAAATCAAGAACAACATCTCAGTCATAATGCTTGACACCATGGGCGTATACTGGACCATGAAGTTTCCCAACAAAAAAGATGAACTTTTGCTCGAAGAATGGGGATTAAAACCAAAAGGATTGGATATAACTATTTACACACCGGTTGGTTATTTTCAGGAATACAAAGATAAAGGCATTCCCACAGACGCTTCATTCAGTGTCAAACCAAGCGAACTCAACGGCAGTGATTGGTGCATGACATTTGAAATTAACCAAAACGAGCCCATAGGAATACTGATAGAAAAAATGATTCATGATTTACGAGATACAAAAAAAGATTACAGCATGGATGATATTCTTGAAGCTTTAAAGAAAAGTAATGTAGATGAAAATGTGAAAAATGCAGCCCTCAATCTTTTTGGCAATGCAAATACATGGGGTTTGTTTGATATTAAAGGAACTCCTTTAAGTGAACTTGCTCGGCCTGGACAGGTAACAGTGCTTGATGTAAGCTGTTATGCAACAATGCCTGGAGGCTGGAGAATCAAATCTTTAGTTATAGGATTAATTGCTCAAAAACTATTTATCCAGAGAATGATTGCAAGAAAAAACGAAGAATACGAACAAGTACACAAGAGTGTGTATTATTTTAGCGAGGAGGAAATTGAAAAACTGGATTTCCCAATGGTCTGGCTGATAATTGATGAATGTTTACCTTATGATTCTCAAATTCAAACAGATAAAGGAATTAAAAAAATAGGAAATATTCACAAAGAGATTTTAAAAGGGGAAAAAATTAATGCATTAGGGTATGATCAACGTACAAAGAAATACGGATTTCATCCTGTTACCAAAAGTTATGAACGCCAAAAGAAGTCTTGTATGGCATTTATAACTGAAACAGGACAATCCATAACTTGTACTCCAGATCATAAGATATTCTCTAAAAAAGGTTTCTGCGAATCCAAAGATGCCCAAGATATTGCAATACCTCTTTTGAAACCCCGCTCTGCAGATAAAAAACTTATTGAAGCAAGGTTGTTAGGGTCTATTTTCGGTGATGGATGGATTTCAACAAATGGAAAAAGCGTAGGATTTAGTGGAAAAGGAAACAACAGAGACCTGGAAAAGATTAAACAAGACTTAGCATTATTAGGATTTAAAAGCAGCTCGATTTATTCCAAAGAAACAAAATCAAGAATTAATTCTTCAGCAGGCAAAACAGCATACGTAAAAGGCATGAGCCATAGCATTACCTCAAGCACATTCGCATGCACTCACTTTAAAAAATTAGGAGCTCCTGTTGGAACAAAAGTTTTAGTGCCTTCAAAAGTTCCTTCTTGGATTATAAAAGGAACAAAAAAAGTTAAAGCCGAGTTTTTAGCAGGATTAATGGGTGCAGATGGTTATGTAATCAGTAGAAATATGAATTATCCAAGTGATTTTAACCCGATAAGAATTTCATTTAATAAGATTACTGAATTAGAAAAAAACGCTTATGATTTTGCTAATCAACTAAAAAAAATATTTTCAGATGCAGGTGTAAAAGTAAGCAATATTGCAAGACAATCAGGAAATATAAGAAAAGACAGGTATGAAACATTAAAGATTCAAATTACTTTAGCAAAAAGCGTTGAAAATACTATTAAGTACCTTGAAAATATTGGATATAGATATTGCGAGAAAAAAGAGATTGAAGGAGAAAAATGGCTGCATTACTTAAGATATAGAAAGAATAAGATAATTGAACGAAGTAAATTAAGAACAAAAGCCATAAAATTACATGAAGAAAAAGGTCTGGGAAAAATAAAGATAGGAAGAATGCTGGAACTTCCAGATTACGTTATTCGTGAATGGATATATTACAAAGGCAAAGCAGGGATGCCTAAGAACGCGCCTTCATTCATGGAATGGACTAAAAAAAGAGTTAGTGGAGATAACATATTTGTCAAAATCATAGATAAAAAACAGAAAAAAGAAGAAGTTGTTTACGACCTTTCTGTTGATAAAGTCCACAACTTCGTTGCTGACGGATTTCTTGTCCATAATTGTCATGAGTTTCTGCCAAACCAGGGGAAAACTCTTGCAAGCGACCCGCTCATTACAATTCTTAGAGAAGGAAGACAGCCAGGAATATCTCTTATTCTTGCAAGCCAGCAGCCAGGAAAAATACACACAGATGTTATGACACAATCAGATACAATTATATCTCACAGAATAACTGCAAAAATCGATATAGACGCACTCGGAGCACTGATGCAGAGCTACTTACGAAGCGGACTTGATAAATATCTTGATGACCTGCCACGAGTCAAAGGAGCAGCTATTGTTCTCGACGACAGCAATGAAAGAATGTATCCTATGAGAGTAAGACCAAGGTTCACCTGGCACGGAGGAGAAGCACCAACAGCAATTCAGCAGAAAGATAAGATTTTCGACAATTAACTTTTATTTCTGCTTAATCAATGCTTTGATTTTTCATAATTATCCAGATAAAACTTCATCTTATCTGCAATTTCAGGCTTTATCTTCTCAGCCAGAGGAATGTAAAAAGAATTGCAATCAACTATTTTCCTCTGAAGACCGCGCGGAGAATAAACCTCAAGGTTTTTTATATTATCAATCGTGTCGCAAAGTTTAACCAGCTGAATATCTTCGGGAGCAGTTAACAATCTCTGTTTATAGACTATTTCATTAACATCTCTTGTAAGAAAATGAACACCATCAGCAACTCTGCTTCCAAATGTATTTTTTATCTGAGAATAAGACAGCACTGTATCTTCCAAAGTATCATGAAGCCAGGCTATTGCCAAGGTTTCCTGATCTTTTACATCATACTGTTTCAGCAGTTCAACAACGTGCTTAGGATGAACTACATAAGGCGCTCTTGATTTTTTTCGAAACTGTCCTTCATGATACTTTATTGCATATTTTTCAGCTAGTTTTTCTATCCTTGTCAATTTATAATCACCTTAATTCATCTAAACCTTCTTATGCCGTTACTGCTCTTTATTACTGATTGATATATTTCTTTATCAACATCCACAGTATATGGCTTTCCACTGGGGAAAGAGTATTCATCAGGAATTTTATGTGGCATACCTTCCCAGTAATCATTTATATATTGTTTACACTCCTCAACAGTTTTGTGGAGGGAGTATCCGTCTGGTCTCATTCCCCAACCTCGCTCAGTTTCTGTCCATTCTTGTCTTACAATAACTCTTTTTTCCAAATTGTCTGATTTTTCTTTTGTCATTTTAATTACCTCCTTGATTATCTTTCAATTCTCCCAGCTTTCAAAAACAGCTTTTTCTTCATCTTTGAGTATGTCTTCTATTGTTCTCTTTGTAACAAATACTTTTTCAGGTTCGCTGTCTTTTTGCCACCAATGCTGAGTCCAGTATTTTTTTGCATCTCTCAAGTTTTTATGCAGCGAGTAAGCAGATCCAATTTCAAAAGAATCACCTGTTACAAGTCTATAATGAATCATTACTGCTGGTTGCCTATGCCAGCCTGTCTTTACATATGCATATTTGTATGGTGTTCGTCCATAAACTTCGTTTTCGCTCATTTTCATTACCTCCTTAGCTTCTAAAAAATAGTAATAAACGAGACTATTAATAATTTAAATTAAAACAAAATAATACAAATATAACACACTATTACAATAGAAAAATTTAAATAAAGTGACTGGCTATCTAATGTTATGCAAAAGAAACTTACTGCCCAAGGGCCTAAAAAAAGAAAATCATATACAGTCACCCTGCCGATAGACTGGGTGAAAAAAGAAAAACTTGACAAGATAAGAGAAGTGGACTTGAATATTGTCGGAAATAAAGTCATTATCTCTCCTTCAAGAGAAATACAAGAAAGAATAATAATTAATGCTGATAACTATAAGGATTCTTTGAGAAAGGTACTGCCTGGGCTGTACAGGCAGGGTGTTAATGAAGTGTTAAT
This sequence comes from Nanobdellota archaeon, assembly GCA_018819305.1. GTDB lineage: Archaea > Nanobdellota > Nanobdellia > Woesearchaeales > SM23-78 > SM23-78. The sequence continues at coordinate 18,937 of JAHJQO010000016.1, forward strand.
TCAGTTATCTGACAACAGTCTATTGGAGAAAATTCAGCGTCTTGTGAATGAAATGCTTATTGGCTATGAAATTGTAGAGCAGCAAAAAGGCAAAATATTGATAAAAGATATAACCAAAGAATCACAAGAGGAATTTAATAGTATTTTAAGACGAATATTCTTATTAATTCTTCAGTTCGAATCAGTTTTAAGTCAATCTGAAATTCAAACTCTTCAAAAAAACATTACCAGACTATACAATTATTGTTTAAGAATTTTGATGAAGAAAGGGCATGCTGAATTCCAAAGAACACCAATATATTATCTCATCATTGACCAGCTCGAGAAAATAACAGACGAATTCATATGGATTCTAAGCTTACAGAAAATATCAAAAGAAAGAAAAACACAACTAAATGAAGTGTTTAGATTATTCCGTACAGCATATGAACTATTCTATAAGTTCGAAATAGCAAAATATAATGTGAATCAAGACAAGACATTCCTGCTTAAAAACAAAATAAAATTAGAAAAAAACATAGATATTGCTGGCATGCACATACATAACTTATCCAGGCTGCTAAACTCATTATATGGTAATATTTTCATCATCAGCATTGGGAAAAATTCCGGATAAAAACTATTTTTTCTGCTTTTTCTTCAATCAACTTTAAATATAACCCTTTCTTTCTCCCAATCATGCCATTCAGTAAATCATTTCCAAAAACAAGCGATAAGAGTGTTTATCCTAAATGGGAAGAAGTGTTCTTAACACAAGCAGAGGAAAAAGAACAGGACGCTCTCTGCAGAAAAGAAAACATGAAACTCATGCAGGAATGTATTTCTGATGCTAAAAAGATTTTTTCTGAGCAAAAATTAAAAGACTACCAGACAGATGTAATCAGGCTGGCGGTTGCTTTGTTTGAGAAAAGGGCAAGCCACTCAGTCTACTGGAAGGAAAGCAAAGCAAAAGAAAAGTTTGATGCGCAGAACAAATAAAACCAAAACTCTAATATTTCTTTATTAGTTCCGTATTATTTCTTTATTATTATTTCTTTATTATTTAGCTATAATTACATCAGATATGCTGATAGAGAATAATATTTTTCATTTTCTTAATTGAATATCCTTGCGGTTTATGGTCTGTTTTTTGTTTGTTTAAATCACAATCCTTGTTTTTTTCTATGAATTGATAAAGAGCCCTTGCCACATCTGTCTGGGTTATTATGCCAACTAAATCATCTCCTAAAATCACAGGGAGCCTTCTGAAGTTGTGCTCAATCATAATCTTGTTTACCTGAAATAAATCAAAATCAGGTGTAATGCAAACTATGGGCTGAGTCATCAGGTCATTCATATAAGCATTTCTTAATCTATTGGGATTCAGAAAAAACTCACTTCCAACATCAAACTCAGTAAATATTCCTCTGATCTCACCTTTTTCAACAATAACCACAGAACCAATATCTTTAGAAGCCATGAGTTTTTTTACTTTTAAGAATTTTTCACCCTCAGAAGCTTTTAAAACTTTTTTAGTCATAACATCTTTTACCACAGGAGGCTTTGCGCAGGGAGATTTAAGCGCAGCAAGCACTTTGCATAAATCAGTTTGAGTAATAATTCCCTGAAGCTCATTCTTTTCAATAATTACCAGTTTTCTGAAATTATGAGCTTTCATTATTTTCTGAGCCTCAAAAAGGTCAAGATGAGTGTCTACTGAAAAGATTTTTTTTGTCATGAGGTCATTTACAAGCAAAGATGATGAATGAGGCTTTGACATACCTAATTTTTTTAAGAAATCACGCTCAGTAATAATACCAATTGGATGATAATCCTCAAGAACAACAAGGCAGGAAACATGAGCGCCAATCATGGTGTGAGCTGCATCAATAAGCAGGTCCCCTCTGTGAACAGTAAGAACATCTCTTATCATTATATCCTTGACTCTAAGAGCACTGATTTCAGCATAGCAATTGCAATAAACCTTTTTCTTCTTAAGAAAATTAAATATATTAAATCACCTCTTTTCTTTACAAACACATATTCACTATTTTCTTATTTAAATGTTGCGAATAAAGACAAAATTTCCAATGAAATTTTGCATATTTTTTAAAGTAAAAAATAAATGTAAGAAAAAGAAAAAAACAAGAAGAAAAATAATACAAGAAAAAAAGAAAAAAATTTATGTATTGAACTGATGTTCAAGGTCTTCTGCTTTTGGCCCGTTCACAGTCACATCCCTGAACTCATAATTTTTGCCGCCAAAAGTGATTTTCAAAGGCAGTCCAAAGAAAGCGTCCACTAGCATTGTGCCTTCTTGCCCGTCAATATCAAAACTCATTTCTTTTGTGGTTTTCCTCTGGAGGAACACTTCTTTTCCTGTGAGTTCAACAGATTTTACCTTCTTCATCCAGTCAAAAGGAGTCTCTATGACAAATTCATTAAAATCCACATCAAACTCCTTATCTGAATCAGGGCAAACAGCTCTGTTATTGTTTTCACAATAAGCAACAGCAGTTTTTTCCATCAAGTTAAGATAAACAGTGTCAAAATACTCATTAGAGCTAAATGAATATTTAGTTTTTAGTTTGACTTTTATTTTCTCAGCAGAAGCAAAGTAAAAATGCTCTGGCACTACAGCAGGCGATTCTACATAAGAGAATTCTAAAGTTGTGACTTTAGTAAATTTATCTAATATTTCTTTTGCAGCATCTGAAATTACTTCTTCAATCTCTGTCACGATTTCCTCAAGTTCTTCTTCAATAGATTCTGTTTCAATAACTATTGCTTCTTCCCCAGGCTGCTCAGTCTCAACAGCAGTGCAGTCAGAAGGATCTAAAACCTGAGAACCATCTGCACAAACATAGAGTTTTGCCACTGGAACACAGCCCACTATCATCAGAACAGTAATTAATAATATTCCTAAAATAATTCCATTTTTCATAAAAAAACACCTCCTAAATTCAATTTTTTGTTAGATAAACAACATCACTATTAATATTTTATTACTCTTGTTTTGCTTCGCAAATGAAAGAACACAACCCCGCCCATCAGCAATAATCCTCCCAGCACAGCCAGTATAATCCCCCATGTATTTGCATTCTTTTTTACTTCTTTCTTTTTTTGATTTTCTGATATGATTCCAGGCTGCTGCTCTTCTGCAGAAATGCTTCCTGCTTCTTCACCAGAATCTGATATGCCTTCTGTTTCTGGACTTTTTAAAATCTGAAGGGCAACCGTCACTTCTTCCTCAATACCTTCATGAGAAACACCAATAAAATCAGTATATTTGCCAGGCGTTAATAAGGATGTGTCTATATGAACTGGAACTGTTAAGAATTCTTTAGCAGGCACCATGACTGTACTTTGAATGTCATAAATAAAATTATTTGTATAGCTTATGCTGAATTCCTTATCTCCTCCTCTGAAATTATATATTATAATTTCTGTTTCAATAGGTCCCAGAGAAGAAGTAATAATACTCATATAGTTAGGCTCAACAATGAATTTCTGAGTGGGTGTATAATTCAAGAGAGGAACTGCTCCGCCTCCGCCTCCACCACTGCTGCTTCCAACAGTTACAACTGCTACAACTTGAGCAGCATCAGGATTAGCTATTAATCTAAATGTTTTATTTGACAGGTTAAAACCAGAAAAAATAGCCCTATCATTTGACACCTGAAGATTATATTCTGTGGTCTTATTCGTCAAAGTGTTATTTTCAATTAAATAAAGAGTATAAAAAGCATAAGCACTATTAACACTGATATTGGCTGTAACATCAGATAAAGGGCAGCAAGATGAAATTGTCAAGGTTTTTTCATAAAAAGAATCTCCTGTATATTCTACTTCGCTTGGAATGGAAGGGGGAGGCACCTCAAAAAACAAAAATGTATCTTTAATAGATTTATCAGCTTCCCAAGATAATGTATTTCCATTAACAGTAATATTTTTTATTGTGCCTGACTCATTCACATACCAGTCAAACCCGCATTCAAAATCAGCTGGTTTGTCAAGAGTAAGATTCATAGTGATATTATCATAATAATGCATATACATGCGAAGAGTTATGTTGCTTCCATCGACAATAACCATGTCAATCTGAGTCCTATTAGTTATGTTAAAGCGGGCATGAGTGACTGATAATGAAACACCAAAACCCGCTATGCTTGCAAAACCTGTTATTATACTGTTGGTAATGTTTGGAAAGAAAAAAGCTATTGAAACAACAATCAAGACAAATCCTCCAACAATCATGAAGAGAGGACTACTTTTTTTCAAGTTCATTTTTAATCAGTTCTATCATTTCAATTCTTGAATTTTCCTTAAAGAGCTTGTTTGCAAAGTCATGTTTTCCTAAGCTATGAGATATCCATTTTGCAAAGTCATTTTTCTGAGAATTTACATGATGACCAAATACATCAAAGCTCATAACAGGTAGCGCAAGTGCCAAATCTTTCAGGCTTTTCAGGTTTTTTCCATTTTTTAAATGAAAGTATTGGTTTGGTTTCAGTGTTTTTTCTGGAACTATAAAAGGTTTCAAATGACTCTGCTTTGAAGGATAAATTTCGTCTTTTTTTTCTTTTTTTGGTCTTATTATTTTATCTGATATTTGCCTGCTTTTTTTCCAAATTATCAGCAATATTATGATTATTAGTATAATTACAATAGGTATTACAACCCATTTGGGAAACTTGAACTTTTCTTTTTCCACAGGCGGCACTGTTTTCTCTGGTTCAGGAGGTTTTTCTACAATTCCAATCTTCAGCTCTCTATTATATCTTACTGCAAGTGGTATCTGGCCTGTGCCCCTGTCTGCTTGAGAGACCATGTAGGGTATTACATACTTGTCTCCTACTTGGGCATCTTCAGGTATGGTAATATTAAAGAAAACATGGCTGTCATATGTTTTTCCAGGTACTTTTAGTTCTGGTCCGCCTGCAAGAGTTGCGATTGAAGTATTTATTTCTACTTTTACATTAACAGCATCTTCATCCTTATTCTGCACAGTCAGTTTAAACATGTAATTCTGGCCAGGATAAAGATCCAGGGTCTTATTTGGAAGATATTGATAACTAATTCCAAATGCTTGAGCAGGGACAGAAGCTAAAGCTGTAACAAGTACTACAAAAATAACATAAATAAATAACCGCACCCTCATAGTTTCTTGTCTTATGAGTATTTATTAATAAACCTTTCGATAATTTAAATAAAAACAATCACATATAGAATGATATATATATATCTAATTGATGCATATAAAAAAAAGAAAAAAAAAATTAAATAATTTAACTTGGACCTGTTGGGTCAATTATCCAGTTACTTGTTGAGTCATAGGTGTCATCTTCTAATCCAGTTGGGATGTCTACATAAAAGTAGAACTCCTCATCTGATGATGCACCGGTTCCTCTTAACAAGACTGCACTTGTAACTGAAGTTGCTCCAGCGTGTGTTAATGCCTGACCAACTCCACTACCATCTGTTACGTTAACTGTAAATGCTGATGCATCTATATTAAAACTGTTTGCAGTCAGGTTGTAACCTGTTACATCTAGGCCTGTGTAGTTCTGGTTTCCTGTGTTATTGATTAACACTAAGGCAGGTCCAACATTTTGTTCGCCTGCATTACCTTGAAGCAATATGCTTGCGTTAATCACATCTACATCGTCCAGTGTACCCATACCAAAGGTTCCTGCGGTGTCAGAGTCACCTACTGCTGAGTCATCTGCGATGTAAGCGTTTATAGTCCAGGATGCTTCTCTGTCATAATAGTAAATTGTGACATTACACCAAAATACTCCTTGCAGATTGTCACTTGAGTTTGCTACTGACCAACAATCAGATGAAGTTGCTGACCTTGTGGTTTCTCCAGTATATGTAATGTTCATGACAATTGAAGATGGATTAAGATCAGTTACTGTATTATTATCTGTAACATTTAATTCCAGCTGAATCACCTTGGTTGTTGCTGAGCTTGGTGCTGTACTTGTTGCATTTGTTGATAATATTTCCGGACCTGTATTGTCTATAGTTACATTTGATGCAAATGTATCAGTTCCTGCTCCTGATGTCAACATCAACAATGGTATTGTTAATATAGCTAGCGTTGCTAAAAAGATAAATGTTGTTAAAGTTTTTTTTCTCATTCCTTCACCTCGAATCACCTTGAAACCAATTATTTATGACCATTAGTATGGTTATTTGGCTACTATTATCCACTTATTAGCATAAGTAGTATTTAAATGTTTCGATTTCAAAGGGATAAAAGGCCTCAAAATGCCCAAATAAAGGGTTTCAGACAGTGAAAACACAAAATTGTTAAATTACATATAAAACCAGAAACAGAATAAAAAACAGAATAAAAAAACTAAAGCTTTTTCAAAGCTCTCTGATAAACAGTCCAGATAGTTCTGTCATCTCTCTTAAGCAATAGTGCAATATCATGGAATGATAAATAGTATTGTTTTTTCAGATAATAGACAATGCTCTCAAGCACACTGAGTTTTCTTTCAGCAAGCGCAGAAGCTGGGAAAGATTGTTTTGAAACTGAAACTTTAAGCTCAGATTTCATTTTCTTTCTAGCAAATTTATAAGTTACGCCAATGGCGCGGGAATCTCTACTTAGCAATTTTGCAATCTCAGACAATCTCAAACCCTTATTCTCGTACAAGTACTTAACAATAGACTCCAAAGCACTCAGGTAATCATTATCAAATACAGCTACCGGAATTAAAATATCCTTAACTTCGGGTAGTGGTGCTTTCCCAGGTTTGTAAATATCTTCAAGGTAATTTATGAAATCCTCATAAACAACATTCTTTTTCTGTTTGAAATAGAGTATAAGCTCTTTCAATACCATTTCTCTGTCCTGGATATTCTTATCTCTAATTGCCAGCGCTAATCACCCAACTACTTGAAGATTGATAATAAAGAGGCCTTACAAATGGAACATCAATGTAAAAGTACAATGACTCATTGATTTCGCCACCTGCTGTATCCATAGAAATATTAGCAAAAGGAATTGTCACATTTGTTGCATGCTGCAGGGCTGTGCCTGAAGCAGAATCAGAAATATTAACTACAATGTTTGAAACATCTATTGTGTTAGAATCATTAATCAGATTGTAAGCAGTGATATTAATTTGAGTTAGATTGACATTTCCCAGGTTGTCAATCTGGAGAGGATTAGAATCAGCAGGCTGGTCTTGTTGCCCCGAATAAAAGTCTCCAAATCCAAACGCTACAGGACTTACCTGTATATATAGTAGTTCATTATATGAAAAAACAGTGGTTGCATTATAAGCAGATGCTTCTGAGTTGTCTCTTATGCTTACATTAATTGACCATGCGCCTGGAAGGTCATAGTGCTGCAGACTAACAGTACAGTTGTATTCTTCTGTGTCAGAATCAATTGTGTTGTTTGAGCAGGTTCCTGTTCGGGTAATTCCTGACTGATTGACAGTTACTTTTGCAGATGAATGATTTAAATCAGTTGTGCCGTCAGTATCTGTGACTGTGAAGTTGATTAGTACTGCTTTGACAATTTCAGGATTAGGGTCCTGATTAGCAACACTGGTCACAGTATCAACTGTCGGAGGGTTGTTTCCACCACTCACTACACTCATGTTTCTTCCCACACTATAAACAGTGTTCAGAGCTTCGTCCCAGCACTTAACACTCCAATTATAATTCTCATTTTCAGTTAAAGTATCATTAGCAGTAATAATGCAATAAGTAGCATTCTGGCAGGATGCATTATCTCCGTATAAACTTCCATTGATAATCAAAGATGCATTAATCACCAAGTCAATACTATCATTACAAGTAAAATTATAAGTCGGAGTAGTATCAAAAGTATAATTATCTTCTAACGGATAATTCAAAGCAACCAAAGGAGCAGTGTTGTCAACATTCAAAGTTCTTGTAGTTGTCCAATTCCAATTGCTGGCATTATCACTACAATTAACAAACCATGTATGAGTTGCTTCAGACAAATCAGTACTTGTCAATGTTGTGCTGGTATCATTATTAGTACTCTCATTAATAGCAGTCCTGCTACCATCAACCCACAAAGAACAATTGAGGTCTGTTGCAATGCTGTCAACAACATTGAAGACAAAGTCTGGTGTTGTGTCTGTTGTCCAAAGATTGTTTGCTGGGCTGCTTGGACTGACAACAGGAGCAACAGTATCCAAAGTAATATTTGTAATGGAGGTACTATTCATAGTTCCTACACTATCATTAATATGAGCCTTGAAAGTATAAGTAGCGTCA
>JAHJQO010000017.1 GCA_018819305.1 Nanobdellota archaeon
GATCTGTAGAAATTTTTGCGCAACTTCGTTCGCAATAATTATTGCGGCGAAGCCGCAACTTAAATTTTTCTAAGAAAAAGAACTAATACGACCTAAAGGTCGGGGTATTAAACCCCTTGGCTCGCTAAAGCTCACCAATAATGAATATAAAGAGCATACTATTATAAGAATAAACGGAGAACAAAAAATTCATGAAGTCGTGTCTACATCGTTAGAGTTAATATTAGATAGATTAACATGATTTGATTGAAGGAAGTTGGTTAATATGCCATTTTATTTTACACAAAAAGGATATAAATCGCAAATTGCTAAAATGTCTGACTTAGAAATGAAACTTCGAGAGTTAAAGAAAGGAATACATTCAAGCTTTGAGGATGGTGGAAGCATCCACGATAATGCTAATTACGAAACTTTAATTCACGAAATTGAAATTGTTACAAAAAGATTAATCGATGAACAAAGAATATTATCGCAAGCAAGAGTCATAGAATATCCGACACATCTTGAGAAAATCTGTTTGGGCGCAGAAGTACTATTTACTCTCGATGGTGAGAGAAAAAAAATACAAATCGTGGCCTATGGAGAATCTGATCCTGAGTTAGGTAAAATATTATATGAAGCTCCTTTAGCAAAGGCTTTAATAGGTCATGAACCTGGAGAAAAAATCACGGTACGGATTGGCGATAGATCTAGGAAAATCGAGGTAGAGGCAATAGGACCGATTACACGGTCATAACCAAGAAGATAGTTTTTATGAATGGTGTTTGCATCATTCTGGAAACCGGAAACTGATTCGTCATTGTGTAACCGTCCGCTCCAGACCTACTTAACTTTTTTGTCCAATGTTTTTATAATGCCACATATTATCTTGTACAACATTTCTTTTCCATATTCTTTCGCGGATTCTTGCGGATCATCACCAGTTACTGCCAATAACCGATTTTTTTTCCCAGCCATAAGTTTCAAATCCACTAAGTGAGGAAAGGTTGCCATAAAAAGAGAGGTCTCCCATTTTCCGGCATGGTCGCCTTTTTGATTTTCTACAAAATCATACTCCGCACCAACTATAATTTTTATATCTGCATCCCTGAATTTTTCAGCTACGGAATGCGCAACTTTAGAGTTCGGATAATGACCTGCTAGCACAAAAATTGTTTTAAAACCGATATGAATCATCCTTTCGAAATATGATTCAAGTACTTTTTCCAGTAATTTTTCATCCAGATGATAACAATCATAACCTTTGTTTGGATATTTGTTGATATTAAGACCGGGGTCAGTATCAACCCCGAGGAAAAGAGGCGGAAAAACAATTCCGCCAATTTTTTGAGCAACCAATTCTAAGATTTTCCATGCCTTGAGAGAATCAAGCCCCAAGGCATTGTGGTAGCCATGCCATTCAAGGCTTCCAATTGGCAGATATGCTGTTGGATTGTTTTTAAGAGCCTTTTTAAATTCAAAAGGAAACATCTCTTCGTATTTTACTTTTTTAGGCTTATGTTTTCCAGATGATTCCAAACAATTCCTTACCATAGAATAAATAAAGAAGAAGTTCTATATAAATATAGCGACCTCCGAGGCTCCATCCAAAAAATAAATAAATGCTGTTTTTCTAAAAGAAAAATATGGGCAAGCCAAATATTCGGCTCAATCCCACAATAGAATCGATAAGAAACCGACTACTATTAGAAAAAGCAACAAAATTGCTTCTTTCTTGCGTCATGTTTCTTCCGAAAGAGGAAAAGTATGGTCGTGGAAGACGACCATACGATTATCGCATTGTGCTGACCTCCGAGCAATGTTACTCATAGGTTTTTTTATATATTAAAAAGTGTTTTTGTCAATAAAATAGAAAATAGTCCCTACCCTCGAACGAGAGCTTTTCACTTAAATCCCGAACAAACTCGACATCCTGGAGGTAGAGAACATATGATCTTAGCTATTCTATATATTTCCATTAATTTATTCTCTAATATGACTTATTATAATCAGAGAGATTATTCCTGTCAGTGCTAATTGAATCAAAGGGCTTATCCCTATGCCAAGAACAGTAGGCATTGCGCCAGTGTATTTCCATCTGCCTAAGCTTAAATTAATTAGTTCTATCAAAGCTGAAACGGCAAAGCCTAGAAGAACAACGAGCAAATAATCAATCTTATTCGGGCTCTTTATCCAATTAGTATTCTTATTCTTTAGTGAGACAATCGCGAAAATGCCAAGAATAATGAGCGTGTCAGTGAGAGAAGCAATGATTAAATGAGGATATTTTGGGATTCCAGACAAATCAACATACAACGAACAATGAGCAAATTCCCAGGCCAAACTTAAGACTAATATGATAAGTCCAAGAATCAAAAACCGTTTCAACGGTTTCATGAGCAAAATAAGGATTACTCTTTTTAAAAAGTTATTGCTAAGCACTGCTGCCGGACTTGAATTAAAGAAAAGAATCCCCGCCCCCGGAGGGCTAGGTTTGCTACAAGTCTGGCATATTATCAACTGATACGAACGCAGCAGATTTCACCTTGTGCACAACCACCATTTGTACCGTCTTTGGCATGATATACGGCTCAGATGTTACCTGTACTTTGTGCAGAACATCACATGCCAAAGTGATTCCCTGACTGCGCTGTTAATGTGTTGGTATTTTGTTTCAAACATTTTTCGTTCGCCTCCGCGCTAACGAAAAAATTCATAGCTCACGCTAAATGGGATTGTAGATGCGTGCGCCGAAAATTTCGCTGCGCACCATCTCATAATCAAACATCAAAGAAAAAAATAAAGAAAAATAGAAAAAAACTAACAAATCTTCTTCTTGCTCTCGAGTTCTTTCAACTGATGAACAATAAACTCTTTAGTCCTGGAATTGTCCTGCTCATGCATTAGATTACCGCATTCAGGGCATTTGAAGTTAAATTCCATGGATTTTTCAAAAGGCATCCTGACGCAGGCAGTCCTGCACATGTAGAAAGTGTTATTATCCTCTTTTTCAAGCCTCTCTTTGAGCTTGGAAATCTTAGAAAGACGGAGCTTTTCAGCCAGATAAGGAACCATATGGTCATTAAAATCCCAATAACATATATACCATCCCTTGATTCTGTCCTTTTTTCTAATAAAAGAGACAATATTGAACTCCAAAAGCCTATATAACAGGTTTCTAACCAAATGAATCTCTAAGTCCAGCTCTTCAGCTATAATAAACTCAGAAATCTGCTTTTTACCTTTTAAATAGTTTATAATAGAAAGTGCTTCTTCCCCAACAAGCTCTGTAACTACATGGGTTATCAGTTCGTTAGTAATTTTTTGCTTTTTAGAAATTGCTTTTCCTTTTTCATTAGTGAAGATAAAGGAATTATCAATTACTCGAACATGCCTATCTACTTGGATACTGTCCTCCAGTATAAAGAGCTTTCTTACGTCAGTGTCAATCATACGTTGTCCCCCCGGAACGATTTTAGCAAAATCGGTCTAATCTATTTTTTGATAACATCCTTTATAAATCTTCTGTTTTTAATATACAGATTATGTAGACTGAATTCCTCTATAAGAGCAAGTAATACTATTTTTATGATGATCAAGTGACAGCATGTACAAATCCAAAAAATTTATATATCTTTGACTCCATAAAAAGCAAAAGAACATTGAATTTCACACAAAAAAAAGAGTGGGGTGATATACAGTGAAATGGCCAATGTGGATAAATTGGGTTGTCCTTATTGTGGGTATCCTATACTTAATTAAGGATATCATAAACTGGAGTGACTGGTGGAGCCTTAGCTGGTGGACATTCCTGTTCCTAATATTAGGATTAGGCGGATTACTAGGCAAAAAGAAATAAGTATGGAATAACGCTCTAGAAAAAAGGGTATTATTCGTATATAAACTATTTATAATAGTATGTTTTTTATTTTTTCAAGAAAAAATAATCAAAATTTGTTTTTAAATTTTGTTTTATTTATAGGGGGACTGAATATATTAAAATGATAGCTAAGAAAACAAAGAAAACAGTAGTAGAATTGAGAATAGAAAGACCTGTAAAAGCTTCTAATAATGAGAAAAAGTCTGAATTAGGCATTACTGTAAAGAAAACAGATAATTTCAGCGAATGGTACACTCAAACCATTCAAAAGGCTGAATTAATAGAGTACACCCCTGTTTCTGGATGCATGGTTTTAAGACCTTATGCTTATTCAATATGGGAAACAGTGCAGGATTTCTTTGACAAGGAAATCAAGAAGATGGGAATAAAAAATGCTTATTTTCCTTTACTCATACCTGAAAGCCTGCTGAAAAAAGAGCAGGAGCATGTAAAGGGTTTTAATCCAGAAGTTGCCTGGGTAACACACCATGGCAACACTAAATTTGAAGAAAAGCTGGCTATCAGGCCTACTAGCGAAACTATAATGTATGATTCTTATAAAAAATGGATTAGATCTTATCGTGACTTACCTCTGAGATTAAACCAGTGGTGTAATGTTGTGAGATGGGAGTTCAAGCATCCTGTGCCTTTCTTAAGAACAAGAGAGTTCTTATGGCAGGAAGGGCATACTGCCTTTGCTTCACGTAAAGAAGCTGAAAAAGAAGTCGCAGATATTAGAGAGCTGTATGCAAGGGTTTTTGAAGAACTATATGCTGTGCCTGTGCTTAAAGGCAGGAAAAGCGAGACTGAGAAGTTTGCAGGAGCTGTTTATACAGACAGTGTTGAGAGCTTCATGCCAAATGGCAAGGCCATCCAAGGAGGAACTTCTCATTTGCTAGGTCAGAATTTTGCAAAAGCGTTTGATATTACTTTTCTTGATAAGAATGGAGACAAGCAATATGTTTGGCAGAATTCATGGGGTTTCAGCACCCGAAGCATTGGTGTGATGATTGCAGTGCATGGTGACGATAAAGGTCTTGTTCTGCCTCCCAGAGTAGCACCTGTTCATGTAGCAATTGTTCCGATTATGTTCAGCAACAAGCCAGCTGTTAATGAAAAAATTCTCAAGATGGCTAAGAAGTTAAAAAACGAGTTGAAGAGTCTGAAAGTAGAACTTGATGACAGGGATGAATATAGTCCTGGATTTAAGTTTAATTATTGGGAACTTAGAGGCGTGCCTCTCAGGATTGAAATCGGTCCTAAAGATCTGGAAAAAGACCAGGTTGTTATTGTCAGAAGAGATACTGGTGTGAAAGAAGCTGTCCCTATTAATGAGGTTGTTGTCAAATCCATCAAACTGCTTGGTGATATTCAGGATAATCTATTTAATAATGCAAAGAAATTTCTGCAAACAAGCATTGAAAAAGTCACTTCAATGAATGATTTCAGAAAAGTGATTAAGAGCGGCAAGATTGCTTATGGTGCCTGGTGCAATTGCAAAGAATGCGAAGCCCAGGTCAAAGATGAAACAGGTGCAAAGACTCTTAATATTCCATTTGAGCAGCCAAAAGTCATAGGTAAATGTTTCTGTGGCTGTGACAAGAAAGCAGAAAAATGGGTTTATTTTGCAAGGAGTTATTAATTTATTAGAATTTAATTTTCAAACTAATTCTAAAGATAATCTTTCAAATTCTAAAGATAATCTTTCATCATGGCTGTTAATCTAGCTGCTTGTTTTTGTCTTTCTACTAATTCTCTTGTTTTAATTTGAGAAGAAATAACAGTTCCTTGTAGAGGTTTTCCAAATACGTACTTTTCATATTCTTTTTGAGGCAAAGGTGTTTTTGCGATTGGATCATAAACAACAGTATTCTTATTCTCATCAAGAACACAACATACTGTGTGGGAACCCCATTTAACTCTACCTGCAAACGGTTTTGGAAACAAAAGTTCAGTCCAAAGTTCACCATCCTCAATAACTCTACTTTCAAAACGCATAAGAAAAGGCCTTTGGCCTTCTTGAATCAGTGAATCTGCAACGCCCAGCCCGATATTTTTACAATAGAAATTATTGCCATCAGGCGTTTTATAATCCTTTCTCATCAAAATCGGATGCATCCTCCGCATATATTCTGAAGAATTTTCTTTTGACATGCACTCTTATTTAATTTATTAGTTTATAAATCTTTCGTTTTTGTTACTACTAAAAAGTAAATAATAATTAAAAAAGAAATGTGCCGGTGAAGGGATTTGAACCCTCAACTTCCACGTTTCTTCGGTCAGAGTCGAGTTAATCATTGCTTTTCAGCTCATCGCTCAACCATATGAGCCTCGCCCAGGACGTATTATCCTTGTGGCGCTCTAACCAGGTTAAACTACACCGGCAAAATTTTGAAAAAATTTTGTAAAACCGTACTATTCATCGCTACGCTCAGAATAGCACCCAATAATAAAACTTAACACTAAAGAAAAAAATGGTTTATAAAAAGGTTACTGTTTTTTCATTCAAAAACTAGACCTTATTTTATCCTGAACTTCCTGCATTTCACCTTCTTTATAAGTTCCGTGGGGCCAATGCTTAAAACCATCATCAGAAAACCTTGGAATTATATGGAAATGAGCATGCTTAACAACCTGACCTGCGGCTTCTCCATTATTAAGACCTAAATTAAAACCATCTGCATTTGTTGCTTTGACAACTGCAGCAGCAACTTTCTTAATAAATTCAATCATATCCATTTCTTCTGCTTTTGGAAAATCCAGCAAATCTTGGCAGTGAATTTTAGGAACAACCAATGTGTGACCTGGATTTATAGGTGCAATATCAAGAAATGCCAAGAATTCTTTATCCTCATAAATCTTATTACATGGAATTTCGCCTTTCACAATCTTACAGAAAATGCAATCTTTATCTTCACTCATCAGAACCAGCTCGGTTTTCTTCTTGCCGTTCAGCATCTGCTTTTTCCTGCTCTGCCGCGCCTTGTGCAATAAAATCATCTAATTCGTCTTTTTCAATCAAATCCTGCAGTGCTCTTAAGCTGACAATTCTTGGAGAAAAAGTCCTATTGTTTCTTCTGTCTAAAAGAATTGGTCTTACATCTGCTTTTCTTGCGCCAATAATATCAGTAGGTATTGAATCACCAATCATTACTACTTGTTCTGATTTTAGCTTTAGTTTTTTCAGGAGCTTCTTAAACAAATCAGGATCTGTTTTGAGCATTCCTTCTTCATATGAGAGGACTTGCGCATCAAAATACTGGCGAAGGTCAAACTTATCCAAAACTCTGTTAATGGTTTCATTAGTATTAGATATGAGTCCGACTTTGATTTTCTTTTTTTTCAGATACTTCAGAACTTCAATTGTGTCAAGAAATGGTTTTCCCAAGAGCTCGTTCTTGTTCCACATTCCAACAAGCTTTTCAATAATAAAATCTCTGGGTTCGAGTTCAAACTCTTTGCAAACAGCCTTAAATGCCTCAGTCAGGTTCTCATGAGGCTTAGCCATAAAAACATCTTCAAATCTTAAAATATAATCTTGAAAGGACATTCTAACCCTTAGAATATACCTAACCTGTTTTACTGGGCTTGGAAATATTCCATTCTCAACTAAAGTGCCCCAAAAATCAAATATAACCCCTTTTATCATGACTTGAGAGAACGAGGAGGAATTTATAAAATTTGTTCTTATTCAACATCAACACCATGTAAATTTAGCTCTTTTTTTAGTTGTTCAACATCTTTGAAATGAATAGTCTTTATGCCCTTATTTTTTGCATAATGCAAATATTTATCATTATCATCAACAAATAATATTTCGCTTGGTTCAAATGTTAATTTTTTTATAATAATATTCCAAATCTCATCATGAATTTTATTTAATCCTAATTCATATGATAAAAAAACTTCATCAAAATATTTTTTTAAATTAACATCATAATTTGCAAAAACTGGTCTAAAATTATTAGAAAAAAGAGCAACAGTATATTTTTTCTTAAGTTTTAAAACTAAATCAAATAATTCATTATTTAAAACAGGTATTTTCTCAAATAAATATTTAAAATTTTTAGGATCTTCCTTTATCTTTAAAGTTTTAATAAACTTATCAAGAAACTCCTCGGAAGATATAATATCTCTAGCAAAAGGCTGATGATATTTATTAAATGCTTCTTTTATTATGGTTTTGTCTAAACCATATTTCTGATTTAGTTCTCTCATTAAACAATCTGACCAATTTTCTTTTGTTAAAACTCTAAACCAGTCAAAAATTATTGCTTTTATCATACGACATCAACAAACACAACTTTATCTTTTGCAACATCCAATAGAATGACTTTGTTTTGCTCTTTAGGATCACCCATATAATGGCCGCCAGGGCAGAGCACTCTTGTATTGCCTTGTTTTTTATCCTCAGGAAAATGAGTATGGCCATGAATATAATAATCATAGCCAGCATTCATCATCTTGTCATTCATCAGAATATCATCGCCATGAAAAACACCAAGCTTCTTGCCTTTGAATTTTAATTCCATGGTTCTGCCATGATGCTCGCCGCCAATATTCCTGACTTTCTCCTCAATCATAAGCCTGTCGCCATCGCAGTTGCCAAAAACAAACTTCATCTTTAGGCCTTCAAAATAATTGACACTAACAGGAGCAATAATATCACCTGCATGAATGACAAACTCAACCTTGTTCTTCTTGAAAATTTCTACAGCCTTTTTAATATTAGGCACGTTGTCATGCGTATCTGAAATTATTCCTATCATACAAAATAAAAAATCATATTCTTTTTAAATAATTAATCTTTTCACTTCACTATGTAAAAGTGCTGAAAATGAACAGTATTTCCTGAGAAAAAACACAAATTATATAAACTCTATAGTATTAACGTATTCTATGGTAACTACAATATCCATATCTCAGGAAATGAAAGAGAATTTGAAGAATTTAGGCAGAGCAGGAGATTCATATGAGGATGTTATCCGAAAAATGTATGAATTAACAAAGAAAAATCTTTTAATGACATACCTGTACGATACTTCAGATTCTATAACAATAAATGAAGCTAGAAAGAGACTTAGAAATGGCAAAAGTAATAATAACTGAGTCTTTGTTTAAACAAATTCAGAAAAAATTCTCTGCTGTTGAAGCAGAAAAAATAATTAATACAATAGAATCTTTAGAGGGGCAGCCAAAAAAGGGGAAACTTCTCAGTTCTGTAGGAGGCGTTGTTATAAAAGAACTGAAATATCAAAAATACAGGTTCTATTTTATAACAGACGGACATATTATCAAGTTTGGCTCAGAAGATGAGTTAGCAAATCTTCTAATTAAGTTTGTTGCAATGTCTGAAAAGAAAGATCAGCAAAAAAAGATAGATAAAATAAAAGAAGTCCTCAAATCAATGGGCTTTGATTCTTTTAAATAATAATTTTCCCTTTGAAATTAGGCTCAGAAAACTTCTACTATTATTGCATAGTTACCTACAAAGACTAATGGACTCTGCGGGACTTTCACCAGACATTTAGGTTTTTGGCAATTCGTACGACCAAGCTTTGCTTGTGTCGTACTTAATTAGTTTTTACCAGATTTTTCCTAAAAATCTGTTTTGAACCCGCGGCCCCCACCATGCCAAGGTGGTACTCTACCAGGCTGAGCTAAGAGCCCATTATGTTATTCAGAAACAGTTGTTGATTAAAGGTTTATATAGATTACCATTCACAGACATTGTCATCTTTGCGAATGATGGATTTTCTTTGCTCTTAGTTTGATTAGTTTTAAGAATTTGTTTCTTTCTAATTTTAAATCAAGCCCTGCCTTTTCGGCAGGCGTTGCTCCTTTGAGCTGCATGTGAGGATTCAC
>JAHJQO010000018.1 GCA_018819305.1 Nanobdellota archaeon
ACTAGGTGAAGAAGATACTTCTGGAGAACAAAAGTCTGGTGCTGAGAAGGTTTCTGGTGAGAGAAACTTAGTTACTGTTGTTAACAGTAGTGATTTCTTAACGTTAAAAGGTATTGAATGTTATGATCATAAGGGAAAAGTAATGGAGCAGTATGATGAGTTATTGGTGGCTAAAGATGTTGAAAGAAAAGCTGGTGGTAAGAATCATATTAGTTTTACTCCTTATGATTCTATTGTTCATTTTGAGAGGCAGGGTAATGGTTTATTCTTGCCTAGTTTTGCTTTGCTTTGTAATGTTGTGTTGGCTCTTTATGATCTTAAAGATAAGGATTCTGATGTGAGGGAGGTTTTGGATCAGTTTAATGATTATGGTAGTGGTTATGGTCGGCATAATACTAATACTTTGGTTGATTGGAAAGATAATAAGATTATTCATTATCCTGATGATAGTGATTTTCCTGAATGTGGTGGAAAGGATAATATTAATTCTTCCAGAAAGAGAAATGAATGTGTTTTTGATAAAGATGGTTTGGATGATTTGGTTTTAGAGGCTGCTTTGAAAGTTAGTAATTATGCGAATTATTTGAAGGATTTAACAGGATTGAAAAATCCCAGGAGATTAGTAGACGTAGCTAAGTATTTTGGTGAGACTGCTATGGTTTGGGTGCCTGATAATGTTGGAAAAGCTGATTATGTTGGTGGGGCTTGGTTGGGTTGCGGTAGCAATGGCTTCGACCTTCTTACATGCGATTACCTCGGCAGCAGCTATGGTGCGGTTCGTGGGGTAGGCGCCGGAGGCGCAAAGGAGAGGGTGAAATAAATTATGGTTAGTGTTTTTAGTGGTATGTCGGATGAGGAAAAAGCAAGGGAGTTGATTAGTTGGTTTCTTCCTGATAAGAAGTCTATTGTAGATGATGTTTCTGGAGAACAAAAGTCTGATGCTGAAAAGGTTTCTGGTGGTGAGAATCTTGTTACTATCATTAATAAAAATGATTTTATGATGACGTGTTTTGTTAATTTATTTTTTTATTAATATTTCAATTCCTTCCTTCTATAAACATTTGCATTTTTTCAACAAATTCTTTTGCTAGTTTGTAGTACTCGTCAAATTGCGCACCGCTTATCTCTGTGATTTCTCCGTGAAGGATTGTTCTTGAAATATTATAGAATTTTCTCATCATATCAGCATATTTTTGAGGAAGCAATCCTCGTTTGACCATCTTGGTCTCAAGCAAATCTGCAACATGGCTTGGGCTTGGAGGAACCTCGTTGAGTTTCATTAGAGCAGCGTGTGCTGCATCAATAACAGCCCAGTATAAGTCAATCACTCCTTGTTTAATATGCCATTTGGAATTGTGCAAAGTAATTGGTGCTTTGTTAAAATAATTCCACATGCTTTCAGTACTAGGCCTTATTCTTCCCTGAAATAATAGGAGTTGGATTGGCTCAAAAAAACCTGAATCAATAATTGGGACGCCATCTCTTAAGATGTTAACTGCCACAGGATCTCCTGCTCTTACATACTCCCAGAAACTGGTAAATTTTAAAGTTGTTATATGCAATTTTTTAGGCGCAACCTCTGCAACTATTTTGTTAATAATAATTCTGTAAGCCTGGACAAATTCTCTGTCCATGACAATACTAACATCATCAACAATTATTAAGATATCAATATCTCCTTTTGAAACTTTTCCTTTTCTTGCAGTGCTGCCAAAAAGAACAATGGCTTTTATGAACTTGGCAAACTCCTTGTAAACTTTTTTGCTAAAACTATAAGCAATATCTGTTACATCTTTTGGATAACTATCAGAAACTTCTTTTTTTCTCTTATGGATGTCAAATTCCACCTATTTCCCACCTCTTTTGATAATGATGAGTGTTTTCTTTTATTAAAGTTTTGCTTTTAAAGGGGACTCCGGTGCTTTTTTGCACTAGGAGTATTCAAATCTTTGATTTGAATGCTCAAAAGAGCAAAGCTCTTTTGTAGTCGTCTGCATTTTGCAAACTTTTGATAGTGAGCGAAGCGAACGGGCCAAAAGTTTACTCCATTGGAACCTCTGACCAGAAACTCCAGTCTTCGCTTGGAGCATATGGCCTTACCATGTAAGGAGCAGCATTGTGATAACCCAGATGCTGTTCACGTATGCTTCTAAAAGTAGGGGCTTTAGCAGTTGTATATATTGGACTGCCCATAAGAGCCCATGTATCCGTCATAACTGTGTTGGCATTATAACTTCCAACCTCAGCAATAAAATCCTTAAGTCCTGCTTCTTCCATTTTTTTGATAAATTCTTTCATAGGAACATTACCTTCCCCAGGAGTCAGGTGCTCGTCATGATACCCAAAATTATCAGTTAAGTGAATATGACCTACTATGCCGTCTTTTGCAAGTTTCTCAGTGGTGTTAAGCATCCAGTTGTTAAAACGTTTATCTCTATGTTCAGGGCTTTCTCCTGGCTTTGCAACAAAGTGCTGTCTCCAAAGATTAAAATGGCCAATGTCAAGTGTTGCTTTGATGTGTTCTTTTGATTTTCTTGCTGCTTCTTCTTTTGAATAACCTTCTTTTACAAGCTGGTTTGCCATTTGTTTCCTAGAGTCTGTTATAATAGCTCTTATTTCATCAGGATGGCTTCCATATTGTTCTGTTCTCCATGATTCTGGTGCAACATATATTGATTCGTTAAGCTCTTTTCTGTGACTGTCACTGTACTTCATAGCTATAAGCCCTGCTTCAGAAATTGTCTGTGCTGTTTTGTTTTTTCCAAATTCTTCAACTGTCTGTATCCTGTTCATATTCTCAAGTAGCTGTTGTGCTTGTGCATCTGCAGAAGCAGAAGCTTCATGAATATGCTTCATCTGGTCACTTTCAGTCTTTATCAAATCTTTTAAGTATTCTGATGGCATCATGTTTTCAGCAGGAGCCAAATCATGCCTAATATAATTCTGCTGGATTAATAATTTCCATTTTTCTTTTTCAGGTACAGTTGATTCTATTTGTTCATAAAATTCCAGAGCTTTAATTGCAGCATCTCTTGATTTTTTTGAATTTTCGTAACGATAAGAATAAAATAAAGATGAGCCTTTGGCTTTGAGAACATCATTAGCAGTGTTGGTCTTGAAAAACAATAATTCTGGAGCAATTTTTTTCCCTGTTTCTTTTTCTAATTGATGGGCTCTTTCAATAAAATCAGAATATTCTACTCTTTCAACTTCAAAATTTGTTTTTTCTTTGTTCCATATAGGAACTCTGTCAAATAATTTTTCTGCCTTGTCTTCGTCTAATACCCATTCTTTCTTAATAAGCCCTCCATTCATATTAATCCAGTCATTTGCTTTTATTTTCTCACCAGTCTCAGGGTCTATTGTTCCGACAAGTTTTTTCCCAAAATCTTTTTCATAACTTGCTGCTGTGTGAAATTTTGGCTCATAAACATAATGGTCTTTTCTAACAGCATTAATCTGTCCTGTCTTTGAGTCAGCAACCATGACCATGGCTTTGTCTCTTTCTTCAGGATAACCCAGAAATAAATTGCTGCCGCTTTTTTCCTGAACTTCACTAATCGGTCTCTGCCATTCATGAGTGTGAAAAACAACAGCACCTCCTTTGGTGGCTTCAGCAGCAAAATGAATAGCTCTTTCAATCTCACTCAAAGCCATTTTTCTGGCGCTATCACTAAATCCCTGTTCTCCCATACCTGAAAGGCTCTGAGAATGAAGAGGAGCATGAACACTTGTTTTAATTGCATTAATTTCTGCCAGGGTTCTTATGTCTTCACGGTCTTTGCTTCCAAAAGCCTCAGGACTTGGCTGCTGAGCATTGCTCTTGCCTGCACCCATAAAACTAAGTTCGATTTTGCTTGCACCGCCTCTTATTTTTGCAGCAAAAGACTGCACTTGATGTTCCATTGGATTTGTGCTGGTGCCTACTTCCTGAGGACCAAGAGAACTGGTCATCATGGCTTCGCCTGATTCTGAAGGAGAATCACTTGGTTCTAAAGTTCCATATCCTCTGTCCATGGCACTATAATAGTTATTGAATATCATTTTTTAAAATCACTTCTTTTTTTTGTTACTTTTTTTATTGTTTTTTTCTTATTTTTTCTATTTTTATTTTACTTAAGGAGCATAATCTTTTGGTTTATCTCTTTCTCTGATGCTTTTGTTAATATTATCTATTTGTTGAAGTTCACGTGACAGGTAATTTGAATTATCTTTTTGCTGGTAAAACTCAGTCCCTCGCATCCTCTCAGCATGATACTGGATACGGTCAACAAATTTCTGCTCTTCATTTGTTAATGACCTGTCTTTGGCTTCCTGAGCAATTTGTTCAAGCCTGTTAACAACATTGTAATTTGTTACTTCATAAAAACCAGGTCTGCCTTCCAGGATTTCTTCAAAAACAGCAGTGTATCCTTTTTGAACAAAAGCTTCTCTTTCACCATCCTGACTTTCTTTTGCAATTGTTTCTTCAAGACTGGCTTCCTGCTCTCTTCTCCTTCTGAGAGCTTCTAGTTCTTCAAAACGTTTTTTTTCTTCAATAGCCAGCTCTTCAATTTTTTCTTCAATTTCAGCTCTTGCGTTTTCAATCTCTGATTTTCCCTGTTTCTCAAGCTCTTCAAGTTCTTTTTGTTTTTCCTCAAGCTCTTTTCTTTTCTCTTTTAATTCTTTGCTTTTTTCCTGTTCAAAACCAACGAGCTGTTTGATTTTTTCCTCAGCACTTAAATTATCAGATGTGTCTACCATTATGAATTTTTATGAATGATCTCATTAGTAATATTATTTACCAGCTCAGCATTCCATGAGCTTTCTTATAATATTTGTAAGCATTAAACATGGCTCCTGACGCAGCATTTGCAGCGTCACTCGAAGAGCCTGAGATTTTTCCTGCTGAACTTTTTTGAAAAATACCTGAAGGTGCAAATAATGAGAAAATCTCCCAGAAACCTTTGAATATTGAGATGAATGGATCAATCATTCCCACAGCCATCTGCTTTTCAAATGCTTTTTCTTTCTTTTTCTCAGCAAACTCTTTTGCTTTGCGTTTTTCTTCAAATTCTTTTTCACCAGCTTCCCAAAGATAAGTTTCAAGTTCTTCTCCAAGAGCATCCATTGCGTTTTGGACACTGGAATCAACCAAGCCAAGCAAAAGCATATCCTCATCTCGTTTGTATTTTCTATAAGCATCCATTTGTTTTTTTGTCCAACCATATGCCCTAAAAGTTACTTCTACTTTCCCAACATGAATCGGTCCTCTGTGAGCATAATTATCCTGCTGAAAACTCAATTCAGGCCTTGTCCTGTATTTAAAAGTTGTAAGAACACAAGGATGATAATCTCCTTTGTTGGGTTTTTTATAAGCAAGAAGTTCTATCTCCATCATTGAAGTTTCGAAAGCACCTACAATATCAGGGCTGTCCATGTGTTCTGGGCTCATCTGCATCCTGGCAATGTTTCTGAGATAAGGTTTTGCCCAGTTCATAAGAGTTTTAATAATATTCCAGTGCTGGCGCAGATACTTCAGCAAAAATACTCTTCTGGTTTTAAGTTCTTTATCTGTTTTTAGTTTCCAGTTAAGAAAAGCAAAAAGCTTTCTTCTTAGAACCTGTCTCAGATTTTTGTTATATTTCATGTCATCAATTACTTTGTCAATATCTTCCAGCCTATAAATGTGTGTGTTAAAAAATAAATCAGGCAGTGCAGTGTATCCTACTTGTTGTGCCAGCTGAAAAACACCTCCTGGCTGCATCTGGCCTCCAACTCTTTCAACCAGGTCTGCATATTCTGCTTTAAGAGCAACATCTGCTGCTTTTGATTCTTTCCATTTTTTTCTTGGCTCTAGTTTCTCATCAAGAATCCTTAATTCTCTAACTACCTGAAACAATTGTTTTACCATGTCACTTATGCTTCTTAAATTCTGGCTGGCCCTGTCCTGCTGCATACCCATTCTGGTCTGCGCAGCACCCCACATTGCACTTTGTTCGCTGGCACTGAATACATCTGTGATTTTGTCAACATAAGGAAAAGCAGCATCCTGTCTCATGAAATTAAGAATCCAGTAATAAGTTTCTTCCATATTTAGTTTAGAAGCCTCAAGCACAACTCTATATCTTCTTGCAGGAGTTGGATAACCAGTTGGCAGATAGTTTGTAAAATCAGCTGCTACAGATGCTTCTATATTTGCTTCTTCATCATACTCCATGTCAGCATCTTTGTGGCTGGTTTCACCTTCTTTGGCTATAAAACTGCCTTTTTCATCACTGAACTTGTATTTCTTTTGAGAGTTGCCTTTAATAAAACCATGTTTTACAAGCAGTCTTCCCATTTCTTCAGGATTCATCTTAATCTTTTTTTTCTCTTTTTCTTATTATTGATTCAGTACTTTATAAATATTACTTATGATTATGCATAATTTCTTTTTTTTAGTTATTTTTCGTTCTATTCAATCATTGCTGTGATGCGGATGTCTCTTATGTCTTTCTTCCAAAGCTTTCATATGATTGATTTTAATCTTGAGCAGCTTGTTGAGGTCAGTTATTATTTTAAGAACTGGACCTAGAATAATACCGACTATTATGTAAGCAGGAATAAGAGGCTGTTTTAATGTACGTGCAAGATACGCACCAATTCCTGCAACAATTATGATAAGGCCTATGCTAAAGAATACTGGCTCCAAGTTCTAACCTCTTTTTTTAAATTTTATTATAAAATTATATTTATATTATAATGATTTATTATAATCTTATTCTAATATTTACTATGTATTGATTTTCGTGAGAAGAATATATAAATTTTTAGTTTTTAACTAAAAATAAACGAAATTTTCAACAAAATAACTTATCTCAATCATCTCAGCCTTAGAGCATCCAGATTCCTCGGAGCAATTGTCTCAATTCTTGCGCTTTTGTGAACACTTCTGGCCAGGTCAAGGCACTTGCTGCTCTCGCCGTGGACAACAATTATTTTTTTTGGTTTTGGATTGCAATGAGCAATAAAACTCATAAGTTCACGCCTGTCACTATGACCTGTAATCTCTAGTTTTTCAATGTCCATCTTGATAGGAATAGTCTCTATTTTGTTGCCTTTTTTTGAGTTTATCTCTCTTTCACCGCGCTGAATTCTTCTTCCAAGACTTCCTTCTCCCTGATAGCATGTGAATATTAGAAGATTTTTTGGGTATTCTGCCAGGCCTTTTAAGTATTCAACACTAGGTCCGCCGACAAGCATACCACTGGTTGCCAGAATGATGCAGGCTCCTTTTTCTTCGAGCAGTTCTTTTCTTTCTTTTGGGCTTCCAATTCTTGTGATGTTTTCACGCAAAAAAGGATTGCTATCTTTGTGAAAAATCTGCTGCCTTACAGTGCTGTTCAAAAACTCAGGATATGCAGTGTGAATTGCAGTAATATCCCAAACCATACCATCAATATAGATAGGTATCTTGTCGCTGAGTTGTCCTTCTCTCATTAGCTTGTCAAGCAGCACAATTATTTCCTGTGCTCTTCCACTTCCCAGAACAGGAAGCAGGACTTTACCTTTTTTCTTGATAGTACTTATTATGTGTTCACTGAGCTGTGCATCTGCATCTTTGATTGGAGGCAGAATATTATCTTTTGCTCCATAAGTTGATTCAATCATCAATGTTTCAAGCCTTGGAAAATTTGTAGCAGCCATGCTTAATAAGTTAGTTTTGGCATACTTTAAATCTCCTGTGTAAACAAAATTATGAAGACCATTGCCAATGTGTATATGTATTAGAGAACTGCCAAGCATGTGACCTGCATTGTAAAGAGTAATCCTGACATCAGGTGTGATGTCTGTGACTTCTTCAAAATCAAGGCAAATTGTATGTTTCACTGTCTCTTTTATATCATCGCTCGTGTAGATTGGTTCTTTTCCTTCGTTCCTCTGAATTTTTACAAGATCTAACTGCAGCAAACTCATAATATCTCTTGTTGGCAGGGTACAATAAATTGGTCCTCTGTAACCAAACTTAAAAAGATAAGGAATAAGACCTGAGTGGTCCAGATGAGCATGGCTTATGATGACTGCGTCAAGTTCCTTAATGTCAAATTCAGGAGCTTCAAGATGAGGATATGCATTGTCATCATTGGCTGCAACATCTATTCCGCAGTCAAGCAAAACTCTTGATTCGGGAGTTTGAAGTAAGTAGCAGCTTCTGCCAACTTGTCTTGCTCCGCCAAGAAAACTTAATCTAATCCATTCCTCTTTTTTCTCTCTTCTGAGCCAGCCGTTATAAATTCTCTGACCAGTCTTGTGAAGAAATTTTCTTCTGTAATCATTGTTTTGATAAAGAACAGCGCGAATATTTTCAATTATCTTGCTTCTGATAGCCGGAGTCCTTTTAATCTGCGGCACCCAAAGGGTCTGCTTTTTTATTTCCTGCAGGTTTTCTCCCTGTTTGCCAATTGCCAGCCCTGGTTTCTGCACTTCAATAATTACAATGCTTCTCTGCGGGTCAAAGATTATTTGGTCAATGCCTGCTTCATCAGTAATAATTTTCTTGATAAGAATTTCTGCTTTTTCCTGCTCCATGCAAGTGCTTGGATCGGGTCTTAGCTCTATTCTTTTTTTAATCATATTTACAACTTCTTTAACAATGCCGCCGTCATTCAGAAAGAAATCTTTATTTTCTGTGTAAAGTACAATATTTGCGCCTTCAAAAACAGCATCACTAATTTTGTTTTTTGGCACATGTTTGAATATTTCGTCTATAATCTCGGACATAGAGACTAACCTCCTTAAAGATTTATTTTATGATTATTGCTTTAAATTGTTTTCAGATTATTCATAAAATAATTTATTCGTATTTGAAAAATTTGTTTGAGAATCTTTTCTTATTTTTTGTTTATTTTTTTGCTTTTTGTTTACACAGCTTTGGAATTTACCTTTTTGTGAGCAACATTTTTAACACCGTCTTTGTTGATAACATAGACGTCAATGCCCCCGCCGCTGGCAGAATCTCTTTGAAGAGCAGCATTGATAGACTTGAGAGCAAGTTCAACACCTTCTTCTTCACTCATATCTGTTTTGTAGCTGGATTCAAGCACTCCATAAGCAATCACACTGCCGCTTCCACTGCCTACAAAATCATCAACCTCAGTTATGCTTCCATCAGCATATAAATCATATAATTTTGATTTAGTGTCCACACCACCCAGAAGGAAATGCGTGACTCCTGGAATCATACTCATCTTTCTGATATTATTATATACAATGTTGCCTAAAAGGTTTGCTGCTTCTGTTACAGTAATATCTCTGTCAACTCTTATGGTTTTCAGATTAAGTTCTGCTTTAAGCAGCTTGATTATTAATTGTAAGTCACTTACACTTCCTGCAGTGGTTACTGCCATTCTATTATTTACAGGTACTACTTTGTCAACATGTTTCATAGCAATAAAATTACCTGCTGTTGCTCTTTTATCTGCTGCAAGTATAACACAGTCTTTGCATACAATGCCGACTGTTGTTGTTCCTGTTTTCAATATATCATCTTCTTTCATAACATACACCACCTTATCTTGTGTTCTTTAAAAATATAATTCTGGTTTTTATCCTCTTAGAACAACTCCTTATATTCACCAGAGAGCATGATTTATTTAAAAAGTTTGCTATTTTAAGGAAGATGAGACTTCATTGTACTGTTACAAATACTGTTCCAGAAACATTGTGTTCAGGGTAGGCTCCTCCTGCTCGTCTAAAGCGGATTACCAAGTTGATTTCCTGCTTTTCTCCCGAACGCTTGACTTCATCTAAATTTACCAAGAATTCTCTTTTGTTGCCAACAGGAATAATGTTGGGTGGGCCTCCATCCATGCGGAAACTAGGTGAGAAGATTTCAATTCCTTCTACATTCATGATTTCAATATCTTTTCCAAAATTATTCCTCAGCCAGAGATCAACCCTATTTTCTGGTGGGCCTTCAACAATTCTGTACTCAACACACTCCATCTGATTGCCAAAATCACATTTATTAGGTAAAAGATTGCTGGGATTAAGAAATCCAAAATAGGATAATGCTCCTACAACAACAAGAGCTGTGAGAATAGCCCAGCCATAAGTTGTTAGGTATTCAAAAGCAGCCTGAGCTTTTTTTTGTTTCACCATCTTTTTTATCCTGTTTGTATCTCTTAGAATAAATTCAAAAATAAGTTAAAAATTAAAGTAAAATAAAAAATTTTAGTAAGTTTACCTGACTTCGCTGTATATTTCTCCTCTGAAGCTCTGATTATAAGTTCCTCTTGCCATAATGTAGCTCATTTCAAAAGTCACTTTGACTTTTTCACCAACAGCAGTACTTAAGTCTGTTCCATCATCACAAGTAATAGTAAACTCTGAATCAACTGGGACTGTTGAACTTGGAGTTACCTCGCAACCTTGAACCTTTCCTGCGTCAGATTCTGCCGTGACATTACCTACTGTAAAGCCACCGCCTTTTCCATTACTAAGTACTACACTTACATTAGTACTAAGTATTCTGTAGTCTTTGCATGAAAAACCAGCTTCAGCAGTGCATTTGTTAGGCAGAACTTTACTTGGATTTAACACTCCGAAGTATGCCAGTGCTCCTATCATTACCAAAATCACTATAAATGCCCAGCCGTATGTTGTTAGGAATTCTAGTGCTGCTTGTCCTTTTCTCATTTTCACTTCACCTCGAATTTTGTTTTATTATATTTTTTATAAATATGAGCCTTATTTAGCTTCACCATATATTTCTCCTTTGACAGGAACGTCATAGCTGCCGCCTGCTTTGGTGTAAAAGGCGTTTACTTCAAACTTTATTTTATCTCCTGCTGGAAATGTAGTGCTAAAAGTACAGTTGACTTCTTCAATTCTTCCTGCGCGTACGTTACTATAATTTATACACCAACCTTGTGCACCTGATGATATTTCTTCAGCTGAAAAATTAAAGGTTGCCATAGAACCTACATTGTTTCTAAATCTAAATTTGAGTAATCCTGTAGAATCAACCTCATGTTCTATACATGATATTTCAGGACTAAATGTACATCTTGCAGGCAAAAGCCCGCTTGGGTTTAGTACTCCGAAGTATGCTAGTGCTCCTATCATTATTAAGATTACTAGGAATGCCCAGCCGTATGTTGTTAGGAATTCTAGTGCTGCTTGTCCTTTTCTCATAAAAAATCACCTCTTATAATATTTCATAGTATTTACATAGTATTTAATATACGCCATCATAATAAATTAATTATATTCTCTTATTCTATTCTTTATATTCTAGTTATATAAATTTTTTGCTTTTATGAGCTTAAATTAATAACCCTCCCATCATGGCT
Source organism: Nanobdellota archaeon (assembly GCA_018819305.1). Lineage (GTDB taxonomy): Archaea > Nanobdellota > Nanobdellia > Woesearchaeales > SM23-78 > SM23-78. Next base: position 11,316 of record JAHJQO010000018.1, read on the forward strand.
TCAAGCACTACAGAGAAAATAAAGTACATGACAATACTGCCGACCCAAAAGAGAGGAATATATTTAAGACCTCCTTTTATATCGCCTTTTTCTATAGTGCTGATTATCATTGATGAAAAAATTGCTATGATACTTATGGCTCCTATGGAAAAGAGCTGAAAATGAAAAGGATCAATATTAGCAACACTGAATGAAAACATGCTTGTTGCTCCGCTCTGGAAACTGCTGCTTAGCCTTTCACCAAATCCCAGAAGAATCTGAAGAAGCTGCTTGGCAAGTGCAAATAATGCAGGCATTATAAAAACTACGATTGCAGCCATGAAAATCATGTATGTCAGAGTGGCTGCCACCATCTCCTGTTTTAATGCTTTTGTCTTTTTCAGATTCGCAACCAGACTATCAATAACTTTAGATATTGCGCCTCCGCTCAATATTTCTCCTTTTAATAAGTCTATGCTGCGTTTCAGTCTTGGTGAATTGTATTTATCAGCGAATTCCTGTAAAGCTTCTGTTACATCATTGCCTGTGGCTACTCTTTTACTCACCAGCCCGACTTCTTTCGCAAGGATGCCAAATTCTGGTTTTATCGCAGTCCAAAGTGCTTTTTCAAAATTCATACCGCCTTTAAGATTGGTTGATACCAATGCCATGTAGTCAGGAAGCATGTCTTCTAATATTTTTGTTCTTTGATAAATTTGGATGTTCAAATAAAAATAGATTCCAAGAACGATTATCACTGCTACAAGCACTTGAATAAAAAACCAAGAGACAAATGTAAGAATAAAAAATACTATCATGGCTTTTTGCTTAATCACAGGATAAATACCAGGAACATACATGAAATATGTTATAATAGCAGTTATCCAAAATAAGATGCCAAAGAATTTGTAAGGAACATTATCAATTCCTGCCTTTGCTAAATACTTGCCCAATCCAGGTCTTATTTGTCTAGGCACAAAGGCTTTTCCAAATTCTTCAAAGAAAAATATTCTCATTTTTTTTCTTTTTTTACCTCTTTATTGTTTAATTATATCTGTGTTGTGTTTCGATGTGTTTAAATATTCACATTAGGCCTGATGCCCTTGAATAAGCTCAGGAATACTAATTCTACTAATAACAGGAAAAATAAAAAAACAAAAAATGTTGAAGCAGTTATACTTAAAGATACAAGGCCTGCTATTATTATGAACATTGTCATGCCAAGACTTGGAACCACTACTGCCAGCAGCATGTAAAATAAGGTCAGGCTGTTAAGTTTTTTCCCATATCTCTGGATTTCGACCAGCTGCTCTGCAGCTATTTCCTCCAGGACTGCTTCAAGGTTTTGTGAAACATCAATTCCTATCTGCAGAGCATTGTTTATCTGAAATAGTATTCTTTTCATTTTTTTTGAAGGACAGCTATCAGTGGCTTTGTCAAGAGCCTTTTCCAAAGGAGTACCAAGATCAATATCCCTGATGATTTCTTTAAAATAATTGCTGGCCACACCATAACTACGGCTGGCTTCCATAAATGAATTGATTAAAGGTCTTCCTGAATTCAATTTAATGAGTAGGAATCTTCCTGCAAACAAAACATCTTTGTCAATTTTTTTGGCTTTTCTACTAATCTTTGAATCAATCACTTTGTATAAAGTCGTGTATGCAAGTACAAAGAAAACAAAACCAACAACAGGAACAAAAATGAGCGGCAGTTCTTTTTTACTAATTATAAAAAAACTAAAAACAGCCATGAGCACTCCAATTATTAGTGAATTTTTAAGGGTTTGAGACATAAAATCTTCTGGACTCTTGTTAATGCCTGCAAGCATTAGTTTCTTCTTTAGAAGTGCTTTACTTGTTTGTTGGTTTTTAGGCATTAATAATCATCCCTTGCTTTTAATAAAAAGATTTAGTGATTTAATCTAATTTAATCCATTCTCAAAGTACCCATATAGTACTTTGCTATTATCATTCCAATTTCATTCACATCAAAAATCTCTTTTTTCACCATCCATTTGAGTATTCTGACCTTTTCCTTTAAGTCAAAGTCAATTTCTTCGTCAGTCATGCCAGTGTAGAGTTTCAGACGCTCTAGCATAGTCTCTGATTTGGCAACTTGCTCAAGAGTATCTTTGTTAACATTAAGTTTTATCAGAATCCTTGCGTCCCCTGTTGGTGTGATCTCAGCCACCTGCAGGGTTCTTCGCTTGCCAGTTCTCCTGTTCCTGTTCTGAATTACTATCATAGACAATGATGCAATCATTGGTTTGGGAATTTCAATAGGTGAATTGGTCAATCTTGTGACTACTTCTTCTGCATTGTTGGCGTGAATAGTGCCATATACACTATGACCTGTATGCATTGCCTCAAGCAGGACTTCTGCTTCTCTTTTTCTTCTAATCTCTCCAACGATTATTCTGTCAGGCCTCATTCTCAGACTGTTGACCAGGAGGTCCAGCATGCTCACTCCTCCTTTACCTTCTGGATTGGCCAGCCTGGTTTCCATAGGTACCCAGTGCAGGTCACCTGGCAGAGTAAGTTCTCTTGTATCTTCTATGCTTATGATTCTTTGATTTGGAGGAAAAAAGTTGCTTATTACATTCAGCATGCTTGTTTTTCCACTTCCTGTTCCTCCGCTTATAAGTACGCTGAGTTCGTTTTGCACTGCCAGCCAGATAAGAGCAGCAGCTTCAACACTAAGCACATTTTCCTGGATGAACTTTGATATTGTCCATGGATCTTGAGAAAACTTTCTGATGGTGATGGTGTTGCCTTTGGTGCTGATTGGTCCAAGTGTTGCATTAACTCTGTCTCCTGTTAGCAGATGAGCATCCATCAAAGGACTGAGATTTGTTATTTCCTTTCCAATATCCCTGCCTATCATAGTGGCAAAATGCCTTATTCTGGCCTCAGTCACTATCTTAATATTTGTAATAAGCCAGCCGTGTTTTCTATGATAAACCCATACAGGGTCTTTGTGATTATTAATAACAATCTCTTCAAGAGCAGGATCCTGCAGCAGGATTTCTATTTTTCCCAGCCCAAGATTTTCTTCAATAAGATAGTTTATGAGCATGTTTATTGTTTTTGCATCTGCCTGCGGAAAGTACTTATGTATGAGCCTTTTTATTTCTCCTTTAAACCTTTGCCTTATGTTGATAAGCTCATTCTGCTCAAGGCTTTCTATTTCTTCAAGATTCATCTTTGAGATGAATTCCTGTCTGATTTTTTCCAGAATGATTTTAGTGGCATCGCTGATATTTGTAATTGATACAATATATTCAGGCACGGGTCTTTCTTCTTCAGAATAAATACTTATATCGACAACTATGTTATTGACTGTAATGGTGTATCTGTCAATGAGTTCTTTTCTTGCAAGTTCTTCATGGGTTTTTCTTATTAGTTCAGTCATGTGTATCAGATTTTTGTGAATCTTGTATTTGTATTATTTCTGGCTGATTCATTTTGTGAATATTTTTTATAAACAAAAGTTTATGCTCTATTTTCTCAACCTCTTTCAAAAAATGGTATTTGTCATCAAAAGCTTCTTTTGGAAGCATTTGTATTTTGTGCTTAGCTTCTAAGAGGTTGTGGGTTGCAGGTTCAACACTTCCTTTATCGAGCATATGATTGATTTGTTCCAGAAGATTTTCAATATGCGCAGACTGGTCTATGTTATGAACCGGACTTTTCTTTATTAAATCATTTTCCAAGAGCTTGATATCATGATGTTCTCCCAAGATATCATTGTAAAATTGCTTTTTTTCTGCAAGAGGCTCATCAGGGTATTGCTTAAATATTTCTTTTAGCTCTCTGTACTGTTTGATTGCACTGATTGCATCTTTTTTTGCAAGAAGTAATTTTATGATTTCAAGTTTATTATGAATCTCAGCTCTTGTTTTTTTTCTTTTGTCCTGGTCTTTATCTTCTTCATGTTTGTCTGCGGTTTCTTGTTTGGTTTTATGAACAAGCTTTTGTTTCAGATTCTTGACGCTGTCATACAATGACAATGCATCTGCCAAAAGAGCTGTTTTTTCTTCTTCCATTTCATGAGGAAATGCTTCGCAAAGCTTTTTGAGATTCTTATATTCACTTATGCTGCTTTTCAGATCTTCTTTTTTCAGATCTTCTGATATTTTTGCGTGTGATTCAACAATCTTCTCTTTTAACTTTCTTATCTTAGCTAATTGTTCTTCCACAGAAGTTGCCTGCTTTGCAGGAGTTGTGGGTTGGTCAATTTCCATTATTTCAATTTTAGTTCCAAGTCTTTGTTTTAATTTTTTGATTGTGTAGAACCAGCCAAGTGCAGAATTATATGCATTTGTTTTATCTTTGTTGTATTTTTCCGGTATTTTTTTGATTATGTTTTTTAGCTGTCGGTATATTATTACTGCTTCTTTCAGGTCTTTTCCTTCAATTCCTTTTTTCTTGGTGATGGATTCAAGCTCTTTTTCTTTTCTGCTGATGGTGCTTATAATTAAGTGAATTTTTTCTTCTTCGTTTTGATGAAATAATTCTGGGTTTGTAAATAATCCTTTTTCTTCATAATCCCTGATTGTATCAAAGAGGCTCTTTTTTCCTTCTTCTTTAGATTCAAAATCCTTTATCTTTTCATATATTTCCTCCATGATTATGTAGAATCTTTTCTTACTCAGAGAATCTTCTGGAGCTGTAAAATATTTTTTCTTGACATCTTCAAAAACCTGCTGTGCTTTTTTCATGTCCCGTTCTTCTAATGCCTTGCTGATTTCTTTTGTATAATCCTGGGTTATTTCATATAAATCAAATTCTTCCTCTCTAAGCCCTGCTGCTTTTTCAGCTATCGCAATATTCTGATTATCGAGAAATTCAATAATGTCTCTTTCCATGAATTTGTCAAAGTCCATTTTTGTGTTTTATATTTTTAAGATGATAATAACCTCTCATTATAACCCTGCCAAAGAGCAGGAACATTACTTAAGTTTCTTTTTTTTGCTTCTCTGTAGAAAAACTCTCTTTTTCTGTTTAGGGATTCTTTTACATGATTTTTCCAAAAGAAACTGATTTTGTCATGAGGAATATTTTTTTCTGCAGCTCTTGATTTGAAGTCATTCTTATAGGCTTCTAAATTCATGTCTGCATCTTCACTTATGAAGCTTTCTTTTTTTTCAGGCGGCTTGTTCAGGTATATGATTGGTTTTGTGAATTTATACTCAATTCCGATTATCTCTTCTTCAACTAGAAAATCAACCCAGGATTGCAGCAGCGGCGGAGTTATCTTTAGTTGCATTGCAGCATCTATAAGTGGTATTTTATCTACTTGCTTTAGAAGAGCTAAAAGATCATCTACGCCTGTAGTTATGACTTCATCTTTCAAAATATACCCACCTCTTATACTATTCCCTCTTTTTTATTCCTTTAACTATACAAAAGTGATTATCACCTTTGAATATATATAAACTTTGTTAATTATCATTAAGTAGTGCTGTATTTTTGCTTATTTTGCCTTATTTTTTTCTTGGTTTTCTTCTTATTTGTTTATTCTCTTAACAGGTTACTCTGGTTTGACTTGGGTCTATATCAAAGCTGTCTATGTGGTCTACATCTAGCTGGTAAAATGGGTTTATTATTGAAGTATCATTAATTTCAAGCACCCTTGGAGTCTGGCAGTTGAATTTTACGCCTTGCCAGAACAAATAATCCACCATGGTGTCATTCTCATCATAACTGACGTCAGGGTGAGTATGATTAACAAAACTTTCAATACCTAAATTACTGGGAGTGAAATTTCCCTTGATTCTGTCAATAAACTTGGTGGCATTATTATATTCTCTATATTCATGATTATTATAAAGCTGAATAAGATCTGTGGAATTCCACTTGCCTGCTCTTCTAAGTGAGGTTTGGTTTATGGTTTGGTTATATGTGCCATTAATCAGGTAAACAGGATCAAGAAGGCCATTAATATCTACAGAACTGGTTAAAATTCTTGTATCTGAAGCATTGGCATATGCATCTGTAATGTTCAAGGTTATGTTCATGCGCAGTTCAATAGAAAAAGGTTTGGTTTGGTTAACACTTATATTTCTTATTTCATAGCTTGACTCCAGATTAAACTCTTGCTGAGTCAGGTTTTTTATTTTATTAAGATAATAATATAAAGTTTTGTTTATCATGTTAGGGCAGACTTTTGAGTCTGTTAGCATACCTGTCTCTACACAATTGACATATTGAGTTTCAAAGTCAGGATTATAAGCATTCATGTTATTTAGGTCTTCTATCACGCCCTGAAGAGCAGAATATCCTGATATTGAACTGCTTAATTCTGCATAGTCAAAGAAGTTTTCAGTATAACTATGAATCACAGTAATTCTGGCATTAGTAATGTCAACGTGGTAATCAAGAGGTTTTTCTGTTCTGGCTGAAAAAGTAATTGTAAAGAAAATAGCTATTACTATTGAAAGAATTGTAAATACAATGCCTTTTTTGTTATGTCTTAAACCCATATTTTAACCTCTAGAATCACAGGACCATAAATAAAAGAAGAGTTAATTCTTTTAAATCCTATTTTCTTGGTGCTGATGACAAGTTCTGAGTTTTCAATAGCTTTGTTGCCCATAGTATGAATTAAACTATCATTTATGTAAAGCGCAAAGTTTCTTTGTGCTGGAATAACGCCAGTGCTAACGTCATTTGTGAATGTGCTCATGGCTTCAGATGTGTCTTTTAAGCCGCTTGTATTTTGATAATAAAATTCTATGAGTTGTTCCATTAATGTGTTGTCAAGATTAGTTATGTTGCCTTGTGCAATATAATTCTGTACAGAGCCGCCCTGAAACTCCCTAATCTTTGTACTGATAAGATAATTAGTATAATCTTCAGCCAGTCTAATGGTTGGGTTGGATTCAGGTCTTATGCTGTGCGTTGTGAATATAATAATCAAGCTAAGTGTAATGATGCTGGAAGCTATTAACGCGTCTATCACAAAGAAATACGCACCTCTTTTATTCATGTATACACCCTTTTTCTATTATTGATATTTGTCTTTTATTATTTAAAGGTTTGCAAATCAGACATTGTCATCTTTGCGAATGATGGATTTTCTTTGCTCTTAGTTTGATTAGTTTTAAGAATTTGTTTCTTTCTAATTTTAAATCAAGCCCTGCCTTTTCGGCAGGCGTTGCTCCTTTGAGCTGCATGTGAGGATTCAC
>JAHJQO010000002.1 GCA_018819305.1 Nanobdellota archaeon
ACGTCTAAAGAGATTAAGAAGATTATAGAAAAGGAATCTGGCAAAGTTTACACTTTACGACACATTCAACGTTTGCTTCATAAAATGGGTTTTAACTTGATAACACCTAGAACAAATCACATTCGACATGATGAAAAAGCAAGTGTTTTAAGATGCCTAATATTCGAACACAAGGTGAAAGTGTAAGATGAGTTTTAGAGGTAAAGGAACAGTTCCCACGAAATGCATTTTTTGTGGTGACACTGCTTTCATGAAGAACAGTCAGGGTTTGGTTACTTGTAAGAAGTGTCAGGTTAAGAAGTTGGGTGAAGCTAAGTGTCCTATTTGTAAGACGTGGATGGATGAGCAGGAAGGAAAGTATGGAACATATTATGTGTGTTTTCAACACGGAAATTTTTCAGCATGGCGTCTGATTTCGTTAAATTGCGTGAAGATAAAATGACAAATCGAAAAGTATTTAAATAGAGGAATTAAATTTAATGAAAGGTAATGAATGTGAATGAAAAGAAACCGTTTCAACTATACTTAACCAAAGAAGACAAAGACAAGCTAGAAGAAATAAGAAAAAAAAGAGGACTCAGAAGCTGGGCAGACACAATAAGACAACTAATAAAAGGTGAATGAAAATACCACTAAATAAATCAGTATCAAACATGTATGAATGGGTGACTCATACTATTAACTTTATTAAAGGTTGGCCATGCCCACATAAATGTGAATATTGTCTGCCTGCTGAGACAAATATATTGATGGGGGATTTTTCGGTAAAGAAAATATCTGAAATAAAAGAAGGAGATGTCATATTTGGTCTTAAGACTAAAATAAAAAAGATGATAAAATGAGTGGGTGATAAAATTATGGATTTGGTGTGGATAATATTAATTGTGTGCTTGGGTGGTTTCATCATGGAAATAATAGATTCCGCCCTGGGAGGCGGTTTCGGAACAGTTCTCACACCCGTATTCCTTTTATTGGGTTTTGAATTAATATTGATAGTCCCGATGATTTTAATCACTGAAATATTCACAGGACTCATAGGGGGTCATTTTCATAATGGTTTCGGTCACGTTGATAAGAACGTGATTAAATGGTTAGTTCCGATGGCGGCATTAGGAAGCATAGTCGCGGTAATTGTCAGTATTAACATTCCTAAAGTTGCGCTCAACATTTATATCGGGATACTGATAATCTTATTGGGTGTTTGGATGCTGATAAGATACGTTCGTTCCAGGAAGAACAAAGTAAAACTTGAGGTTAAGAAGAAGAATTGGAAGTTACCGATAATCGGCGGGATAATAGGATTCAACAAAGCAGCTTCGGGAGGCGGTTTTGGTCCGATAGCAACCGCTGGGATAAGTTGGGCTGGTTATGATTCTAAGAAGAGTGTGGGTAGTACTACTTTGGCTGAGGGAATTGTTTGCGTTGTAGGATTAGCAACTTATATTATTATGAAAGGGCTTCCAGTTATTAATTGGAGTATCGCGATACCATTATGGGTGGGGGCGGTTATTGCTACTTATCCTGCTGCTTTGATTGTTAAGAAGATGAATACTAAAGTGTTAGGGATTGTTGTGGCCTTAGTGGTTACTGTTTTGGGAGCTGCGATGTTACTTAAATTAATATTATAAGAACACTAAGAAAAGGAGGAATAAGAAAATGGATATTAAGAATGAGTTACTGAATTTTGCTGAACGATACAGAGCAGAAATGAGTGTGAACGTATACAACGGAATAGGAAACATAATTCAAAGCATAGAACACGAAGAAAAGGGAGGAATAGAAAATGAAGAGATGTATTGCTAACACTCATCAAACCAGAACTTATTGCCTTCAATACAGATTATGCGTGGAACGTATATAAACGAGGTAATTGGCAAATTAGAGATTGGAATTCACACAATAGACTAATTAAAATACTTGAAGAGAATGATATGATAAAATCCAAAAAAAAGATATTCTATGATAATGCATCAGAATTTTTCAGAATTGATTAAATAATTAAATATGTTCTGCTATAACATGCATGCTAATGCTTTTTTCTTTGTTAAATTCCTCAAAATTCCCATTACTAAACGATCCTAAAATTGTTATTTTATTAAACCCTGCACCAGACAGCAATTTTCTTAATTCTTCCTCAGTATATATTTGCATTTGCCATTCAGGAAAATACCTTTTTAATGAGAAACCTTTTTGGATTATGGTTTTCTGAGTAATATTCATTATCCCTTTTTTTACATCCAGCGTATTATTATTAAACCTGACAATTTTTAAATCTCCTTGTGTTTTTGCCAAATCTAAAAACTCTTTTCTAATAAAATTCTTCTTCATAAAGTCAAGATTAAATATATCAAACACAAATGCCTTAGAAAAAGGAGATATATTCTTAAGCATTAAAAAGAATTTAGATTTATCCAAATGACCTCCTCTGTGGACTAAAGTCCACAGTATCCCTTAGCAGGCTAAACCATGATGCTTAGCTTGTTCCAAAATATATTTCATAGTATCGGAAATTTGGTTGTAGCCAACTGTGACCGCAGAACCTCCTCTGCTCCA
>JAHJQO010000019.1 GCA_018819305.1 Nanobdellota archaeon
TTGTCTACTTAATGAAGGATGCGTCACCCCCACCACATCAAGCATTAGGGTATGCAAATCTTGTCGACGGTGATGTGGTAAGGGTTGGCTCCCTCGGAGTGTCGCATAGCATCATTCATTCGCAAAGATGACAATGTCCTTTTCCCATTAAAGTTTTAAAAATAGAATAACATAGCTGACCAACCGGCATTTTTGGCTTCTCTTCCATTTGTCTCAATTGTTTACCATCAATATGATGGATGCCATATCTTTGTGCATAATTTTTTGCTTTAGTTTCAAGATCTGTGTCTGTCACAATAAGTTTTTTTGCTCCTCTGCCGCCATAATTATTTGAAACATGGTTGAATTTCACAACCTGCTCAAGACTCACCTTATTCTTTGCTGAAAAATGTGCCTTGCACTCAATCACATAGAACTGTCCTTCTCTGGTGTTGTACATAACTAAGTCATATTCTCTTTTTGTTGCATGGTCTTTTTCTGGTTTATAGTTTTTCATCCATTGATTCTTTTTAATCAGAATATAATCCTGCTTCGTAAGAGCATTTTTTACTCTTTCTTCAAATTCATTTCCTAATTGTTTTGGAGATTTCATTTTTGTTCATTTCTCTGAAAAAAAAAGAAAAAAAAAGAAAAAAAATTTAATCTACTTTCTTTTCAAGGCCGCCAAAAGTCTTTTTAGCCTGTTCTTTAATCTTGTCTCCAAAAGCATATCCGCCAATAGCACCGATACCAGCGCCGAGTAATTTATCTTTCATTTCAGAGCTTATGTCAGGGTCTGACTTAATGTATTGCTCTATCTTTGGGCCTATAACCAAACCTAATACTCCGCCTAAAGTAGCATATCTTAGGTTTACATTTTCCATTACTTTCTGCTTTGTTACTTCCTGGTACAAATAGGCAACTGCGCCTAAAAAAAGTCCTTCTCTTAATATATCCATTTTCTTCTACCTCTGTTTTATTTATTTGGTTGTTTTTATTTTGTTATGAATTTCTTCAACAAATGCGTCACTCCTCTGTAAACTCCGATGGCAACTCCTTCATTTACCAGCTCATTGTCTGAGTTGTATTTTCCAGCAAACACTTCTTTTGCTATTTTTCTTGAGAACTGATATGTGACATCATCTGGATTGTCAACATAATTTTCTCTGAACAAAGAAAGAACCTGGTCTGCAATAAACTTCATAGGGTCTGGCTTAGACTCCTGCGGTTCTGCAAGTTCTTCTAATGCTTTGTCTGTATTTTTATCTTTTTTCTTGTCATTTGGTTTTAGTTTCTCTTTCAACAACTCGTTCAGAAGATCCATCATTGTTCCACCTCGCATTTTGTTTTGAAAATGGTACTTGGTTGTAATCATCCAGAATTGCAACCTTGGAATCCTTTCCCAGATAACCTTTGTCAACAAATTTTTGTATAATCTTATTTGCAAATCGTATGCATCCCATACTTGCGAGCTGACCAAGTTTTTCAGGCTCATCTGTTCCGTGCATGCCAATAGAAGATCTGGCATCAGAATCATAATTGCCCTGCGAATCCCAGTTGCCTGTGCTAAGCCTTAGAAAATATGGTCCATAAGCCAGTCTTCCCTGGTGCATCCATGAATCACTTTTTTGCACAGACACAATATCAAATATTCCTGTAGGTGTCTTGTGGTCTCCGCTTCTCTGTTTTTCCCCAGGATTAATTCCAGTGCTTACTTTTGTTTCATCAACCAGAACATAGTCTAGCTTGTAAAGCTTTGATTCTTGTTTTTTCTTGTTAACAACAATTACATGATCGCCGATTTTTGCATTTATCTCATAAAGAACTCCTGGGTTCTGCTTTGCTTTTTCAGCATCCTGGTTAAGTTTTTGTTCTAAATTAGAGTAATCTGGCTTTGTCTGTTTCAATCCTAATGAAAAATATGGTTTTTCATCTTTTTTCAGGCTGAACTTTGAGCTAAACTCGCGCTGAGCCTGCATTGTCTGCGCTGCTGCTGGTTTACCTGATTTTTCAGGAGCATTAACAGCAGTAGATGCATAACTGCCTGCACTCTTGTAATTATTATACATCATCCCTCCCAAAAGAATGCTTCCAGCAATAGCAACTGTAAGAAGTGATTTCTTAATTCTCTGGCCTAATGTTGTCTTTTGGGTTTTGTTCTGGCTCTGAGTTTGCTGTTCTGTTTTTTGCTCTTTATTTTCTGTACTTTCACTATTTTCATTTTGAGTTTTATTTTCTTGTGTCATTTTATCACCTTATTGGTCTTGATGGATTTTCTGCGACAAAAACTGCATTTGACCACTGCTGACCTACTTTATTATCAAGGTCTCTAAGGTCTTTGTTAGAAACAATTACTCCGCCATTTGAGTATGCCTGGTTGTTCTTGATAGCTTTTATTCTGTCTGGAAAATCTGCACCACAAAGAATTATTCCTTTGTACTCTGTATCTATTCCAATCATTCCATCACCGTAGAGAGGTGGAAGTTCTGGAGAAAAGTTCCTGTATGTAAACTTAAAAACTCCTTCTGGTGTTGCACTATCTCCGCTCTTTATCTTTGCAGCAGTGTTTTTTCCTGTTGAACAATCATATGTTTTTACTAATTCTAATTTGCCATTGTTTTTTTCAAACAAACTTAGCTCATTGTTCTGTTTGTCAACATAGATTACATTTGCATAATTTCTTACAAGGCTTTGCTCTAGCTTTTGGAGTGAAGAAGGCAGGTTGCTAGAAGAAGACTTATATATAGGGGTCTGCTGTCGGGTTTGAGAAATAGTTTTTTGTTTTACTGGTTTTGTTTCTTTTATCTCAACCTTGCCTTTGCTTAACTCCTTAATTCTGTCATTAAGTGAATCAATCTTTTTGCTTTGGTGTACAACAATAGATGTCTTTTTAGAAAGATTCTGATATGTATCTCCTACCCATTTGCCTACAGAGTTCAGGTGTGTGAAACTGTAAAGCGCAAGTCCCATAAATGCAATTGCTGTGTATTTCTTTAGACTTGGTGGAAAAAACAATTTGCTTACTTTCTTTGTTACTAAATATGCTCCTCCTGCTAATGCTCCAACTCCAATCAATGCTTTGGTTCCTACACTCATTTTCCTTGGGCCTGTTGGTTGGTTAATTTTTTGTTCAAGATCTTCCATAGTATTCGCCTCCGAATTTTATTTTTTATTTGGAGGCCCAAAAAACCGTTTTTGGTTTCAGAAAAACTTTGTTTTTCTGGAACAACAAATCAGAGATTTGTTGATTTTTGATGGCCTCCGAATTTTTTTCTGTATTTCTGAATAGTAGAGGTGTTTAAAATAATGAACGGCGATTTTTCCGGCGAGAAAACGGAGAAATCGGAAAGAATGGGAAGTAGCTCGGAATATAGAATTAATTGCAATAACACAAAAATAAAACAGAAGAAATGACCTACTCCCGCGACCTAAAGGTCGGGGTATCTCATGCTAGTGCGTGATGTTCTGCTTGATTCCTAATGTAATTGTCTACTGTTGCAAACTCGTTATAACCAACCGTTACTGCACATCCTCCTGCACTCCACAAA
>JAHJQO010000020.1 GCA_018819305.1 Nanobdellota archaeon
CATTGTCATCTTTGCGAATGAATGATGCTATGCGACACTCCGAGGGAGCCAACCCTTACCACATCACCGTCGACAAGATTTGCATACCCTAATGCTTGATGTGGTGGGGGTGACGCATCCTTCATTAAGTAGACAATACCGTTATAACATAAGAAATATAAAGGGTAAAATACTACATCAGGGGTAATGACAAGTAAATGGCTTAAAACAACAGCAGTTGCAGGAATTCTTATATGTTCGCTTAGTGCTCCAGCTTATGCATTTCAAACTCAAGAAAAAGAAAGCAAGCTAGAAACAAAAGTTCTGCAAGAACAAAGAGATCCATTTGTGCCGCCTTCTGTGCTCAAGCCACAGAATATGCAAGACACCCCTACGAAAAAACTAAGTGAATTAAAAAACAGGCTTGTAAAAGAAGGATTGGATGTGCTTGATGTTCTGGATATTTTTGCTGACCCAAGATTTAAGATTCATCAGAACATAATAGATATTTATACTTCAAGCCCAGAAAAAAAAGCAGCAGCAAAAAAGCTGACATATGAACGATACAGGGAAATTCTAGGTTTGGATTCAAAAATAGCAAAAGCACATCCTTTTTTTGAAAAACACCAGCAAGAATTAGTCAAGGTTTATGAAAAATATAAAGTAGATCCCAGATATGTAGTATCTATCCTTGGAATTGAGTCAGATTTCACAGAAAACCCTGGAAAATATCAGGCTGTAAATACTCTTGTATCGTTGTATATGACTAGAAAAAAAGACTTTGCATATAATGAACTCAAAGAACTAATAGATTTTAGTCAAAAAAACAAAGAAGACATATTCAGGTACACTTCTTCTTATGCAGGCGCAATTGGATGGGCTCAGTTTATTCCTTCTTCACTTAACAGTTTGTTTGTTGGTAAAAGCGGTGATTTCAAAGCAGACCCATTTAATCTTGAAGATTGTTTTTATTCCATTGCACATTATCTTTCTGAACACAATTGGAATCCAAAATATGATAAAGAACCTACAGCAAGTACAAGAAATTGGAAAGCAATTTTAGCTTATAACAAATCCACTGTTTATGTAAAAGCAGTGATAGAGCTTGCAAACAGCATACCTAAAGATAATGTAAACACAGCAATAGAGACTCATGGTTCTGAAAAAATAAGCAATAGATGAAAGTAAGGTAAAATATAAAAAAGAACTCCTTTTCTTGATATATAATCATGAGGTGGAATTATGAGTGATGCAGAAAAAAACCTATATTTGCTTGATTGTTATATGAAAGAATTTGAAGCTACTGTTGAAAGCGTTAAAGAGGATAAGTTTGTTGTTCTTGACAAGACTGCTTTTTATCCAAATGCAGGAGGCCAGCCTTATGACACTGGCAAGTTCATTGCAGAAGACGGTACAGAGTACAATGTTGTTTTTGTAGGCAAGTTTGGCGGTGTTATCAGCCATGAGATAGAAGTTGGTGATAAACCAGGCTTAAAGCCAAGTGACAAGATTAAAGGTGTGATTGATTGGGACAGAAGGTACCGCTTAATGAGAATGCACACTGCTGCTCATGTTATATCTATAATTATTGAAAAAGACTGTGATGCATTGATCACAGGCAACCAACTGGGTCTTGACAAAAGCAGGATTGACTTTAATCTTGAAGATTTTGACAGAGACAAGTTTGCTGGCTACATGGATGAAGCCAATGAAATAATAAAAAAAGGCGCCAAAGTTACACTCAGCTTACTGCCTAAAGAAGAAGCAGTGCAAAAATATGAGCGCCTAACTAATCTTGCTAAAGGTTTCTCAGATGAAATTAAAGAAATCAGAATTGTTGAGATAGAAGGCGTGACTGCAGAAGCTTGCGGCGGCACTCATCTAAAAGACATATCTGAGATTAAAGGCGTTAAGCTGGTAAAGCTTGATAATAAAGGAAAGAATAATAGAAGATTGTATTATGAGTTAGTTGATTGAAGCTTTGCTTGTTTCCATTTATAATTAAAATATCTTAATGCATTATCTCTAAAATCTTTGTTTTTTATTTTTATTATTATATTTTCTTCTCCCCATAAAGAAATGAGTATTGTATCTTTAAATATGGTAACATCCCAGGGAAAATTCTCTTCAACATATCTTAATTGGTATGATTTACTTTTTCCATAGGATTTCTGCCAAAACAACTTAATGCTTTGAGGTCCAATTCCTTGAAAAGTACATTTTTTTTCAATAGCTAGCTCATTTACCTTGCTAAAAAAATCCCTTACTTCTTTGGTTTTATGAAATTCTTCTGGCAGGGCAAGAAAAGGAATATTTTGCTTTGGCTCTAATTTAAGATATTCTTCTGTAAATGCAGTTTTAAATCCTCTTTTACCTTTGTAAACTTCGACTTCTGTTTTTTCTTTTGTGTGCTCTTTAATTGATTTTAGCTTGGGTATTATTTCCTGAATTTGCTTCTTGTTTTCATCAATCTTTTTTTTCTGTTCTTCTAAATAATTTATAAACATTTCCGGATCTGCAACCGAATATTGTTTTATTTTCCCTAGCATAACAAAGTTAATCAGACCTTTTTCTATTAGCTTGTTTATATTGTTGTGAACAACAGATGACTGGAGTTTGGTCTTCTCTATTATATGTCCTATTTTAGTCTGACCCAATTCAAGCAAAGTAAGATAAATAATTGCCTGTGCATGAGTCAAGCCTGCTGTTTCTAAAGTTTTGACATCTGTTTCCTGCATAATCACAGTGTATATTCTGATTTTTATAAATCTTTCTATCACTCTCCTTAATAAGGAGAGTTAATATTTAAATATATTAACCACTATCAAGTAATCAAAAGGTGTTTTGTATGACAGACAAAAAAACATGGGATGAAATAGCAGAAGAATACTATTACAAAGGATACACTGCCTCTGATTGGGAGCTAGGATATTACTTTGTAAATGAAATGCTCGGCAATATAAAAGGTAAAACCATTCTTGACTACGGATGTGGCTCAGGAAAATTCACACGGCATCTCAGAAATAAAGGAGCAAAACTAATCGGAGTTGATATCTCAGAAAACGCCATTAAAATAGCCAAAGAAAAAAGCCAAAAAGATATCTTATTTAAGACAATAAAAAACAGCAAACTAGATTTTATCAACAATGACTCAATAGACACTGTTATTTCAACATATGTATTTTGTGCTATAAAAGAGGCAAATGAAATACAAGAAGCATTCAATCAAATATACTCAAAACTCAAGTCAAAAGGAGATTTTGTCATGCTTGATCCTCACCCTGACAGCACAGGTTATCATTTCATTTCTGTATATAGAGAAAAACCTAAAAAATTTGAGATTGAAACACCTGTTAAGATAAAACTATCTGGAATGAAATCTGCCTTCTATGACTACTACAAATCAGTTGACAACTACATAGAAATGATGGAAAACGCAGGATTTGAAATAAAAGAAATCAGAGCACCGCTCGCTAAAGATAGCAAAAATAAAAACATTGAATGGAAAGATGAAATCATCTACCCTCCGAACATAATCATTAAAGCACAAAAGATGATACCATGACACTAAAAAAACTCAAATCAAAAATAATAATCTCAAGCATTGCAATCCTTGTAAGCCTATTAGGCACGGGATGTAATGACATAACAAAACTAGAACACTTAGCTGAAGATGCAATAACAAACAATACAAAAACAACAAATTTTGTTTTAGATATATGCAAAACAAAATCAGGAAAATATTACAATCAACTCATTATGGGATATGTAACTTCCCGACCAAGAGGATCTGGTTCAACAAGAAGTAGCTATTTTAATTTAGATGAAAATCCTGACACAATAGAACAATACATTAAATATGTTCCCTCACCAAATCCGAGAATGTGGATACCTAAATTAAATATTGTTTCTCCAGGATTCAAGCCATATTCAAGCGTAGGTCCGAATTCAGAAATCAGAGATATGACTCCAGAAGAACAAAATAAAATAAATCAGGAATTCCAATATGAAAGACAATTTTTTGAAACAGACCCTGTCTTACAAAAGAAAGGTTATAGAAAATGAATATACAAAGGAAAGAATAATAGAAGATTGTATTATGAGTTAATTGATTAGGCTTTTTGCCTTTCTTTATCAACATACATCTTAGCGTCCGCAATATCAATCAATTCATCCATATCATCAACAGTACCACATTTTCTGTAATCATATCCCGCAGCCACTGCCAAATCATAGCAGATATGTTTTCCTTTTTTGTCTATTCCTTCCATTCTATTGAACTGGTTGTATTTGTCCAATTTGGAATTTATTCTACCAATCACTGCTTTCCCAGTGTCTTCATTTGCATTTGACAGAATTACAATAAGTTCTTCCCCACCCCATCTAATAGCATAATCAGTGCCTTTAATAGATGATTGAATAATCTTAGATAAATCTTGAAGAATCTTATCACCTTGCTTATGCCCAAAATTATCATTAAGATACTTAAAATCATTTATATCCAAAAAAAGCACTCCTCCAAGTTTATTTTCTTGAAGTATATCCGCTATATTGTTTGTGTAGAATTGGCGATTATAAAGACCTGTTAAAGGGTCTCTGACAGCCTGCTCTTGAAGAGTATAATTTTCCTGCTCAAGCTGGAGAACTCTTTGTTCAAGTTCCTCATAAGATGGTTTAGATTCCATTTTAGTACATATACATTGATTTCACCATTTATAAAGCTTTCGTTTTTTTAGCTACTAAATAGTGGTAACTTATGTTAGTTTGCAAAAAATTTATAAACATCCTTTCCAACCCAAGCTTTACAATGAAACGAGTTGGTTGTATTCATCACTAGCAAACAAGTTCTAAATAGTTATATTTATATAATAATTTCTTTTCTTCAATTTAAAGAGGAGATATGGCGGTATTAGTGTAACCTGGTTAGCATAAGAGACTGTGGATCTCTTGGTCCGGGTCGTGGAGAATGAATAAGTCTCTACGCGGAAATTCAAATCCCGGGTACCGCCCTCTTCTTTATTTTCATTATTTTGTCCTTTTTATATTCTAAAGTTAAATGTGGCACCACGTACTTATTTATGAATAGAATGTTTTTTTTAGATATTGCAAATTCAGTTACACTACCTCTGCTCTTAAAGACACGACCTTTCAATTTATTGACTCGGATTCTTATTGTTGAATGAGCACCACATTTCAAGTGCCTTTCAATTTCAGCTACAAGTCTTTTCGGCTCTTTCGAACCATGTATTCTTACTTTGCACTGAGGATATTTTTTTCTACTTATTCTTACATCTCCATCACCATCAATTAATCCTGCAAGATAAGCTCCAAATAAATATTCTTCCTGTAAAACCCACGCAGGAGGACTTACAGGATTTTTATAAAACACATCTAATTCATTTAATAATCTAAGGATTTGCTGACACCCAAATCTGAAATGGTTTAATTTATGATTAAAATATGTTTGGTATACACTCCCTTTTATTTTGAAATATTTTTGTGATATTCTTCGAAATTTTTCCAACATAAGTAAAGATTTATCGCTAACTGATAAGCTAATAAAATATCTCATTCTTTTCTTTGACTTCACGTACTGCTTTTTAAAATATCCATCTGATTGAAAGACACCAACCCAATACGCTATTTCTTCAGTATGCAAACTATTTAGAAGTATTGTTTTTTGATTTTTTGTCGAGTTCATTCTACCCTCTTCAATGAACGAGAGCAAAAAATCTTTATAAACCTCACGTACAGATGTCCAGTGCTCAAATTCAAAAAGTATATAAAAACATTGGCGTTATATATAATTAAAATGAAGTTAGAAAACTCAAAAGGAACAAAAGATTTTCCCCCTGAGGAGAAGATTGTAAGGAACGAAGTAGTTAATAGACTAATCACAGTTTTTGAAAAATATGGCTATTCTCCTTTAGAAACACCTATTATTGAGAGATATGATCTTTTTTCTGCAAAAGCCGGTGCTGGCGAGGAGTCTGATGCTATGAAAGAAGTGTTCACTCTTGAAGACCAGGGTGGAAGAAAGCTCGGGCTGAAGTTTGAGCAAACACTTTCTTTTGCAAGATTCATAGGAATGAACCCAAACATTAAGATGCCTTTCAAGAGATATGAAATTGGTCCTGTATTCAGGGACGGCCCTATTAAATTAGGAAGATATAGGCAGTTCTGGCAATGTGATGCTGACATAGTAGGATGCAAAGGCGTGATAGCTGATGCAGATATAATATCTCTTTCACTAGAGGTTTTCAAAGAACTTGGATTAGATGCGTATATAGAAGTTAATAACCGCAAGCTTCTTAGAGGGATTATTGAATTTGCAGGCATAAAGCCTGAACTCGCAGATTCTGTAATCATATCAATTGACAAATTAAAAAAGATAGGGGAAAGCGAAGTAAGAAAGGAATTAGAGCAGAAAAAGATATCTGATGACAAGATTGCAAAGCTTTTAAGTGCTTTTAATGTTAGTGGAAGTTACAAGCAAAAAATTGAAGTCCTTAAAGGAATCATAAATAATGATGTTGGAAAGCAGGGACTTGAAGAAATTAAAGAAATATTCAATTACTTATCTGATGAGCAGAAAAAAAATGTTGTTTTCAATGTCTCATTAGCTAGAGGTCTTGGTTACTACACAGGACCTGTTTTTGAAGGTTTCATGAGAAAAAGCAAAGTGACATCATCTATTTGCGGCGGAGGAAGATATGACAACATGATTCCAATGCTATTGAAAACAGACAAAGAGTATCCCTGCACTGGCATTAGCTTTGGGGTTGATGTGATAACAGATGTGTTCAAAGAGGCAAAACAATTAGGAGATAAAAAAACAGTTACACAGAGTTTTGTTATACCAATAAAAACAAGCAAGGAATGCTTTTCCATTTGCCGGGAACTAAGGAACGCAGGCATCAACGCTGACATGGACTTACTAAATAGAGGTATCAGCAAAAACCTTGCTTATGCCAACAGCATGAACATTCCTTATGTTATAATTATCGGCGCTAAGGAACTTGAGCAGAAAAAAGTCAATCTAAGGAATATGAAGACAGGCAAAGAAGAACTTTTGAGTGTAAAAGAAGTGATTGAGAAGCTGAAATAATTATTTTCTCTTATTCTTTTTTTTAATTTCTTTTATTACTTGCTTTAATCTGTCAGGATAATCTGTGATTATACCATCAGCACCATTTCTAATCACTTTTTTCATTAATGCTCTTGTATTAATCGGCCATGCATTAACTTTGTAACCTTTTTTATGAAGTTTTTTAATGAATCCTTTTGTTGCAAAAGGATAAGATATGTGGACATTATTTGCATTTACAGATTTTGCAAGTGCTAAAACAAGAAACTGCGTGAATTTAAAAAACAATTTAGAAACACTTGTAATAAAAAAAGCCCATCTAATATTAGTTGCAGTAAAATATATGTATGCTATTCTTAGAGAAGGCAGTTCATTTTTAACATGCTTTAATGCAGCAAGCTGGCTTGATGACACAAGAACTTTCTTTTGCACTTTATGTTTTTTTATCAAATCAGCCACATGTTTTGCAGCCCAGACTGTTTTTATCTCAATGTTAAGCTGAGTTCCTTTTTTTAGTAAAGGAAATACTTCTTCTAAAAGAGAGATGGGCTGGTTTGCTTTTTTTGTACGGAATTTTTTTATGTCTTCAAAAGTACGCCAAAAAATTCTTCCTTTACCATTGGTCGTCCTGCTTAATGTAGGGTCATGCATCAGAACAATACAATGGTCAATAGTTGACCAAACATCAATCTCAACCCAGTCAACCCCAAGCTCAACAGCTTTCTTGATAGCAAGCAGCGTGTTTTCAGGATACCTACCAGAAAAACCTCTGTGAGCAATCACTTTTACCATTTATATTACCAGAACCTAAATATTTATTTTGGATAAGCTTCTAAAGCTACTTTGTTTATTTTATCAAAGTCTTTTTGCATAGGCTCTAAGAGTTTGTTAATTTCATCTGCCAAAGCATTTTTCAAATCAGCAGGATGAAGTTTTTTATCTAGATAATCTTTTTCCAAAGATGCATACTCTTTATACTCAACATCTCCTCCAAATTTCTCAGGCCTTTTGACAATAAAAGTTTCATTTTTATCTTCTTTGATTAAGAAGAGTATATGTTTGAGAAAAGCAAGAACACCATTGTTCTCAAGTTCTCCTTCGGGACAAAAAGCTTTTTTCAGTTTTGACTTTACTAATTTGGGATCATCCAGCAGGTCAATCTTTGATTCTTCTTTTGAAGCACTCATTTTTTCTCCAATTAATCCTGGAATCATAGGAGTCATTACTTCAATTCTTGAATTATATCCAACTTTAGGCAGGTATTCTCTTGCAAACATCAATATTTTCCTTTGGTCAACACCACCATATTGAATATCAACACCTAAATATTCTTCATCCAGTGCCTGCATAATAGGATAAATCAGACCTGCTAGCTTAGGATTGTCTGCCTGCTTGACAACTTCAGAGCCTGCTCTTTTAGCATCATGAACAGTTGCATAGGTTGACATCTTGAGAACATCAAAGAAATAATCTGCATTTTTCTGAAAATCAGAGCCTTTTACTATCTCAAAATTCGTTATGTCTGCTCCAATTGCTTCAAACATCTTATGCACAACTAGGCTATAATAAACATATCTTTTTTCTAATAAATCCCATGGTGTCTGGTCCAATGCTCCATGTAAATCTGCAAGCAAAAGCTTGACTTTGAAACCTGCTTTTAGAAAATCTGCAAGTTTTAGCACCCAAAGGAAATAAGCAATATGAGGTCTGCCAGTGATAGCAGTGCCAATATAGACAGAAGGCTGTTCTTTTTCTTCAAGAAGCTTTTTTAACTCTTCTTCTGTCACTATTTCCTGTGTGTTACGCTTGACAAGTTCAAATCTTTGATTTAAATCCATTTTACTCAATTTGATTTCATCTGATGTTTTTAATGGTTTTGCTTTTTTGCACTTCCAATACAAACATTTTTTTCATATATTATGATAAATAAAGATAAGTTTTAAATATTTCTAATACAAAAAACTGCTTGAGGTGGTAATATGTTTATTTTAAATAGAGAATTTACTTGGAAAGGCTGGCAGTTCAGTGTTCTAAAACTGGCAATGTTTGCTATTGGTATTCTTATAGGAGTTTACTTTGTGGGTTTTTGGAAGAGGATATGGTGGCTTGTATGGGTTGTAGCTGTTGTGTTTACTGTCTGGGCTGTGGCTATGGCATTAAAAGCCCTGAAAAAGAAATAAAAACAAGATTCAAGAATGAGCTTTAAAACCTTTTTAAGAAAAAAAAGAAAGCTTTGGCACAAACATTTTGTTCCTTCTCTAATCGCAGGCATATGCGTTGCTGTAGTTACTTTTCTGTTTGAGTTCACAGCAGCCAATATTGTACTTTTTGCAAGCGTAGGCGCCAGTGCGGCAATACTTGCTAATTTTAATTCTCATCATCTGACAAAGCTTCATACCACTATAACATCTTATGTAATTGCCATTATTATCTCTTTAATATTATATGGATTGAATCTATTTCTTAATATGCCTTTGTATCTAAATCTGTTTTTTGTTGTGTTCTTGATAGGTCTTGTTATATATCTTGCAGACAGCTTTCACCCACCTGCAATAAGTGCAGGAGTTTCTTTTTTCCTGTTTGAGAGAAATCTCTCTGACCTTATTTATTTGTTCATAGCCATAGTTGTGCTGTTTATCTTAATCAGATTCTTTACATACACAATTTCTCAGCGCCTTCCTGTCAAAGACTTTTTTGTAGAGTTTAAAAGGGAATTATGAACCATATTCTGAATTTTTCGGAATTGTTTTGAATTTTTTACCCAAAAAAAATTAAAGCAAAGCTACACCTCTTTTTTCAAATTCTTGTTCAACCTCTTCTGGCCAAGCACTTGACTGCACTTCTCCAACATGAGCTTTTTGCAACAGAACCATGCATAATCTGGACTGGCCAATGCCACCTCCTATTGACAAGGGAATTGTGCCTTCAATTATTCCTTTGTGAAACTCAAGTTCTTTTCTTTCTGACAATCCCATCAAGTCAAGCTGTTTGAGCAAGGCCTCTGCATCAACTCTGATTCCCATAGATGAGAGCTCCAGGCAGTCTTCTCTTTCTGGATGCCATACAAGTATGTCTCCATCAAGTCCTTTTTTTCCTTTTTCAGTCTCTGTAACCCAGTCATCATAATCAGCTGCCCTCACATCATGAGGCTCTCCTGATTCCAGAGGATGTCCAATTCCAATTAAGAATACTGCGCCATGTTTTTTTGTGATTTCATACTCTCTCTCCTTTGGTGTCATGAGCGGGAACATCTTTTCCAGGTCTTCAGAATGCATGAAAAAAATTTCTTTTGGCAGTCTCTGTTTTAGTTCTGGAAATTCTTTTGCAATTTTTGCCTCTGTTTCAAGCAGTGCAGAATATATTTCTTTGACAGTACTTTTTAAGAAATCAAGAGTTCTTTCTTCTTTTGAAATAACTTTTTCCCAGTCCCACTGGTCAACATAGATACTGTGTATTGGACTTATGTCTTCGTCTTTTCTTATAGCATCCATGTCAGTGTATAGACCAGATCCTGACTTAAACTTATATTTACCAAGCGCATATCTTTTCCACTTTGCAAGGCTATGTACAATCTCAATATGTTTGTCAGAAAACTTGCTTTTAAACCTCACAGGAACCTGAGTTCCTGCAAGGTCATCTTGTAATCCTTTGCCTATCATTAAGAACCTAGGGGCGAATACTCTTAACAGGCATAGTTTTTCAGCCAGTTTCTTTTCAAAAGTATCCTTAACCAGTTTGATTCCTTTTTCTGTTTCAAAAAAGTCTAGCTTTGTTTTGTAACCTTGCGGCAGAATTGGTTGTTTTAATTTGGTTTTTAGTTGAGTTTTCATTTTTCTTCACCTTTCCCGGGCTTATAATATTCTTTTATTAAGCTCATTAGCTTTTCTTTTTGTTCTTTACTAACCCTGGGATAGCCCTCTTTTTCAAGTACTTTCCATTGCTTTATTCCCTCTTGTAAATATCTTACATCAGGATGATATCCAATCTCAAATTCTAAGTCTCCTTGAAGCTCTGGCCTGTCTCTCAGTCCTGCTATCATTTTTACAACAGCTTTATCAAGAGTAATATCTCTGAGAGGTATGCAACCAGAATATCCTCCTGGGTGTTCACCAAAAGCTGGTGGTTTAACATATTCCCATCGCAAAAATGGACTGGTTGAATCCTCAACAGCAACATATATTTTATGTGGTTTCATTTTCTTATCCCCCTGAACAGTAATATCCTGTTCAACTTTATATGTTCTACATAGTAAAGATTGTTTATATACTTATTCCATAGAATGTGGATAAAATGGCAATAAATAGAAATATTTAAATACTAAATGGAACATATGTTCCAATATGGACTATAAAATGGACGGTAAAGATAAGAAGATATTAGAGATGCTGCAAGAACATTCAGAATACACAACAAGGCAGATTGCAAAGAAAACATTGCTGCCAACAACAACCATACACAACAGAATAAGAAAACTAAAACAAGAAGGAATCATCAAAAAGTTCACAGTAGATCTTGATTATTCTAAATTAGACAAAGGATTTGTAGTATATCTATTGATATCTGCCAACATAGAAATACTCAAAGAAAAAAAGAAAACTCAATATGATTTGGCAAAAGAACTAAAGAAATTCTATTTCATAGAAAACGTTGACATAGTGGCTGGAGGAACAGACCTTGTAGCCATAATAAGAGTTAAAGATGTTGATGAATATGACAAAGTGCTTCTTGGAAAAATCCAGATGATTGAAGGAATTAAAAATACACAGTCATTGATAGTTTTGCACAGGAAATGAGAAAGAAATCATGAGAAAATGAATTCAAAACTAGAAGAGCTCAAAAAAATAACCAATGAACTTGAAGCTCTGCAAAAAAAAGCAGAGTCAGATGGTATAAAACTACCTGAAGATTGGTTTTGGCACAGGGAATCAATTAATGCAATCAGGAATTTGTATGATTCAATTAATGAAGAGCTGGGAAAAATAAAAGAATTTGAAAAAGAGGTTGCATCAAACAGAGACATAGAACTTTTAACAGGAAAAATTAGCGAACTTCTAGACTACATAAACTTCATAAACTTTCATATTATCAATGTTGAGAAAGGTTACACAAACGACAACAAAGATACACAAGAAATACAAAGAAGAATAAATATCATGCTTAATGGACTAGATTCTTGTTTAACAAGCTTGATAAAGGATTTCAAGATATTAGAAAAAAAATATTCTTATCAGTCTTATCTTGATAAACGAAAAAAACTAACAGAACTAGGATTTAATATATTCAGATATCCTGAGATAACAGAGCTCTTGATATATAAATGGTCTATTGTGGAAGAAATGATTAAAATTGTCAAGACAGACCCTTATAACATAACAAGATTTAGATACATATGGTATAGTTTTTCTCTTTTTGAGGAATTAATTTATCTTCATCTTCCAAAAGAAGGAATCAAACAATTAATAAACAACAATCAAGTCAAGCCATATCTTTACCAGGGACCTGAATTCTTTAACAAACATGGAGCCGGAGCTGAAATCGCAAATGCTGTAAAAAACTTTGAGCAGGATGCAAACAACCTGGAAAAGATTCTTGTTCTTATAAGCATGATCATGGCACAGGCTACTATAGGCGAGCACATAGATGAGCTTGTTAAATATTATATGCCTCGCTTAAGAGAACTAATGAAGAGCGAATCTGATTTAGAAATCATTTATTCATATGCAGTAAAGATGTATAAGAAATATCCTATTTCAAGTTGTAATATAATTGCAGAAACCATTCCGCAGTTTGCTGAACTATACCACCGGCACAAGGAAGAATTTTTAAGGGTATTTTACTCTCTTCTAGAAAAAGGCTCTTCTAAAGGAATAGATAAGCTTGAGATTGAATATCTTTTAAGAAAGCCATTAATAAACTGCAAATGTGAAATTGATAATCTTACTGATTTTAAAAAGGTCTGCCTTAGGTTAATAAGTCTTATGCAAAAATGGTCTAAAAAAGAAAAATCTATCGGATACACTAATATCTATGATGCCACACGTGTTATTATGCTGATTGTTAAATCATCAAAAGACCTGCATGCGGGATTGCAAATACTTGAGAGAATATATCCTGGCAGTACCCCTGTATTGATGAGAATATACCAGCTAATGCTTCCTTACTACAATAATTCAATATATGAATTCTATTCTAAAGATGGGAAAAAGAGTATTGATATTCTTTCGAAGATTCATATTACAAGCTATGAATCTGAAAATGTACGTGACTTTTTAAACACAATATTGGAACTAAGTGACATCTCAGAAAAAGAGGATGTTGAACATATTATTAATCTGATCCTGGAATTCTTTATAAGGGAAATACAAGGGAGCAGAATAAAAACAAGAAATTTAGGCAGTATTAAAGAAATATCAAAAAGCATATTCCTGCATTACAAAGAGTATATACTTTATCTTCTTGAAAAATCACCTAGCAACTTTATGAAAGTCTTATTTAATATTAATTATCTTGTTCGTGTTGAGGAAAACATAACACCAGAACTAATAGAGTTAACTAAGATATGCCGCCAGTATCATTTACTAATCAATGAGAAAAAAGTTGAAAAAATTGACCCTCAAACCATTGAGAACACATATCTTTTTTTCATAGAGCGGCTTGGAAGAAAGCCAAAACTTGAAAAGCTGAGAAAAAACCTTAACAAATTTGGAACTCAGCATAGCCTGAGTGCATTTGAATGGATTAACAACAGCATAATAAATCTGTCAATAGATTATTTTGTAAGATTATCAGCAGAAAAAATACAGGCTGCTTTTGAAAAGTTCTGTGGAATGTCTCTGCCTCCTGAACTTCAGGGAAATGAAGATGCATTTAATGCCCTGATAATTGCAAAAAAATGTGAATATAAAAATAAGGACCTGGCACATATATTCATAAAAGAACTATGCCTTGAAAATATGGTACCCTTTAAAAAATATCCTGAGGCTTATCCATACAACCAAAAAAAGAATATTGATTTTGTCAGGGAGATACAGGCAAAAGGAATAAATCTTGAGCCTTGGATCAAAGGATTTGAAAAAGAGTATGCTCCTATTTTTACAGATGCATTAGCCAACACAGAACAAACCATAAAGAACCATGAAGAAGAAGTTATAAGACATTACAAAGAACTAAAACTGGATGTGAAAAAAGAAGAAATATTTGAGAAATTTGAACAAATAAAAGAACACCCAAATAAAAGCATGGTCCAGGATATAAAGCAGCACCTGCAGGCAATAAAATCTTTGCAAGGCCAGAACATATTTATTAAAGACACAAAAAAAATCAAAATCTATGTTGAAACAAATCCTCTGAAAATTCTTCAGATGGGGAATGTTGTGAGTGGAAGCTGCCTGAGTGTTGACGGCGGAAGTCCATGGACAACTATAACTAATGCTACAGATGTAAACAAGAATGTGTTGTATGCAGAAAATGAAAAAGGAACAATCCTAGGCAGAAGGCTTATTTCAATGACAAACAATGGACGTATAATCCAATACCAGACTTATAACAATGCTCTTGAGATTGACCTGGATATACTATTTGAAAAGTTTACAATTGAGCTTGCACAAGCATGCAAAACACAAGTGGCAGATGATGGGAAAACATCTGTTCTTGTAGGAGAAAGCTGGTATGCGGGGACAGATATTCAGGTATTTAGGACAAGGCAAGCTGCAAAACAGGAAAAAGAAGCTGAGTCCAAAAGACCAATGCCTGAGCTTTCACCTTCATTCAATCCTGCTTAATCCACAGAAAATAACTCATATCAAGATTAATCTTATATCAAAAAATAAACAATAATAGGCAGCAGCAAGCATCCCATTGAGTGAATTCTTGGCAGGCCTTTTTCTGGTGGTATCATTCCAAGGGCTGTGCTGACCAGCAGAATTAACAATCCCAGAGGATTGCATAGAACAATTGTCAGAATAAAGATAAATGCAATAATTCCAATCACCAGAGCTCTGTAATTTATTTTTGTGATTAAGCTTGAGAATCCCCTGCTGATATATACACCTAAAATAAAAGCAAATCCTCCAGCAATCAAGGCAGTGCAAAGAAAAACAAGAATATGAGTGAGAGTTATGTTTTCCAGAAGTTTTTGCACAGTAATCACTGCCCCGTTTCTTGCCTTATCCAAAACAAGAAGAGTAAGAAGAGACAAAGTGAAGTTTACAGTATTAATTGCTCCAATTAAAATAAGAAAACCATGGTCACCAAGGTTTTTTGTGAACTGAAGAGAGATAAC
>JAHJQO010000021.1 GCA_018819305.1 Nanobdellota archaeon
GTCAAATCAACAACTTTATTAATATCCACATCATATGTTCTTTCATGCATTATTTGGGCTCCATCACCCCCCAAATATTATCATTTGGGGGCTTGGAACCCTTAAATTTTTCTAAAAATCAAAGAACTTGCAAACGAGCCGCACTTTGTTATAATGATTTCAGTATCCTATGAAAATTTCAAATGAATATAAGAAATGTCAATAATCTTTTTTTGTAATTCCCACATAGGTTAGTGCTGTAATCAAGATACCTACAAATACAACCAGCATGGCTCCAAGCAAAATTGATATGTTGCCAGTAGTGCTTTCTGCTGCTGTAATAAAGCCTGTTGGTGAGCTTCCTGAAAAATTCAGGATAAAATGAGCTGCAATTACAGATATTAATATTATCAGCGTCCATATGAAGAATACATCTTTTTGGCTTCTGTGCCCTACTTGTTCGCTGTGGTGCTTGAGAAATTTATCTTTATCTACAATTCCATCAAGGGTTTCTTTTTCCATATAATCCTTTTTTATTTTTTGTATTATATAAATATTATCATTGAGAATGTTTCTAAAAACCCGAAACATTCAACAAAAGTCAAAAAAGACTTTTGAGAAGGTTTTAAAACCCAAAACATTCAACAAAAGTCAAAAAAGACTTTTGAGAAGGTTTTAAAACCCAAAACATTTATAAATGAACCTTTATTTTTACGAGTAAAGCCCGAGTGAATAGCGCTTATAGGGTTGAGTAATCTTATATGATTTTAGTGCGCTATTTCTTTGGTATGTAGGTAATATTTGATTAAAATGGCTGAAGAAAAAAAATTTCAAAAACCTGCTGAAGAAGGCAAAAACTTCAAGCATCTTATTAGAGTGTTTAATGCAGACTTAAAAGGCGAGAAACCGCTTCTTTTTGCTATTACTAAGATTAAAGGAGTAAGTATAATGCTGGCAAATGCAGTTTGCAGAAAGGCTCAGGTGCCTCTCACAAAAAAAGCAGGTTATTTATCTCCTGCAGAAATCAAGGCATTAGAAGATGTTCTTTCAGATTTACAAATGAGCGGCATTCCAGTTTGGATGCTTAACAGAAGAAAAGATTATGAAACTGGAGAAGACCAGCATATGTTTTCAGGAAAACTTGATTTCACTCATGAAATGGATATTAAACGTATGAAAAAGACAAAATCTTACAAAGGCTTAAGACACCAGTGGGGCCTGCCTGTGCGTGGACAAAAAACAAAATCCAACTTTAGAAAAAATAAAGGCAAGGGCTCATTAGGAGTTCAGAAGAAAAAAGGAAAAACAGGAAAAGTATGATTATAATCATGAGTAACCTTAGGTGAATATTATGGGAGATCCAAGAAAAATAAGAAGAAAGTATGAAACGCCTACTCATCCATGGCAGAAGCAGAGGATTGAGGAAGAGAAAAAACTGTTTCATGAATATGGATTGAAAAATAAGAAAGAGCTTTGGCGCATGGAGACTTTTTTAAAGAAATTCAAAGATCAGGTTAAAGCTTTGGCCAGTAGAGTTGACAAGCAGTCGAAGCTTGAGGAAAAACAACTGATTGACCGTCTTGTTTCACTTAAGTTAGTGTCCAAATCAGATTCTCTTGATGCAGTATTGGGATTGGGTATTATGGATGTTTTGAACAGGCGTTTGCAAACCATTCTTGTGAAAAAAGGATTGGCAAGATCTATGGAGCAGTCCAGACAATTTATTACTCACGGTCATGTATTGGTTAATAATAAGAAAGTTACTTTTCCGAGTTTTATGGTAACAGAAAAAGAAGAGTCTTTGATTGAATTTGTTCCAACATCATCTTTGAGCAAAGAAGACCATCCTGAAAGAATTATTAAAGAAGTTTCTAAAGACAAGATTGACAAGAAAAAAGTAGAGAAAAAAGAAGAAGCACCACCTGCTTTTGCACCAGATGAAATTAAAGAAATTGAAGAAAAAGGAGTTGTTGAGAAGAAAATAGAGAAAAAAGTAGAAAAAATTGAAGTTTCTGTGAAAGAAAAAGTCAAAGCAGAAGGCGCAAAGGAAATTAAAGAAGAATCAAAAAAAGAATCCAAAGATAAAGTTGAATCTGAAGAGGAAAAATGATACAAAGAGAAAATACTAGCAGAGACCCCGGAAGAGAGCAGCCAAGAAGAGATAATGCTAGAAATGCCAATGTGCGATGGGGTATTGCTCATATTTTTTCATCTTATAATAATACTATTATTCACATAACAGACATTACAAGCACAGAAACCATTGCAATGTGTTCTGGAGGACAAGTTGTTAAATCACACAGACTGGAAAGCAGCCCTACTGCTGCAATGACAGCTGCAAAACGAGTCGCTGAAATAGCAAGAGATAAAGGAATCACAGGAGTTCATATTAAGATAAGAGCGCCTGGCGGTCACAACGGCCCTATGACTCCTGGACCTGGTGCACAAGCAGTTGTAAGAGCTTTATCAAGGATAGGATTAAGAATAGGATTTATTGAGGATGTTACTCCTGTGCCTCACGGAGGCTGTCGAAAGAAAGGGGGACGCCGAGGAAGAAGAGTTTAAGGGGTGTGTGCAAAAATGATGAAAATAAGCTTGTTCGGAAAAAAAGACAAGGAAAAAGGAAAGTTATTCTTTGAAATCAGTGATACTGATGCAAGTTATGCTAACACTTTAAGAAGATTTTTCATGAGCGAAGTTCCTGTTATGGCTATTGAAGATATTGAATTCAGAAAAAATGATAGTGGTTTGTACGATGAAATCGTTGCACACAGATTAGGTCTGGTGCCTCTGAAGACTGATTTAAAATCATATAATTTGCTTTCTGAGTGCAAGTGCAAAGGAAAGGGTTGTGCAAGATGCCAGCTCATATTAACTCTGAAAGCCAAAGGACCTGGCACTGTGTATTCAGGAGATATGAAATCCAAAGACCCTAAAGTTAAGCCTGTTTATCCTAAAATGCCAATTGTTACTTTGCTTGAAGGGCAGGAGATTGAATTTGAAGCTACTGCCATGCTGGGTGTTGGAAAAGAACATGCAAAATGGAGTCCTTGCCTGGCTTTTTATAAAGAAGTTGTTGATATTCATATTGATAAGCAGCCTGATAATAAAGAGGAGATTGTTGAACAGTGTCCTAAAAATATTTTTCAGGTTAAAAATGATAAACTGGAATTAATAAAAGATAAAGTTAATGATTGCATCCTTTGTGATGCTTGTGTTGATTGCAGCAGCAAGAAAATCAGAGTTGAACCACAGAAGAGTTTTTTGATGACTGTTGAATCATGGGGCCAGCTTGAACCTAAAGAGATTGTTGCCAAAGCAATTGATGTTTATAATTCACAACTGGATGAATTTACTGATTTACTTGCAAAAGTCAAGTAAATTATTTCCCCGCTTATACGCGGGGGTGCCGGAGTGGTCAAACGGGCTAGGTTGAGGCGACTGAAGGCAGAAGCCTTGGTTTCAAACGCCTAGTGGCTTAGTGTCTGCGCGAGTTCAAAAGATTTTGGCAGCAAAATCTTGTAAAATGCTGGCGACTCCTAGTCTACGACCGGAGTCCCCATTCGAGAAAGCCAATTTCCTGAAAGCCTCGTCCCCCGCATTTCATAATCAAACATAAAACAAAATGAAAAAAATTAATAAGAACGAACAATTAATGGAATTATTGCAGCTTTTGAAAAAGACAGCAATAGAGAATAATGCGCCTGTCTGGAAAAGAGTTGCTGATGACTTAGAAAAACCTACACGAAGAAGAAGAGTTGTTAATATTTACAAGATTGAAAAATATACAAAAGACAATGACATTGTTGTTGTTCCTGGCAAAGTTTTGGGAACAGGAGAGCTTAATAAGAAGTTGATTGTAGCTGCTTATACATTTTCAGAAGATGCTCATAAAAAAATCAGTGAAAAAGGAAGTGCAATCAGTATTAAGGATTTGATTGCCAGGAATCCTCAGGGAAAAAAAATAAAATTATTAGGTTAAACTAAAGGTTAAGAAAATGCTTATTGACGCAAAAAATTTAATTGTTGGAAGGTTTGCAACTATTGCTGCAAAAAAGGCTTTGCTAGGTGAAAAAGTAGATGTTATTAATTGCGAAAAAGCAGTTATTTCATGCAGCAGAGAGAATGTTTTGGCTAAATATAAACGTCTAAGAGCGATGGGAGCTCCTAAGAAAGGTCCTTTTCTTAAAAGAATGCCTGACCGATTTGTTAAGAGGATAATTAAGGGCATGCTTCCTATGAGCAGAGATAGAGGAAAGAAAGCTTTGAAAAATGTTAAATGCCACATTGGTGTGCCTGAACAGTTTAAAGATAAAAAAGCAGATTCTGTTGCTGGAGCTAATGCTGATAAGCTTATGACTTTGAAAAAAGTATCTGTTGGAGAAGTTTGCAAACTTTTAGGAGCTAAATGGAATGAATAAAGGTTATGATTAAAATGACTGATAAAAAAACAATAAACACGCATGGAAAAAGAAAAAGAGCAGTATCAAGAGCCAATTTAAAATCTGGCAAAGGAAATGTTACTGTGAATAATGTTGATTTGGATAATTACCAACCAAGAATTTATCGATTAAGAATCAGAGAGCCTTTGATATTGGCAGGTCCTATTGCTGAACAGGTGAATATTGCTGTTACTGTTATAGGAGGCGGCATTGCCAGCCAGACAGATGCTGTAAGATTGGCAATTGCAAAAGCACTTGTTGAATATAGTCCTAAATTAAAAAAAATATTTCTTGATTATGACAGACAGCTTTTAGTTGCTGATGTCAGGCGAAAAGAACGAGCAAAGCCAAATAGGCATGGACAGGCACGCGCAAAACGACAAAAATCATACAGATAAACTGAAACTTATTTATTTTTTCCGATATTTATTCGAATAATTCTTATTAGCACTGGACATCCCCGCGTCAAACTTATAAACTAATTCTACAAATATTTTCTTTGACTCGTCCAGTTTTAAATCCAACTTTGGATGAGGATTTAAAATGAATTCGTTTAAAAAACAAAAGATTTGTTCATATACTTATAAGTCTCATCTAAGAGTTATTTTGAAATCAGAATACAAGAAACAACTTTTCAAAGATTTATTTAAGAAACATTCTTCATTGAAATGCTCAAAAATAATGAAGATTTCTAGAGGGATGCTTTATCATTATAAGAATGATCGTGTGCGCTCTGTTCCATTAACCATTATTAATGATATAAAAGAATTACTTGATGTAGAACAATATGAATTAGATAAAAACACAATTAAAATATTATCTTCAGAATGTGTTAAAAATTTTGGTTTGGATCTCGGAAGGGAGGTTCGAAGAAAGCAGCTTAAAAAGTTTAGAATGAAAATTCCTAAAATTCAAGAAATTATTGAAAATAATGCTTTGAATTTGGAAAAATGGTTTTTTCATTATAAAAAACTAATTGATTTTGGATGTCGGGAGATTAAAAGTATTTCAAGAAAAGAAAATTATTTAGAAATTATTTATACTAATTATGCGAATGGAAAAAAGAAATCTTTCAAAACCTTGCTACCTAGAAAAATTGTTTTAAATGAAGATTTCCTTTACTTCTTTGGTTTATGGGTTGGTGATAAAGCAGGCGGTGGGAGAATAGGTGTTGTTAACAAAGACAAACTTTTAAATTTTGTCACTTTAAGATACCTAAAAAAATTATATCAAAAACCTGTTTTTGATCTTTACATTCATAAAAACACCAAAATGCCTAATTTAGATTATAAGATTGATAAAGTTATTGTGGTGGATAGTTCTCATAATGGTTATGCCATTGCTGTTTACGCAACTAATGGAATTTTAAAATCTTTCTTTGATTATTTGGATAATAATTTAGATGCACTTCTTAGTATGATATCTCATAAGAATGTTTTCTTTGCAGGACTATTTGATGCAGAGGGTAATGTGTTAATTGAAGCTAGTTCTTTTAGATGGTCTTGTAAAAATCAAGAGAAAAGAAAAATATTTGTCAAACATCTTAAAACATTAAATTTATTTCATAGGTTTGATGATTCTAATATTGTTTCATATAATAAGGAAATTTTCTCAAAACAAATTTTGCCTTTTATTAAACATCCAAAGAAAATAAATAACACCAATATCGTTTGTTTTGGACATGGAGTTTTACCTAAAAAATTTAAGGAAGTGCTTTTATTTATTAAAGAAAATGCTGGACAAACACATAAAGAGATTGCGAAAGCTTTAAAAAGAGTATATGTTTCCAGTCATATAAATGTATTAAGGAGATTATCCTATATTCGAAAAGAAGGATATCCTCACAAAATGTATATCAATCAAAAAGGTGTGGCTGCTCTTAGTCACGGGGGGAAGGATGCATGATTATACCAATCCGTTGTTTTTAGCTGCAACAAGCCAGTAGCCCATCTTTGGGAGGATTTTGTTGAGAAAGTTCAGAAGGGCGATGACAGAAAAGAAGTTATGGACAAGCTCGGCCTTGAAAGATACTGCTGCAGAGCATTATTCTTAGGTCATGTAGATTTGCTTGATATGGCTGCTCAGTTTAAGAAATTCTGAGGAATTTCTAACCATTCCAATTAAAATTGGAATATTTCAAAAAGTTTTAGAAAAACTTTTTGTTTGTTCAACTTTGTTGAACATTTTAAGAAATTCTGAGGAATTTCTAACCATTCCAATTAAAATTGGAACACTTCAAGAAATTTTAATTCTTTTTTTTATTTTATACAAAATTTATGCAAATATTTATTAATAAACTCTTTCTTATTAGTAATAGTGGCAGTGAAAACCATAGACTTAAAAGCACAGAACCTTTCAAATGGATTAAGGATTAGTTATAAAAAAAAGAATTATGATTTAAATTATCCGCCTAAAATATGGGGTTCTTATCCTGCAAACAGCAAAAAAGTTTTGATTGATAATTTAACATATCTTTTGACAATTAATGTTCCTCTTGTGTCTAAGTTTAACAAAGTTGTGTATAATACTTCCAGACCTTTTTTTCAAAAACAGTTTCAACGCATGGTTTTAAATGGTATTCCCTCTGCAGGAAATGATTATAAGCAAACAACCAAGGAAATGATTGGGAAGTTTCTAAGCACACAGGTTGTTTTTAAGAATGATGCAGTAAAGAAGCCGTTCTGGGACAAGGAGATGGGTGAAAAAACAATTGTTCCTTTGTCATGCGGCAAAGACAGCTTGCTGACTTTGGCTGTTGCTAAAGAAGCAGGCATGAATCCTGTTGCGGTTTATATAGTTGATACTGTGAGCCCGATTGAAAATAAGCTAAAGATTAAGCATGCAAAAAAATTGTGCAAAGAACAGGGCGTCAAGCTTGTTTTATTGAAGAATAATATTGAACAGCTAAATGATTTTGATACTTGGGATACAATCGAGACATGCATTGGATACATGCACATGATTACTGGGTTTGGATTTATTTCTTTGCCATTGCTGAATTATTTTAAAGCAGATAAAGTGCTTATTGGCAATCAAAAAGACATGGATTTTGCTTTTGTGAACAAAGAAGACATTGTAACCTGGCCGTCAACAGACCAGACAGCTGGTGCTGAAAAAGAACAGCATAACATGATTAAGAAGATGAGCGGCGGAAAAGCAGGTGTTTATAGCATTATAAGACCGCTTACAAATATTGCAATTACTAAAGTGCTTAACCATCGTTATCCTGAATTTGCAAAATACCAGATTTCTTGCGACTGTATTGATGCTTGTGATGAAAATAGATGGTGTCATAACTGCAATAAAGGAGCTCGGTTAAGTCTTTTTATGCATGCTGTTGAAAAGAATCCTAAACGAGTTGGATTTAAGTATAATCTTTTGGACAAAAAACATGAAAAGCACTATGCTTTGTTCAGAGGAAAAAAAGTTGATCATTATGAGATGAGTGTTGAAGCCAGAGACCAGCAGCTGCTTGCCTTTCTAATGGCTTATCGCGCAGGTGTTAAGGGTTATTTGATTGATAAATTCAAAAAAGTGTATATGAAAGAGGCAGGGAAGAGAGAGAAAGAACTGAGAAAAAAATTCTTCAAAGTTTATCCATTGCGGCTGCCGCGCAAATACAAGAAAAAAATTGTTGAGATATATAAGGAAGAGATGAGAGGATTAGTTTGATTTTATTTTAGCCTGTTTTTTCTTGATAAGAGAGACCAGTCCTCCAGTTAATAAACCAGACACACTAGAAGCAATTGCTACTAGCACAATCATTGGTGTTATTTCTCCCCTTGACAAGCTTATCACTAAGAAAACCACAACCCCTAAGATTCCTGTAATAAACGATATAACAATGGTTCTTGCTCTTATTTTGCTCTTTATCCAGGTTGCTATTACAGGGAGGGAAATCACTGTGTAAAAAGAAGCAAAGAGATAGCTTCCTATTATTAGGTCTTGGATTGATATTGCTATGAGCGCGCTTATGATTGCAAAGATGAAAATTACTTTTTTTATGTTATTCACAATTTTTTGTTTTGTCCATTTAAAGAAGTCTTGAATCAAGGCAGATGCCCCTGTGTATATATAAGTATCCAAACTGCTCATTATTGCTGCAAATAAAAGAACTGTTGCTAGTCCTATTAGTCCTGAGGGCAACAGGTTTTTGAATCCTTGAATAAGAGCCAAATCTGGAT
This sequence comes from Nanobdellota archaeon, assembly GCA_018819305.1. Taxonomy (GTDB): domain Archaea; phylum Nanobdellota; class Nanobdellia; order Woesearchaeales; family SM23-78; genus SM23-78. The sequence continues at coordinate 8,606 of JAHJQO010000021.1, forward strand.
TTATTCCTGGGAACTGGGCTTTTATGGTTAGTGCTACCAAAGCCATCATTAATGCCATGAGTGTATAGAAGCCAAGTGATAACCATAATCCATTTCTTAGTTGTTTTTTTCCTTTTGAAGAGTATACTCTTTGCCATAATTCAGGAGATGCAAATGGAAACATTATACCAATGATAAAGAAACCAATTATTGTAAAAATATCTGCTCTTAAAAAATTCCATTCAGCAACAGGGATTAATGAACCTTTAAACATTACTATTGTTAAAATAATGAATATTATTATCATGGCTGCGTATTGTAGAATATCTGTTTTTGCTACTGCTTTAAAACCTCCTAGGTAGAGATATACTGAAATTACAAAAACCATTATTAAGGCGCACACCTAAAAAGGCCAGCCTGTGAAGAATACAAATATTTTTGTTCCTGCAATTATATTTAAAACAGCAAGTCCAAGCATTAAGAAAATTGAGATTAATGAGGCAAACACTGCGCTTGTTTTCCCATATCTATTCTTGAAATAATCTGCCAGAGTATAAAATTTTTGTTTTGAGATTTGTTTTAGTTTTAGAGCAAAAGGTATGAATATTGCTATTCCAATGATTACTCCAATAAAATACCAAACTGCTGAAAACCCCCAAAGATAAGTTAAGGCCACAAAAATCATCAATATGGAACCGCTCTTGCTGGCGTTTATAGTTGCCATAGTGCTCCAAGTACCAAGCTTTCTCTGAGCAATCAAGAAATCATCTGGTTTTTGTTTTCTATGCGTGAAGTATCCTATTAATAGCAGTACTATGAAATAGATGAAGATAAGTGCAAAATCAAAGCTTGATAATGATGCCATTACATAGGAGGACGATTGGGTGTTTATATAATTATTCTAAAAACCTTATTCCCAACCAGCACCTTTAAATATGCCTTTTAACCTTCTTTTTATTATGGCAGATGAACCTAAACATGAGGCTCAATTACCTAATTTCAAAGCTATTTCACAGAAATGGCAGAAGAAATGGGAGGATTCATTATAAGTTTAGTGTATTTATTGTATTCTTTTTCAGATATGTTTCCTTTGAATTTAATTTCATAAGATTTAATTATTTTTTCCCTTAGTTTGTATGTGTTTGCTGTTTTTGCATAAGTCAGCCATCCTTCTAGAAAGTCATAAACAACATCATAATCTATTAGGTTATTATCATATTCTTTACATATTCTTGTGAATTTATTTTTGAATTTTCTTATGTTGTTCTTTTTTAAGAGTTTGTAGTGTGAGAATATTCTTAATCCTAGGAACGTTGTTCCTTGGTATGTGCTGATTATATTTGATTTTTCTGGATGTAATTCTAAGTCAATTTCTTTTTTTAGAAATGAGTTAATTTTTTCTTTGTATCCCGCCAATTTTTCTTCTGATTTGTGTAAGATTACGAAGTCATCAACATATCTCAGGTAATGTTTTATTCTTAATGTGTGTTTTATGTAATAGTCTAGCTCGTTTAAGTAAACATTCGCAAAGAACTGGCTTGTCAGGTTTCCTAACGGCATTCCTTTGCCTTTTTGCTTGATTTTATGGTTTTTTAGGATTGTTTTTATTAAGAACAACACTCTTTTGTCTTGAATTTTATTACTTATTATCTTGATTAGAATGTCATGATCTACATTATCAAAATAATGCTTAATATCTGCTTTTAATACAAAACATTTTGCTGTGTTGTTCTTTGTTACTTTTCTTTTGAATTGTTCAAATCGCTGTATCGATTTATGTGTTCCTTTTCCTTTCCGATTTGCGTAACTATCATGAATGAAAGTTTTTTCAAATATTGGCTCTATTATGTTGCAGAGTGCATGATGCACAACTCTGTCGCGAAAGTCGGATTTACTTATTACTCTGGTTTTTGGATCCCTAAGAATAAATATTTCTAATGGTTTTGGTCTGTATGAATGTAAAAGGAGTTCTAATCTTATCAGCAGCAAGTTTTCTTTTAGGTTTTTCTCAAATTCAATGACGTATGGTTTTAGTGTCTTGTGTTTTCTTGCTTTTCTCCATGCAAGTTCAAGGTTTTTGTAAGTGCATAGCTGAGAATATAAATCTTGTTCTTGTATGGTAGCCTTTGAAATGCTTGGGTTATTCGAAGCAAACCGCGCATTGTTGTTGAGGTTGTTGTTGCCGTTAGCATTGGAATTGTTGTTGTCATTGTTGAGAATCGCAGAGCGCAACTCTGCTGTAGCCCTCTTATCTTCTAGTTTCACTGCTGCTTCATTTCTGTTGCAGCTGTATTTCATAATCACACTCATTTTTTTGCATGATATTAATAAGAGGACGTGTAGCCCAAGCACTTAAACATCGCTGTAAAAGAACCGCTTCTTTGACATTATTTAGGCGGTCCTTAAAACAAATGATTTTTTCTATGTTTTTAAGCGATGCAAAGGCAAGAGAATTAGAATATTGAAGAATTATAAATATTTCGGAAAAATAATTTGAAATTGGTTATTTTCGGCGTGCGAGCGCCTTCGGCGCTCTTGATTTATTGGGCTCTCGAAGCAAACCGCGCATCGTTGTAGAGGCTGCCGTCGCCGCAAGCATAGGAATTGAGGTCGTCATTGCTGAGAATCGCAGAGCGCAACTGGTCTTTAGGCGTGTTTTGTAGGACATAGAAGCCCATTCCTTTCTTTCTGCTTGTCTTGTCATTGTCAAACCATATATCAACCATTTTTTCCCATACTTCTTTATTGTTGTTCATTGCAGCCAGATGTGCTGGGTGAGCTTTTGCTTCTTCTCTTGTTAAGTTTTGATTGTATTTAACGTTTGGGTCGTTGCTGTCAAGCTCTACGCCTTGAAATGAATTGTAATCAATGGGTAAAGAAGATTCATTGAATTTCGGATTTATTTCTCTTAATTTATCGCATCTTGGTTGGATCTTGAATTTGGTTGTTTGGGCTCTGTAAGCAATGCCTGTGATTGAATCAAGCCAAGTATTAAAAAGCTCAGATTTGTCTCCTTTGGCTTTGTAATCAAGCACTCTGGCTTCGATATTTTGTTCGTGAGTAAAGGGTTCTTGACTCATTGCTTTAATTTTAGCCACTCCTTTTGCATAAGTATTGGCAGGCTCTACTTGGTATTCTTTTGGTTTAATATGGTTTGGAATATTATTTTTGTATTCTTTCCACAGCTCTTTTTTTACTTTGTTAGAAAGATCTGTAGCTTTAAGTTCACCTATTTTTCCAATGTTTTCTTCTAGAAGGAAATCAAGTTGTTGTGCCATGTATTGATTTATTTCATCTTTTGTTGCTTCTCTTGTTTCTTCGATAGTAAAAACATCTGGTTCTTGATTTTGAGTCATTTTGAAACCTCTAATTTTGAGTTTTAATATTGAATATGAGGGTTGTTTCACTATTTATAAATTTTTTGATTAATTACTACCTCTAAGTAGATATCAATTCTAAGCACTGGACATGTTGACGTGAAGTATTTAAATGAACTGGTTCTATTTTTTTTGTGAAAAAGAGAACACGCAAAACTGCTAAATTGTAATTTTCGCTCTAAAACTGAGCAAAAATCACTTATGCAAATTTTGCTCAAAGTCCTCTTTTTCTTTCCTCTTTAAGATTTCTTTTTTTATCATGAAAAAGAAATCCTGAGGTGATGAATATGAAAGTTCATATTAATCAGTTGCCTGTGAAAAGGAATTATGTGTTTTTGAATGAAAATTATTATGATAGTTTATTCAATAAAATTTTTGAAACCTGCTTCAGTATAGCAAATGCAAGCAGACTACTCGATATCTCTAAATCTGCATTAGGAAGATTTTCAAGAAAAGAAAATAAGAGAATTAGAATTGACTTCTTGCTAAAAATAAGTGATTTTCTAAATATCCCTCTAGAAGAAATTGAGAATAAAATTGTTTGGATAGGCAACAATCAAAGCCATGGAATTATCAATCCTAACTTGCCTTTTAACTTCAATTCAAGAGCAGGAGCAAGATTCTTAGCAGCAATTTGCAATGAAGGATGGATTAGTGATGGCGCTTATTATTCAAATAGTTCTAAGGAATTAAGGTATTCTGTAAAAAATGATGCCTTATCAGTATTTGGGGGAGATAACGATACGATTAGGGAATGGATTAAAGAAAAAGACCAATATTTGGCTTTCCCTTCAATAATTAGAGATGTCTTAATATTAATAACTAAATTTAAAGGAGTTAAATCAGTAAATAATCCTCCAGTTCCTTCATTTATATTGGAGAACAAAAAATTAATTTTTGGTTGGATTGAGCAAACAATAGCTGATGAGGGACATGTGAAGTATTATGATGATAAATACAGAAGAGAAATTATCTGGAGAAGGTCTTTTAATAAGAATTTAAACGAATGTAAATTGAATACGGATGAAAGAAAAATGTTAGATAAAATAGGAATAAGTTATGATGTAAAGAATATTGGAACTTATAAAACAAAGAAAGGAATTGAGAAAATAAGATTACAGATTCGTTTGTCAAAAAGAAAAAATTTACTTAAACTGAGAAAACAAATACTAATTCCATGCAATAGAAAAAACAAGACATTAACAAAAATGATGAGAGGTTTTGTTAGATATAAAGAGCCTTTGAAAGTTAAAGATGCAATAAATCAACTTTGTAAAGATAGAGGTTTTGTTACAAGCATCATGTTAAAAAGAGAAATGAACTATAAAAATACAACGACAGCATGTGTTTGGTTAAAGAAATATCTTAATAAGGGGTTTATTAAAATTATGGAACCTGGTTATTATCATTCTCGAGGGCGAAGAATTGCAGCAAAATATACCCTAAGAGACCAAAAAGCTTTTTAAAGCAATTAATTATTCTTATACTTTATGGTTGATTTTAATAAAATTTCAAAAAAGTGGCAAGATTGTTGGGAGAAAGAAAAAATATTTGAAGTAGAGATGGACAAAAGTAAACCTAAATTCTATACAATTGAGATGTTTCCCTATCCGTCAGGTTCAGGATTACACATGGGTCATGCAAGAAATTATGTTATCGGTGATGTTTTTGCTCGTTTTAAGATTATGAATGGTTTTAATGTTCTGCATCCTATGGGCTTTGACAGTTTTGGTCTGCCTGCTGAAAATGCAGCTATTAAAGCTAAATCTCACCCGAAGATATTTGTTGAGAATGCCATTAAGAATTTTATCAAACAACAAAAAGCTTTAGGTTTAAGCTATGATTGGTCAAGAATGATTACAACGCACACTCCAGGTTTCTATAAATGGGACCAGTGGGTTTTTCTCCAGATGTATAAGAAAAATTTAGCTTTTAAGAGAAATGCTTCTGTTAACTGGTGTTCAAAATGCAATACTGTGCTTGCCAACGAGCAGGTTCATAGTGGAAAGTGCTGGAGGCATGAAGACACTCCTGTTGAAATCAAGAATTTAAACCAATGGTTCTTTAAGACAACAGCTTATGCAGAAGAACTGCTTAGAGATATTGATAAGTTAAAAGGCTGGGCTGAAGATGTCAAGATTATGCAGAGAAACTGGATTGGCAAAAGCCAGGGAACTCTAATTGATTTTAAAGTTGAGGGCGCAGATAAAACATTTAGTGTTTTTACAACCAGGCCAGACACTTTGTGGGGTATTACTTATCTTGTTTATGCTCCTGAGCATCCTGATGTTATGGAGCTTGTAAAAGGAACAGAGTATGAAGCAAAAGTCAAGAAATTTATTCAAAAAGTTGTTCTTGAGGATAAATTCCACAGAACTACTGAGGACAAGGAAAAAGAAGGCATGTTTATTGGCAAATATGCAATTCATCCTGTGACTAAAGAGAAGATTCCAATTTATATTGCTAATTTTGTTTTGTATGATTATGGTACTGGTGCAATCATTGCTGTTCCTGCGCATGACCAGAGAGATTTTGAATTTGCAAAAAAATACAAGATTCCAATTAAGGTTGTTATTAATCCTCATGATTTTGAACTTAATCCTGAGAAAATGAGCAGAGCTTACATGGGAGACGGCAACATGGTTAATTCAGGAGAGTTTAATGGTGATAATAATAGGGATGCCATTCCTGAGATTAACAAGTTCCTGGAAAAAAATAAATTTGGAAAAGCAACAATACAATATAAGCTAAAGGATTGGCTGATTAGCAGGCAAAGATTCTGGGGATGCCCAATTCCAATTATATATTGTGATAAATGCCCAAAAGAAGATGTTCTCATGTTGCATGGTTGGGAGGACAGCTCAAAAAAAGGTTTTATCCCTGAATTTGTTAAAGACTTAAAAGTAAAAGGTTACAATGCTTTTGCTTTTGACCAGCCAAATACAGATGCGCCTAAATTTGATGAATGGTATAAATTTGCAGAGGATAAGCTTAAAGGAATTAACAAGAATAACCTAATTATTGTTGGCCACAGCATGGGCGGATTACTGGCTTTAAAACTTGCAGAGAAATACAAATTAAAGAAATTAGTGCTTGTTGCCCCTGTTGGGACAAAGCCTTCAAAAAAATATTTTGATGATGTTTGCAAAGAGCTTGAACAAGATGAATTAAATGTTTTCAAGAATTACATGGATAGAGATATTGATGTTGAAAAGATTAAAAAGAATGCTGAGAAAATAGTTTTTATTTTTGGAAAAAAAGACCCTTGGATTAATGAGGAGATAAGGAATTCTTATATTTCCAGATTTAAGGATGTTGCTGATATTCATCTTTTGGATTATGGACATATGGCTGAGAGTGAAGGCTTTAAAAAACTTGAATTATTAGAAAACCTGTTTTCAAAAGAAAGTATTAAGGCTATTCCTGTTCCTGAAAAAGATCTTCCTGTCATGCTTCCTGAAAATGTTAAGTTTGGTGAAAAAGGAGGAAATCCTTTGGAAACATGCAAAGAGTTTGTTGAAGTCAAATGTCCTGCTTGCGGTGGAAAAGCTCGTCGAGAAACAGACACAATGGATACTTTTGTTGATTCTGCATGGTACTTCTTAAGATACTGTGACCCAAAAAATGATAAAGAGATGTTTGACAAGAAAAAAGTAGCTTACTGGATGCCAGTTGATATGTATATTGGCGGCAAAGAACATGCAACAATGCACTTGATTTATTTCAGATTTTTTACAAAGTTCTTAAGAGACATTGGTTTGCTTAAATTTGATGAGCCAGCTCCTTTTTTGTTTAATCAGGGGATGCTGCACAAAGGCGGCTTTGTTATGAGCAAGAGCAGAGGCAATGTGGTTACTCAGGAAGATATTGAGAATAAATATGGAATTGATACTGCCAGATTCTTTTTGATGTTTGTTTCAAGCCCTGATAAGGACATGGAGTGGGATGACCAGGCTGTTGATGGTGCTTACAGATTCTTAGTTAAGGTTTACAGGACTCTGACAGAGAAAAAAATTGTTGATAAGAAGATTAAGAATCAAGAAAGTAAAGCTCACAAGGCAATTCTTAAAGTAACAGAATACATTTCTTCATTCAAGTACAACCTTGCTTTGATTAGTGTTATGAAGCTTGCAAATTATCTTTATTCAAAAGATGAAGTAAGCAAGGATGCTGCAGAGAAATTATTGTTGTTAATGGCTCCTTTCACACCTCATTTGTCTGAGGAGCTTTGGGAAAAACTGGGAAATAAAGCATTTATCAGCAATACCAAGTGGCCTGTTGGTGACAAAAAAAAGATTGATGAAAAAGAAGAAGCAGCAGAAGATTTGTTTGCAAATGTTAGAAGAGATATTCTTGCTTTGCAGGATTTAACTGGTTTGACAAAACCTAACAAAATAACTCTTATTGTTGCTGATGAATGGAAATACAAATTCATTAGTGGGTTGAAGAAAGAAATGGAGAAAACCAGAAACCCTGGCGACCTGATTAAATCAATGTGTGCAAAAGACAAGAAAAATGCTAAATTAATCGCAGGCTTTGTTCCAAGACTTGTTAAGAATCCTGACAAGCTGCCAGATGTTGTGATTTTACAAAAAGAAGAAGAAAAAGCAATTAAAGGTTTTGTTGATGAGTTAGAAAAAGAGTTCAAAACTAAGATTGATGTTGTGCTTGAAAAAGATTCCCAAGAGAAAAAAGCAGGCAATGCAATGCCTGCAAAGCCAGCAATTGTTTTTGCTTGAGAGAAATTAATTTGAAATTATAATTCGTGAGTGGATATGATACCTCAAAAAGTTCTATACATAAATGCAGCAGACTGTTCTATGAGAGTGGAAGAGGTTAAAGACCCTGATATTATTGGACCTCTTGATTTTGCCTTAAAGTATGCTAATACAGAGGACAAATTCTTTTTCGGAATTGGCCCTCTTGCAGGTTCAATTATTCCTGGCTCTAGGAGGATGATTTTTTGCGGCAAATCTCCTCAATGGAATAATTTCTATATATCAACTATGGGTGGTGCTGCTCAGATATTTTTTCATCTTAATGTCAATTATGTTGTTATAGAGGGAGAGTGCAAAGAATATTCTGTTCTCAAGCTAAAGTATGAGAAAGACATGCTGACAGTTGCTTTTGAGCCTGTTGATGCTGAGAAAGTTTGGAAAAATTATAATGACAAAATTGGTTTTTATGCTTTGCAGGATTATGTTTATGATAAATATCATTCAGAATATGATAATTGCCTGAACACATTTGGAAAACTTAGGATTCTTGCAACAGGCCCTGCCAGTTTGAAAACAAATATGGGTGCTATTGGTTCTGCTTATGTTACAAATGATGGACCTGGAAATGCAGATACCTGGGCGGGCAGAGGAGGTATTGGCTCAAAACTTGTGCAGAAGCACAAGATTGTGGCTATTGTTTATGGAGGAGATTATGCTTCTACCGAGCTCCATGACAAAGAAGAGATTAACAAGTTTTTTCTTGATAAATATAATCAGGACATGATGAAAAAAGACATGGAAGTTACTGTTAAGTATAGATTTGATCCTAAAGTTGGCTCTGGTGGAACTTTTGGAGTGAATTTCACAACAGTCAAAAAATGGCTGTTTAGTTTTAATTATTCATCTGTTTATATGACAGATGAAGAAAGACTTGAGATTCACAATAAGTTTATTGTAAATCATTATCTTGCTCAGTTTAACACTGAAACTATTCAGAAAAAACAATTTAAGACATGTGGGGAAGCCTGCCCTGCTGCATGCAAAAAAATGCATGGTATATATAAGAAGGATTATGAGCCTTATCAGGCTCTCGGCCCTAATGCAGGAATTTTTGACCAGAGAGCTGCAGAGATGTTAAATCATCATGTTGATGCAATGGGTTTTGATGCAATTCAGGCAGGAGGATTGGTTTCATGGTTTATGGAATGCCTTGTCAAAGGCCTGATTAATAAAGAGGATTTTGGAATAACCAGGATGCCAATGTGGGATTGGAAAAAACTTGACCGCGTCAAAGATTCAATGCATAATGCAGAGCTGGGTGTTGAAATTATTAATATGGTGCTTGATTCAAAATATAATGATATTTTCAATAAGAGCATAAGAGTTGCTGCTAAAAAAATTGATGAGAAATATGGAGCAAAAAACAGTGTAAAAGCAAAAGACCTTGCAGTTTACAATGCTTATGCAGAAGAAGGATGCATGGTTCCAAACATGTACTGGGCTCTTGGATTATTTAGTCCTATGCCCATAATGGGAAAATACTTCCAGTATTATAAGAATGAGATTGTAGAACCTTATGAGCTTGGCAAAAAAAATGTTGAGAGAATGATAAAAGAATTTTATTCTGACAATGGCGGGTTCTGCAGGTTTCACAGAGGATGGGTTGAAGAGCTGCTGCAGGATATAATTAATAAGCACTTTAAGCTTAATATTGATTTTTTTGCTCATCACAAAAAACTAGCACAACAGATTAACCAGCATAATGAGAGTGTGTTTTGGGAAAGTGAGAGAGTTGTTGACATTGTAAAAGAATTCTATAGAGCAGTGCTGAATGAAAAACCTGATAACAAAGATGCAAAAAAATGGCTTGCAAAGTTTGAAAAAGACAAATGGAAAGCTGCCAGAGAGTGCTGGGAAGAAATCAGGCGCGGTATAAATGATGCTTTGAAAGATTAAGATTTTTCCTGTAAAACAGTTATTTTATCACCTGGCTTTATCTTACCTTCTTTTTTTACTATTGCAAATATTCCTTCAATAGGCATTATGCACACACCTGCTTTTCTCATTATCTCACAAGGAGCATGACATTCCTTTCCTATCTTTGACACTTCTAAAACAACCCCTCTAATCTTTAATTTTGTTCCAATAGGCAGCTTATGCAGGATTATTCCTTTGGTCGTGATATTCTCTCCAAAAAGACCGTTTTTCAAGCATGCCTTTATAGCAGGGTGTTTCCCCATTTTTTCATGGCTCTCCTTTGCTAGTAAAGAAACCTGTCTTATGCCTGAAGCTGCATGAGCATCACCGACAAGTCCATGGTCTATCTTTAAAATTGCTTCTTTAACAGGACTCTTAGAAGTCCCTTTTTTCTCACTTATATTTATTGATAATACTTTTGCCATTTTTACCCATACTATTTTAAAACAAACTTACCTTAACACTTTCTCTTTTGTTAAGCACCTCTGTGTTCTCATCTATTTCTACAAACCCGTCTGCTGTGCTCATAGTAGTTATTGCACTGCTGCCCTTCATAACAGGAACAGCAATCAATTCTTCTTTATCTTTTTCCCCACTTCTTTCCAGTTTGACTGCTAGGAACTCATACCTTCCAATAGTAGAGGCTATTTTTCTTGCGAGTTTTGCTTCTACAAAGTTCTTTTCTTCTTTTAGTCCGAGCATTGAGTGTATTACTGGTTTTACCATGATATGAAAGTTAGAAAGGGCAGATGTTGGGTATCCAGGCAAGCCAATAAAGGCTTTTCCTTTGATTTTTGCGATAATAACTGGTTTTCCAGGCTTTACAGCTATTCCATGCACTAATAATTCCCCAAGTTCTTGTACAACCTCTTTTGTCAAGTCCTCTGAGCCAAGAGAAGAGCCTCCAGACATGATTACTAAGTCAGATTTCTCAACTCCTTCAATTATTTTTTTCTTTAACACTTCTTCTTCATCCCCTACAACTCCTAAGTCTAAGGGTATGCAGTGCATTTCTTTTATAGAATCAATTAGTGTTCTTGAGTTTATATCATAAATCTTTCCTATCTCTAATTCCTTATCAGCACTGATAATCTCGTTACCTGTTGAGAGAACACTGATTCTTGGAATTTTTTTTACTAGAATAGTTTTCTTGCCTATAGAGGAAAGCACACCTGTAAGTCTTGGGTCTAGCAAAGTGCCTCTTTTCAACAATAAGCTGCCCTTCTTAACATCAGAGCCAATCTTTATCACATTATCTCCAGGAGCAACACTCTTGTAAAAAACCAGTTTATCCTTTTCTTTTTCTGTGTATTCAACCATAAGCACAGCATCTGCTCCTTCAGGCATTGCTGCTCCTGTTGTTATCTCAATGCATTCTCCTTTCTTTAGTTTTTTCTTAGAAACAATCCCTGCAATTACCTTGTCTATGATTTTTAGTTCTTTTGAGTTTGTGTTAGAAGCTCCAAAAGTATCACTTGCTATCACTGCAAAACCATCCATAGCACTCTTTCTGAAATGAGGAACATCAATATCTGAAACAATATCCTCTGAAAGCACTCTGTGAAGGGCTTTATCCAAGCTAACCCTTTCATCATCTACTTCCTTGGTTATATTACTAATGATTTTCTTTGCTTCTCTTAATGATACGAGTTTTCCAAAGCCTTGCTTATCATCTTTTTTCATGTTTTCACCTGGCTTAGTTTCCCATTTTTAAGACAAAATACTTTGTTACATATATTCTTAATGTGTTTTGCATCATGAGATGCTATAAGTACTGTTGTGTTCTGTTGTTTTTTGAGGTCAAGTATGATTTTTTCTAATAATTTCACATTTTTTTCATCGAGATTTGCAGAGGGTTCGTCTAAAAGAAGAAGGTCTGAATATATTATGATTGCTTGGATAAGTACAACACGCTGTGCCTCTCCACCTGAAAGCTCTGAAGCATTTTTGTCAAATTCCTTTATCCCTAACTGTGTTAGCATTTTTTCTGCTCTCTTTTTTGCAGAGGTTCTGTCTATGCCACGCACTCTAAGACCAAAAATCACATTTGAAAGCACAGATTCATTAAACAACATAGGTGTTTGAAACACCATTGCCATTTTTCTCTGCAACTCAAGTTTTCTTGTTTTTATGTTTTGTCCTTGAAAATGTATCTTTCCTTTTTCATATTCTTCCAACATATTTATTATACGCAGAAGAGTTGTTTTTCCCACTCCACTTTTCCCAAATATACCCATGATCTCTCCTTTTTTAATTGTAAGGTTCAGGTTTTTTAGTATTGTCTTATTACCGAAAGACTTGGTAAGATTAGTTATTTTGAGTAAGTCCATAGCTCCACCTTTTTTTGTTGGATATGTGTGAGTGTGAAATTTATTAGGAATGCTAATCCTATAAGTATGATTCCAAGCGCCATTGCTATTGCAAACTCTCCACGTCGAGTCTCAAGCACTATAGCTGTGGTGAGTGCGCGTGTATGAAAGCGTATGTTTCCTCCGACTATTATTATTGCTCCGACTTCTCCTATTGCACGCCCAAAAGCAGTTATCACTGCAGTGACAATGCCTTGTTTTGCTTCCTTTATGGTTTTCATTGCGTACTGGAACTTTGTTGCTCCAAGAGTTATTGCTGTTTCTCGTATCTTCTTTTTAACTGAGTTTAGGGCTGAGAGGGATATACCTATAATTATAGGGAACACGATTATTATTTGTGCTATAATCATGGCTTTTGGGGTGTAAAGCAGATCCAGGTATCCGAGCAGTCCATTACGGGAGAGAAACATATATACTATAAGCCCTACTACAACAGGGGGAAGTGCCATGCCTGTGTGTATTATGCTGATAAGTATTTTTTTTGCACCGAACACTTTGTTGCTAATCAATAGGGCAAGTGGAATTGCAATTAGACTTGCAAGGATTACAGCTGTTAATGACACTTTAAAAGAAAGAAGGGTTATTGACAACACTTCCTTATCTAAATAGAAGATTAATTTAAAGGATTCTATCAGGGATTCAAGAAAAACACCCATTTTTTAACCTCCAATGCATTCCCCTCGTAAAGGTTTGAAGAGAACTTCTCCTTCTTTTTGAAATTCATTTATTGCTTTTTGTGTTTCTTCTGACATAATCCAAGTTGTAAATTCTTCTGCTCCCTTAACATTTATATCAGGATATTTTTTTGGATTTACAGTGATTATACCATACGGATTTATCAGCATCTTATCATCTTCTACTAAAGGAGTGAGTTGCAGTTTGTGTTTTTGCGATATGTATGTGCCCCTGTCTGAAAGAGTGTATGCTTGCTTTTCATTTACAATCCTTAAAGTATCTCCCATACCAAGTCCTACCTCAAAATACCAGAGTTCTCCTCCAGGTTCAAGATCCAGAGAACTCCATAACTCTTTCTCTTTCTTGTGTGTGCCTGAATCATCTCCGCGCGATACAAAATCTTTTTGCATTGATGCAATTGTCTGCAATGCGGTTTCAACATCCTTGCCCTTTATTGAGGCAGGATCCTCTTCTGGTCCTAGTATTATAAAGTCATTATACATTACGCACTTCCTGTTTATCCCATGTCCTTGCTCTACGAATCTCTTTTCCAATGCAGGTATGTGTACAAGTATTATATCAACATCTCCGTTCTCAGCGTTCTTCAGAGCTTGTCCTGTGCCAACAGATATTATTTTGACTTTTGTATTATATTTTCTTTCAAAATCAGGAAGAAGATAATCCAAAAGACCAGAGTCATATGTACTGGTTGTTGTTGCAAGTATAAGCATTTTTGACTTTTGCTGGCAACCCTGAATCAGAAACATAAGTATAACAACTATAATTATTAATATGAGTTTTCTTGTTTTTTGAATCATTTTTTTGCATGCTTTAATATATGCCCTATCTCTGGTATTATTAACTCCTCTACTGCCATTTTGCAGGCTCTTGGGCTTCCTGGCAAACAAAAAACAACTTTTCCACTAATTGTTCCTGCAGCTGCTCTTGAGAGCATGGTAGCAGATTTTGCTTGTTCATAGCCTAAAAGCCAGAACAAGGCACTAAAGCCAGGAATATCTTTTTCAAATTTTGGTGCTAAAGTTTCTATTGTTATATCAGTGCTTGCTAGTCCTGTTCCTCCGTTTGTTACTATTACCTGGGCTTCTTTGTTTTTTAGAAGTTCTCTGATAGTTTTTTCTAGTACTGCTTTGCTGTCAGGTATAACCTTTCTGAACAAGACTTTATGGTTGTTGTTTTCAGCAATTTCTTGTATAAGGTCTCCTGAAGTATCTTCCTTTAAGGTCCTTGTGTTTGACAATGTGATTATTGCAAAGCCTGCACTAATCTTAGCATGCTTCTTATGTTCCTTGCTAGTATCCTTTAACTTATCTTTTGTTTTGCCTTTTGATTCAGGTTTAGTGCACATTTTTCTTTCACCACAACTTTTATATCAGAAATTCTTGTATCAGGATATTGTCCTTGCTCATCCTTCTCAAGATATTTGACCAGGTCCCAGATAGTGTTAAGAGCAATGCTTACTCCTATCAAGGCCTCCATTTCCACGCCTGTTTTTGCACTTGCTGTTACTGTTGTTCTTACAATTATATTGTCCTTATTAACCTTGAATTCTGTGCTTATTTTTTCTAAGGGTATCTGGTGACACATAGGAATCAACAAAGGTGTTTGTTTCACAGCATTCATAGCTACTATCTGTGCAATTTCCAAAGGATTGCCTTTCTTTATTTTGTTATTCTTTATTTTTTCTATTGTTTCTTTTTTCAAGAGAATTTTTCCTTGTGCTACTGCTCTTCTTTTTATAACCTCTTTATCAGAGATATCAATCATCTGCATAAACACACCTTGTTTCTAATGCTTTTTTTATTGAGCTCTTATTTTTGAAAATAGTCAGGTTATTGTTTATCATAAGGCAAGGCTTTATCTTTCCATCACTAGTTACCCTTATCTTGGTGCAGTTCTTGCAAAAATCTTCTTTGTAAGGCTTAACAACCTCTATAATAATATTGTCCATAAAATACTGTTTTCTAGCATGCATCTTTCTTGTTATAACAGCAGAAGCCTTTTTCTCAAACTTTTTCTCTATATTATCAAGCGGGAAGTAATGTTTCTTGTAAAAATCTGTATCGATATTGATAAGCTCTATGAGTTGAAGTATTACTTGATTTTCCTTTGCAAAGCTTATCATTTTTTCTATTTCCTTATCATTTATTTCTTTCAGAACAACCATGTTAATCTTTATAGGATTTAATCCGACCTTTTTGGCTGCTCTTATTGCATTTCTTACTTTTTCTATGTTCTTAGGCAAAACACTTGTTAATGAGTCACAGCCAATATTTACCCTTGTAAGACCTGCAATTTTTAGCTTAGCAGCTAACTTCTCTAATAAAAAGCCATTAGTGGTCATAGAAATCTCCTCTATATCTTTAATACTAGAGATATTCCTTACAATCTGCAGAATATCTTTTCTTATCAAAGGTTCTCCACCAGTAATCTTCACCTTTTTAATGCCAAATCTTGCAAGAGTCTTAACAATCCTCTTAATCTCATGTTCAGAGACCTCTTTGCCTGGGTTAAGCTCTCCTTCATGATGACAGTACTCACACTTAAGATTACATCTCTGAGTTACTGAGATGCGTAAATGATCAATCTTTCTTCCGTGCTTGTCTATCATCTTAGTCTCTTATCTCCTTTCTATATTTTTCCTAACCTTTTCAAACTCTTTTATCAGATTTAAGCCAAGAGGTGTAAGCTCTGTACTACCACCGCCCTTTTTTCCACCTTTATAAGAATGAATTACCTTCTTTTCAAGCCGCTGCTCTATTCTTCGTATATAGTTATGAACTGTTTTTTCTGACAGCCCTAACTTTGCAGCACTCTTTTTTAAAGAACTTGTTGCTTGAATTGTTTTTAGAAGCTGATAGCGCCCCTTACCCATTAAAGGCTTGCCTTTATATTCAAGCCATACCTTATAATTATAATTCACCCCTTTCATCAAGAGAAACAGAGTCGAAATGTATTTATATGCTTTTCGGCATTGTTTTAGAATATTATTAAAATGCACGCCTGGAGGTGGATAAACTGATTAAGCATTAGCTTACCCTGCTCTTTCCTCCACTCCGCGACCCTCAAAGCACCCTTGCCTAAGCTTAGGGCTGCTTCGTTCCCGATCTGACCCGGTTCACAAAGATAAGAGTCAATGAGGACAGAGCATCAGCAGTCCGAACAGGACCAATACTCAAGGAGCAAACCGCCCCCCAGGCTTCGGCTCTCGCATACATCCCGTTTCGAGTAATAGAGAAGGGCGAGCTCTCCAGCCTAGCAGGGATGTGGGAGAGCTAATCATTTAAAAAGTTGATTGAAAAATAGTCAGCGACATAAATCGTTAATATTATATACTAGTTGATTCTTTAATATTAGTACAATGAAATCCGCACAAATAAAAGAACGAGAATTGATAATAAAGTTACACAATGAAAGCAAAAATCAAGAATTGATTGCTTCA
>JAHJQO010000022.1 GCA_018819305.1 Nanobdellota archaeon
AGCAAACAGCATGATAAAAAGAGGAATGGGAGAAACATTACGCGGTCGTACCGTCGGACAACAAGCCAGACATTTCTACATGAAATGCTTCACACACAATATACTAGTGAGGTGCTCACAATGAAACTTGCAAACGAGCCTTTCTAACGAAAAGTTTATATACTAAAAAAAGAAAATCACATAATATGGAATCTATACAAGAAATAGCAGAAAGATTTAATGCAAAAAATAAAACACTGCCTGATGATATTAAACGAGTGGTAACTAATCTCAACAAGCTTGACCAACAAAAAAAAGTAATTGAAAAAAACATAGCAAAAGCAAAAACAAACTCTGAAATTATAGATATGTTAACCGCTTTAGAGAGAGAACTAGAAAAAGAAATAAGATATATACACATAATAAAAAAGAAAGCAAAAGAATTTTATGAAGAAGCTGTCACATTAATCAATCATGAAATAAATTCCAAACAACAAATAAAAGAACTAGAAGAATTAAATAAAAAATATTTAACAACAGTAGAAGAGATATTTGATACTGCAATATACGGCATGGAAAATCTTGAAAAACTCAATATTGATGAAAGAAAGCACATAGACAAAATCAGAAATGAACTGAATGCAAAAGGATTTGACAAAAAAGTCTTTAAAGAGTTTAAGAAATATAGGAAAGACCTAAAAAAGGAGTTGAGGGTAGAGTCTGTTATATCTAAATTAAAAGGAAAATCAACAATTCTCGAAAGGCTCAGTAATGCTACAGAAAGAATTGAAAAAATGCACTCATCAACAAAGTTCGCAGCATACATAACTGGAGCGGGCACTATTTACTTAATTAAAGACGGTCGTGATATCATTGAAATAGTTGCAAAAATCTTAGTAATAGGGGTTGGTGTTTGGATGTACAATAGATCAATGGACAATATCAGAAATGGATGGGGTTTTAACGAATCAATTTTTAAATTGTTTAAAAAACCAAGATAACCAAACTTTTTATAAACAATCAATATTTCTCTGTTCTTATGAAAGCATTGGCTATTACAGACAAAGGCCTGGAAAAAATCGCTCTGATGGAGCTGGATGAACTCATTAAGATAAAAGGCAAAGCACAGGAACATGCTGTTTTGTTTGATTTTAAATCTTATGAAGACTTGTTTAAGTTCTGCTATTTTAGCCAGAGCATTGAAAGAGCTATATTGCTGCTGGATGAATTTGAATTTAAGAATTATAATGATTTGCTAAAAAAATGCAACAATGTAATAACTAAATCTATTCTTAATGAGTGGTTTGACAAGAACATGAGTTTCAGAGTGAGAAGCCAGAGAATTGGAGAGCATAAATTTGGAAGCCAAACAATTGAAAAAGATTTAGGTGAAAAAATTATTCTCAAGATAGAAAAGGATTTCAAATACACACCAGTTGTAAGCATGGACTCGCCAGACACAACCATCTACATATATATAGTGAATAACAAGGCATATCTTGGCATTGATTTAATTGGAAGAGACCTTAGCAAGAGGCAGTACAGAATGTTCACATCTGCAGGAATTATTAATGCAAATATATACTATGCACTTGTCAGGCTGGCAAACTACACCCCTAAAAAAAGATTAATTGATATTATTTCAAAATCAGGATTAATATCTATTGAAGCAGCACTATATGCATCAAACACAAGTATAAACTTTTTTTCAAAGGAATTTGCTTTTAAAAAACTCAAACCATTTCAGAACAAGAACTGGGATGTTTTTTTCAAAAAACTTGATTCAAAAAAGAAAACAGACAAACTCAATATCATTGGCCTGAATCCTTTGCTTAAAAGTGTTGAAGCTTCTAAAAAAAATGCAAAGCTTGCAGGTGTTGACAAAATAATCAGTTTTTCAAAGATGGATGTGGAATGGCTTGATACTAAGCTTGATAAAAACAGTATAGATATTATTGCTTCAAAAGTACAATGCCCAAGCAAGCACACTGCAGAGTCCACAGTAAGAAAAACTTACAAAGAACTGTTTTACCAGGCAGAATTCATTATGAAAAAATTAGGAATAATGATTCTTCTTTCAGAAAGCACAGATTTGCTCAAAGAAATGATAACAAAGGATTTTAAGCTTAAAAAACAAGGCGAGCTTTGGGCTGGCCAGCAGAAATATGAGTTTGTTATTATGAAGAGAAAATAAACCAATAATTTTAAATATCTCAAATATCAAAACATTGATTGTTGCGGGGTGGTATCATGTGCGATATGTGTTCTTCACCAGAAAAAGTTTATAAGATCGAAATAGAAGGCACTTTGCTTAATGCATGTGAAAAATGCGCTGAATATGGCAAGATTGTTGCAAAGATAAAAAAAGATGAACCTCAAATAATTAAGCAAAGAGAAAGCTTTGACTTTGTTGAACATTCAAGGCCAAATAAAAAAACAACAACAATACAGATGATTGTTCCAAATTATTCTGTTCTTATAAAAGAGGGCAGAGAAAGGCTTGAGCTTAAGCAGGAAGAAGTTGCAAAAAAAATTGCAGAAAAAGAAAGCATTGTTCACAAGCTTGAATCCGGACGCATGAAACCTAATGTTCCTTTGGCAAGAAAATTTGAGAAATTCCTCAACATAAAACTTGTTGAAGAAATTGAAGAAGAATCTTTGTCAAACATAGAAACACCAAGCACAACACAAACAGGGAGTTTAACTATTGGTGACATGATAAAAAGAAGATAATTATTTATTCTGTTATCTGCTCATTTTCAACAGAGTAGTTCAAAAGTTTTTCCAGAAATGACCTAGTCTGATAGCCTGGATAAACATCATCATTTATAACAATGGTTGGGGCTTCTTGTATATTCAAGTCATTTCTTATTGCCTCTAATGCAGGGTTATTCAGGTTTTTGTCAAAAGAATAAATCATAAGCCCAGGATATTTATTATGAAGATAAGAAAGCACGTGTCCCTGGTCTTCGCATTTTGGACAGTCTCCTTTGTTTGAGTAGAAATACAGAATAACATTATTTTCCTGATTACACTCTGTATTTAGTTTTTTAATAAACAGCCAGTGCCTAAGTTCAACTAAAGAATAATACTGCTTTAGCCTGACAACATCGTCATTATCAAATCCTGATTTGCTCTCCATAAAATCCAGCCTTGAACCTAAGGTATAAAGTTCTTCTAAAAGAGGGCCAAAACCAATGCCTCTGCAAGGGTCTGATTCCATAATATTATATTGAAGTTCAAGTGCAAGTATATCTGTCCTGAGCGTCTGTCCTAAATTCTGAATGCTGGAAATTTTTGCAGAAGCCACTGAATTTCCAACAAGAACACCAGCTGCAAAAATTATTATTGTGAGAGTTAATACAAATAAATACTTATGAACATTTACTATTTTAGGATTACCCGGCTCCATTGATTTTGGCATTTTTATCAGTTTGTTATTGCAAGCAAAAACAGTGCTTGCTATATAAATATTTCCTATTAATATGCTATATTTTATGTTATAATAATTTTATGCTATGAAAGAGTTTTTTTACTAATTGTTTTCTTAGGCGTCCACTTGACTTCTTTTTTTGCCAAGCTATTAATTAACACTACAAGCCACCAAAATGCAAACAAGAATCCATAAGCAATCACATACATAATATATGAAAACACCATTTTATCATGTTCTTTGGAAAGCTTTGCAGCAATTATTATCAATATAACACCTATAATCAAAGTCACAGCACCCAGTATAAGTACTGTGTTGATATTCAGCATAAATAAGTCAAAACTCAAATCAAACCTGAATATATCAAACTCAACAGCCCTTGCATATATATACATATTCCATAAGCTTTCTCCGAATTTATACAGCATATAAAAAAATGAAACTATAAGTATCGCAATAGAGATAAGTGCAAGAGGCATGGTATAAAGTCCAAGATTGCCTTGTTTTCTTGAAAAAATGTTTTTATAATCTATTGTGTTTTTAAGAAATCCAGAATACCATCTTTTTCTTTGATTATATAGGTCTTTGAATGTGCTAGGACCTACAGTGTGGACATATGCATTTACTGAATTCTCAATCCAGTAATGATGGGTTTGGATTCTGAGCGCCATCTCAATGTCCTCTGTCAAATGAGCTTTTTTATAGTAACCATGTTTTTCAAAGAAAACCTTCCTATATATTGAAAAAGGGCCTGGTGTAACATTTATGCTTCCAATCAAAGAATACATTTTTCTGAAAAAAATACCTAACGCATATTCTACTCTTTGAATTCTTTGAATCCAGGATTTAGCATTGTATATTTTAAGAGAAGGTGTGACAGCCATTACTTTTGGATTGTCAAAATAAGGCAGCATTCTCTTTAAAGCCTTAGGGTCAACAAAGGAATCAGCATCTAATGCCCCTACAAATTCAGCTTTGGTTTTTGAAAGCCCAAGATTAAGAGCTGTATATTTACCGCCATTTTTCTTTCGAAAGACCTTTACTCCTTTGGATTCATATTGCTTTGCTACCTTGTATGTGTTGTCTGTAGAACCATCATCAACAACAATGATTTCAAGCTTTTTCATTGGATAATCCAATCCTAAAAGTGAATCAATGGTTTTTGCCACTGTTGATTCTTCATTAAAACAAGGAACAATAATGCACACCAAAGGATGTTTTTTCGGATGCTCTCCTTTAGTAATATTATTTCTGTGCTCAATCAGAGTTATAATAAAGAAAATTGAAGTATATAAACTAACAAAAGCAATAATAGATATCAGTATTTCCCCAAACTCCATCATTTATATCTCTCCAACTCTCTTGTACTCCCAAATCTCTATATCATTCCAATCATATCTCTTTGTAAAACGGTCACTGTGCTTTACAAGGAACCACAATCCTTGTTCTTTTCCTTCCCACAAGTCCTCTTTCATCTCTGGAGTTATTAAAACATATCTTATGCCATGTTCTTGGATAAGAGGTTCTGCCTCTTTAAGTCTCGCAGCTTCAAATAAAGCAGCAGTAACATTCTGAATTACTAAATAATCCTTAGATAAAAATGAATTTTCATCCAGCAGAACTCTTTTGTGAGCATAGAATTCAACTAAAAAGCCATTTGTTTCAGAAGTCAAAACATTATTTTGTTCCAAACCACTAAGAAAATTCAGGGAATCATGAAAAGTTTTATCTGGCTGGGCAGAGACAAGCTGGCTTATTTGATTTGTAGCTGAAAAAACCAGGCTGCATAGAACAAGAAGCACTGTTCCTGTTTTTATCACATCTAAAGCCCACTTTCTTTTGAAAAAATAAGTAATTGTAATCATGCCATAAACGCAAACTGCAAAGCTTGTGAAAATTCTGGCATTTGAATTAAACAAAGAAAGCACTATGAATACAACAGTTACCAAATGGAAAAGCTTGGTTTCCTTGCTTCGGGACCAAATAATCACAAATCCTATTAAAAATAAGAATATCAGAAATATATCAAATCCCATACCTGCTCTTAACACAGACAAAATATCTCTAAATGCAAAAGAATGAAAACCAAGCAACCTTGGCGTGTAGTTTGAAAAAAAAGAAAGCAACAACACAACCACTGCTGAGCTGATTAAAGAAATTATTAATGTGTAAATATTTCTTTTCAAAGCTAAAAAAATAAACAATAATACCAGTAAAAATATTATGAACCCAGTTAAACTTGTCAAAACCAATAAAATTGATGATAATATACCAAGCCAATGCCAAAACTTTTTTTTGCTTAGCAAAAGCACCATTGACAAAAGACTTAGAAAAATCATAAATCCTGCAACATAAAGACCTGAAAATAATATAAGAAATACAGGAGTAACAGCAAGCACTATAAGCGTCACACCAGCTCGCTTCTTATTTATCTTAAGGAGCAAAAGTATTTGGAAAAAAAGCAAAGCAGATAATATTCCTAATAATATAGGTAAGAATAATGAAACTAATTGTTCTGAAAATATAATTAATAATAAACCAAGAAAATAATGAAAAGCATTAGGTTCATAAATAGTATCCTGAACAGGGTCTTTATTGAGAGATAGATCAGAACTAAGAGACTGGGAAATACGCAAATTATAATATGATTCTCCCAAAGGAAATAATGGCTGGTCATTTGTAAGCCTCAAAACCATAATAGATGACAAAAGCACAACTATTAAGATTATTGCAAACAATAAAATTTCCATCCCATTCTTTTTTGGCTCAGGATTTAATTTTGGACTTTGCTTTTGCAAAACTTTTTTTCTTTTTATTGCGCTCATTCTATCTTACACCCTTTGAATTCATAAATAACAGCATCTTTATCATAAATAGTTTCAAAACAATCTTTATCTGCATAAAACAAACTATCTGTGTGCAATGCATCCATTGTATTTGTGGAAAGGAAAATATAATCAATTTCATATTTATTTATCAGCCTTACGGCCTCAGATTTCAGTCTTAAAGTGTATAAATGATTAACATCTTCATATCTTTGATTAATATTATCCATAAAAAGAAAATTTGAATCAGCAACATTCTTTTTCTCAGCAGCATAATTTATCAAAAATCCCTCTTCAACTCTTCCCAGAACAACAGAGTCATCTTTTACATTTGTCTTCAGCCATTCGAGCGCATCTATATCTTGTGACGGTGGTGTCTTCGGATGCAATGTACTTAAAAAAGGTGTAAGTGCAGTTATTATAAACAAAATAATAATCAGAGCAGTTCCAACTTTTGATAAGTAGGATATTTTAGCTTTTGACATGCTGATACGAAGCATCTTAATAGCATAAGCAGAAAGAATAATCAGATTCATGCTCAAAAACAATAAACCGATTTTAAAAGGTATAAGTTTAAACCAAAGCATAATAAATGAAATCAATGCAAAGCTTATGTACAAGCTTGCAGCTTTGTTTCTTGTTTTAAAAAATACATGATAAACTGCATACACTCCCAGCAAGAGAGGTATTAACCCCACTGCATAAATAACACTAATAAAACTTAATTCTGTAAAATAATTAGATAATAAGTGGGCAGGTATGTTTTGCCAGATAAAACTTATTCCGTGTGTAAAAAAAGCCTTTCTGTACAATAAAATATAAAACCACAAAGCCAAAAACAAGAGAAACAAAGATACTTCTGCTTCCTTAACAAGAATTTTATGTTTTTCAAGTGTTATTATTAAAAAATACATTAAAAATGCCAAGAGCAAAATAAATAATGAAGTATGAATCAATAAAAGAATAACTGACAGCACTATGCTTAAAGTGGCAAATCCTTTTTCTTCAATTCTCAAAAACGTATAACTTAACAAGAAAATTAAAGGAAGACTTAATGATAAAACAGACACCTGGTTAAGGGTTGTGAAAAGTATAGGTACAAATCCTGAAAAAAAAGCTGCAATAAATGAAGCGACTTTATTTTTTGTGATGTGCTTGGATATTAAATAAATTACTAGGACTAAAAGTGCAAAGCCAATGCTGGGAAGCAATTTAGCAGCTATGTCTAATGGAAAAACAAAACTAACGCCTGCTAAAGCATAATAAAATAAAGGAGGTGTAATAAAGGTTCTTCCTGAATAACTCAAGTCATCTTTAAACAAAGGCACTCCGCTTTGTTTTATATGTTCTGCCTGTCTTAAGGAATAATAAGCATCATAACTCAGATTCTCTTCCTGGAAAACAAAATACATTCTTGCACCAAAAACAACCAGCACAAGTAATATCACCATCCAGTGTTCTTTTGTTATTTTTACCATTTTACTTTAATTTATTTCTTATTTTTTCGCCATTGCCCAAATAAACTCAAAATAACTCTTAAAACTTTGAGCCAGAACAGGTTCTTTAATTAAAATTGCTTTGGGATTTTCATCCCATGTTATAATTGATACCTTATCAGAATATATGTTGGTTGAAACTGGTGACTTATTTCCTTTTTTAATAAAACGAATTTCAGCCAAAGGAATTTTCTTCAGATATTCCTCTTTTCTTGCACTTTCATCAAAAAGCATCCTGACTTTAATGTTTTTTTGGATTCTTTGCTTGTCAAAATGCATAAAAAAATACTTGACAATCTCATCAACATTAACTGCATCACCAAAAACCAATATCTCTTTGCCTTCTGTTATCTGATCATCAAAAACTGTTTTAATTGCTTGCTTGCCCCTGAAAAACAAGACTTCTTTTTTTTCATCAGACATTTTTCTCAGAAGCTGAAGCTCTGGCAGCAGCTGTGTCATTGTTTCTTCTTTTTCACGCTGAATCTCCACAAGTCTCTCAGGGTCTGCTGCCTCATAATATCTCCTGTTATTGGTTTTAATATAAGAAACAAGACCTTTTTGTATGAGCCGCTCTATTGCATCATAAACACTTCTTCTGTGAATACCTGTATGCCTAGATATGTCTCCTGCTTTGCTTGAGCCTTTTTCCAGCAGTGCAAGGTATATTTTTGCTTCTGCTGTTGTCATGCCTGCTTCTTCCAGCAGTTTTTCATTCATAAATCGCATGTAAGTAATAAGAATTTATAAAGTTTATTAATTTAGGGGTGAAAAACATCACCACAGAAATTTATATACTTGATTTACCTGCCTAAATCCTAAGAAAAACATGATAAAAACATGATAAGAGGGGATAAAAATGAAAAAACCAGAATTTTTAGTTTTAAAAAATCCAGGAGAATTTGAAAGATTTGATGCTCAAACAGCCATCAACTATGAAAAAGTAGAAAGAAAAATACTGCCTCTGCTAGAGAAAATAATCGAGGCTTTTGAAAATACAAACAAAGAAAGAACCAGTTACACAAACAACATCAGGCCTGACAAAGAAGTCATACAAAACTTCCAATATGGTGATGTTAGTGTATCAGTAAAAACCAAGCCCACAACCCTAAAAACCAACTACAAGGCAGTGTTTGAAGAAACAGAGAATTTTTTACAGTTTATACAAAAAGATTACTTAGCTCAAAGACAAAGAAAAGGAGTTCTCACCATAGAAAATCAAATTTACATAAATCTTAATGATGCTATCCGAAAGATTCAGGAGCTAAAAACAAAAGCACTTGAAGGAAAACAAGGAATAAGCCAGGAAGTAAAGTTTGAAACATCAGAAGAAATAATCCAAGAAGGACTAGAAAAAGTCATATTTAATCTTGGAAAAGATTATTCTACACCAACCCAGGAAAATGCAATAGAATATGCACGGGCAAAGACCCTGAAAAAAGAAATTAGTGATAACTTCTATAATGCCTTTAAGTCTGAAATAAAGAAAAGAACAGGGCATTCTGAAGATGATACTTTAACAGAAACCAAGCAGGAATTTGTAAGAGCGGGCGATTATTTGTTTCCTGTTCAAGTCATTCCAAAAGACATTATAAGCTATGCAAAAATAATAGATTCCCTTATCAAACCCTTTAATAAAAAAATAACATCTAACACAGGAGAACTTATTAGATTAAAAGAAGGACAAATAGATGAAGATTTAAAAGCATATGAACCAAGAAAAAGAGATGGCACAACACACATTAGACTTGAAGCTTTAATGCAAAAACTGTCTGATCTAAAAGAAAAGCACAGCACAAAAGGATGTTCATATAAGATAGAAAGAAGCATAAAGCTTGATTGGAAATAAATTAAAAAAATAAGAAAAATGCAAGAAAACAATAATTTAGATAATATTGTTATTGAAAAAGGTAAAATAAAAAAAGCTTGTTTTGAATATAAAAACAAATTCTATGAAGCCATAATTACAGCACATAACATAAGTATCACAAAGCCTGAGTCCGGCTATGCAGAATACATATGTGATTTTGACAGAGAAACCAAAGAAATACAATGGTATTATCAGCATTGCTGTGGGCTTCAAGGATTTGGTCTGCATTGGAGTGATATGTGCCCTTCCTGTGAAACAAAAGGAGGGACAACAAAAGACCCGACTGAGTCTTGGCTTGGTTTTGAAAGTAAAAACATTAATTTTCCTGAGCTCATCGATATCTTGAATGAATATTGCACAAAATTAGAAGACACATTAAAAAGCACTCTCTTATCTTTTCCCAAGGTAATAACTAGGCTGGACCAAATAAAATTAAAACTTCAAACAGATACACAAACAAAATATAGAAGAAGATAAAAATAAATAATTTTAATCGTCGTCAGGTCCATAGCTTGGCACAGCAGACTTGTTAATAATCATGATGTCGCCGATGCTTTTGACCAGCTGGTGAGGCACAATAACTCCTTTTGCACTGCCAAGCACCTTGTTCAGGAAACTGTTCTTTGTTGCTCTTACTCTCCATCCAAAAACCTTATTCTGAGTCAGAATGGCCTCTTCTACATCACCAAAATAGTCTCCTGTGTCAGTAAATACTTTCATTTCGTAAGCTTCAGAAATTCTTTTCATTTTAAGCATTGAATACCACCTTTAATTCTTATATAGTGGATAAAGATGCACAAATATATAAAGGTTTTGGTAAAAAAATGAAAGTGCATTTCATAAACCTAATTAAAAAGCTTTATAATCATACTTTTATTCCAAATATTGGGTGAAAACATGAAAATACTGGTTACAGGATGCGCCGGCTTCATAGGAAGTCATGTATCTGAAGCTCTCCTTAAAAGAGGAGACTCAATTGTTGGTATTGACAATATCAATGACTATTATTCTATTCAGCAGAAAGAAAACAACCTTGAAATCCTGAAAGAGCAAAAAGATTTTGTTTTTCATAAAGAAGACATACGCAACTATTCTGGCTTAAAAGAAATATTTGAAAAAGAAAAGCCAGACAAAGTCATTCATCTTGCTGCAAGAGCAGGAGTCAGGCCTTCGATAGAGCAGCCCCTGCTTTATGAAGAAGTGAATGTAAAAGGAACTTTTAATCTTCTGGATCTTGCAAAGGATTATAAAGTAAAGAATTTTGTTTTTGCCAGCAGCAGCAGTGTTTATGGAAATCAAAAAAAGATTCCTTTTTCAGAGACAGATGATGTTAATAATCCTATAAGTCCTTATGCAGCTACAAAGAAAACAGGGGAATTAATCTGCCATACATATCATCATCTTTACAACATTAATGTTACCTGTTTGAGGTTCTTTACAGTATATGGACCCAGGGGAAGACCTGATATGGCTCCTTACATGTTCACAGAGTCAATTCTAAAAGGCGAGCCCATTACAAGATTTGGTGACGGCACAACAAAAAGAGATTATACTTATGTATCTGATATTGTACAGGGAGTTATTGCTGCAAATGATAAAGAACTGGAATATGAAATCATAAATTTGGGCAACAACCAGCCAGTCATGCTCAATGATTTTATTCAAGTGATTGAAAATGCAACAGGAAAAAAAGCAGTCATCAAAGAGATGCCAATGCAGCCTGGAGATGTGGACATAACATATGCAGACATTACAAAAGCCAATAAGCTTCTTGGATACAAGCCAACCACAAGCATTGAAGCAGGTATGAAGAAATTTGTTGAATGGTACAGAAAAAACTGCTGATTTCTGCCTAAAAAAGAAAAATATATAAACTCAGATAGGGTAAGATTTAAACATAATATATTAAAGCAAAAAAAAGAGGTGGAGGTTATCTAAAATGGGAATGGATGCAATTATACTCGCTATTATTATCGGTACTTTAGCAGCTATTGTATACAGTCTAAGGATTCTTGTTATGCTTGAAAGAAGAATAGCAAAAATTGACATAAACCTTGAAAGGATTGTGATGAGTATAGCTACTGAAGAAAAGAAAATCGAAGCAGAAGAATTAAAAATTGAAAAGATGCTGAAAGGCATAAAAAAGAAAAAATAATTCTTCAAATTATTTTATTTATTAAATTTGCCTTATAACTTTGTTTGGTTTTAAATGATGATAAAGCACATTTCTCTAGCACATGGTTGGTATTATCATTATAGACTGCACACTGCCAAGATGAAATTACTGCAGGGCAATGGATTCAGCTCTCTGCATTCTTATCTTGAAAAGGTTTTTGCCAAATGCCCTCAGGAACCATTTGATGTGGGACCAAGAAGCAGCAAATTAAGGTTTGACTTGGGAATCAAGCCAAGGCAAATAGACAATCATGAAGTTTCTCATCTGGCCAAAGATGGACTTGAATGGAACGGGTATAATACAGCTCATAGCAATGTGCAGATGTTCATGCTAAACAATGACAGCAATTCTATTGGAATCGAAGTGCCTATCTGGCTTAAGTCTCATGAAATAGGGAAAAAATATGAAGACTTGTTCAATACCAAAGACCCTTTATCAGGGCACATTGATGTTCTTAGATTAGAAGGCAACAAAGTATGGATTTGGGACTTCAAACCCAAAGCTGAAAAAGAAAAATATGCATCTACTCAAGTCTTTTTCTATTCTCTTATGCTAAGCAAAAGAACAGGCATACCTTTAAATAAGTTCATGTGCGGATACTTTGACCAAGAAACAAGCTATGCATTCAAGCCAGATATGAAGTATTTGAAAGGAAGGCAGATGAAACTTAAATGACAACTCTAAATGATAAAGAAACCCCTCATGATTACAGAATAAAATTTGCCAAAGAAGATTTGGATTTATTCAAAAAATATAAAATTAAAAAAATTCTTGAAATTTGTTCAGGAGATGGAAGAAATTTACTTGGTCTTTCTATGCTAGGATATAAGGTTATTGGTATAGAGAAACCAGGCTTTGTTGATGAAAAATTAACTAAAAGTGCAAATATAACTATAATACAACATTTAATTTATGGACAAGAATTCCCTTTTAAAGATCAAGAATTTGACTGTATTTATTCATATCAATATTTAAATCATAATTACAAGGAAAAAATTGAAGATGTTTTTAAGGAAATTTATAGAGTGCTAAAGAAAGGAGGCTTATTCTCAATTAAAATAACTGATATTGAGCAACTCAATTTAAAACATATTCCTGATGATATTTATGAAGAATGCGATCCTGAATTCCCTAAGATAAAATACAAGAAATTAGCCAACCAAACCTTTGCTAAACTCGAAGGTAATGAAAAAGGCATTCCACATTATGGATTTTTTAAAGCTGAACTAATAAAATCTTTAGAAGAAATAGGGTTTAAACTTATAAACATAAGGAAGATTAGATGGAATCTTGCTGCTAATTTTGAGAAGTAAGCGTATTACCTTACCAACTCCTCAAAACTCAAACCCTTCTTCTTTGCAATATCAAGGGTCACAACATAGCTTTTATCTGTTTTCTTTAAGTCAGTCAATCTTAAGAAGTACCATTCCTCACCATCAAATTTAATTGCAACAAAAGCTCTTGCACCAAAACTGTTCGCAAACAAATCCAGCTGAGTAATCTCATCCTTGGTCAGGTATTTGGACTTGTCATGAGAAGATTTGCATTCAAATGCAAAAAACTTCCTGCCATTGCCTGCAACAACATCAGGGCTAGGATGCTGGGCAGAACCACTGCCAGCTGCTCGCATAGCACCAAAACCATTTGCCCAGAATAAATGAATTAAATCTCGCTCTGCTTTGCTGCCTTTATTTTTCCTGCCTGCATAACTCACTCCCATAATAAGAACTAATGTGTTGTATTATTTAATTGTTTTTATTAGAATTAATTTATCTTAGCTATTTTCATTATGATTTTAGCGACCTTTCTAGGAGATTGCTCTTTTGTATAAATGTGGTGATGTGCATGCCTTTTAAAACCAGGCAGTCTATCAAAATAATCCTTTATTGCTTTTTCTCTGATTTTTTCATCATTCCATCCTTGCCAAAAATTTTTTCTTTTTCTTTGAAGTTCACGCTCAACTAAAATTCTTGTATTCTTATCATCTTCCTCGTAAGGCAGTATAAGAAATATTTTAGAATGTGATTTTACAAGATGTGCATTTTTTTCTGATATTGGGAATTCTGATGATATTGTCCCTCCGCCAAGATCAAGTATAATTTTTTTTCCATTCAACCTGCGAAGAAGTTTTTTTAGAAATAAATGCAAACGATGCATGTATACATCCCAACCGTATTTTTCGGCAAAAGACAAAAGTCCACCATCAGATTTTAACTCTTCATTCATTAATACATCAAGATCAATGAATTCATAACCAGTTATATAAGCTAATTCCTTTCCAATTGTTGTTTTTCCTACTGCTCGCGGTCCAACCAAAGTAATAATGTCTTCCATAATAATAACACTGCGAAAAAAGTTTAAGTATTTTTCTATTTGTGCCTATTAATGAGATTAAGAAACATAGCAATCATTGCAAAGATTCTCTAATGAATATCCTGTGGCTCTGCTTAAATCCTCTGGAATTGCATAATTTAAAGAACCCACACCATTTAAGCCAAGTTCGTTTTCAAGTTGCTCTATTTTTTTATTTTGTGCAAACAACTCTTTAGTTGTATGAAAATTAATAGCATGATGACAAGGATTTCTTATAGATGGAAAAGTTATGAATATGTGAATCTCTTTTGCACCCACATCTCTCAAATATTTAACATCATTCATGATTGTTGTTCCTCTCACAATAGAATCATCAACTAAAATCACAATTTTATCTTTAACATCTTCCTCAAAAATATAATGCTCTTCAATAGTCTGAAGATCCCTGTGTTTTTGAGTTGGCTGCATAAAAATTCTTGGTGCAGAAGGATTTTTTTCTATTGCTGCATCATATACAAATCCATATTTCGAACACTCTGCTACAAGGTATTGTGCTGCTGATTCAGCTGTCCTTGGAACAGGACAGATTATAACATTTGAACCATTATCAATTAATCTTTTGTAAATCTCAGGTTTTTCATTTTGAAACCTTTTCCACATCGAATTTAGAATATCTTTTCTTATAGCTTTTACTCTCTTATTATTTAAGAAAGAAGAAGCTCTTGAAAAATAAGCTCCTTCAAAAGGACAGAATTTTAAATTTGATTTCTCTATTTGCTCTCTAAAAAACTCAAAATCCTTGCTTATGAAAATCATTTCTCCTGGCTTGACTTCGTCATAAGCATTTTTTCCAGAAACATATTTATCTTCCAAAGTTCCTTTAAACAGCATTTTCTCCAGAGCTACTGTTTCTGAAGCAAAAGCATAATCTATGATTTCACCTTTTTCATCTTTATTCACTCCAAAGAACAAAGGTCTTCTTCCATTAGGGTCTCTAAATGCAATTAAACCAACATTACTCATTGTTGTCAGAACATTATATGTTCCTTTTACCCTGTCAAAGACTTTTTTTACACTTTTTGCAACACGCTCAGCAGGTTGCATCATGTCTGAACATGAAAAAAATTCTTCATTAAAAACTTTGAGAATAGCTTCTAAATCATTGTTAGTTGCCTGTCGCAAGCCTTTTGCTTCAAAATAATCCATTATCTCACGAAAATTATGAACATCACCATTATGCACCATTGCAACCTTATGATAAGGAGCAACTATGGGTTGAATACTTCCTTTAACCATATCATTAATTTCTTGTTGAGTCATGTCTGCCTGATTCTTCAAAGTGTATCCTGCTGTCGGATACCTAACTTGGCCTATTGCCATAAATCCAATTAATTTATCCAGCTCTGCCATGTTTTCTTTGAAAATGTCAGCTATTTTACCTAATCCTTTAACAATTTCCAAAGGATCAAAATCATCAAGTGTATGTCCTACTGCAAGAGGTCTCAAACGCCGATAGTCTCTACGAGAAAGCCCTAACTTTTTTATAGCTGCAATGCCTGCAGAATAATCACCTCTATTCTGCATCTGATTCAAAGCTGCAGCTACAATAGCACCAATATCATCTCTATTATCTTTCGAACTTATTCCAAAAATACCGCACATAACTTGACGTCAGATAGAGCTTTTTATAAAGCTTAGTTTTCCCAACCCAGTCATAACTTTATCTTATTAAAAGCAACATACCGCTTAGTAGAAGTATTCCGGCAACAATTCTTCTGTAGAGTTCTTGGTTTAATTTCAAATAAATCCTTGAACCAATAATTGTGGCTATAATAACAACAGGAATCATAAACAAACTTATTTTCAATATTTCAGTGTTAAACACATTTGTAAAATAAAACAGCGCATTTCTCCATATTCCCACAGGTATAAAAATTGCTATCAGAGTGCTTCTAAGAATTTGCTTGTCTTTAATCTGATTACTAAAGAAAATAGTTAATATTGAGCCATCAATAGACAACAATCCTCCTGTAATACCTCCTAAAAACCCAAAAATGATTCCAAATGCAGATTTTAGTTTTCTGAAGGAAATATGATTTTCAAAAAACATTCTTAATGAGAAAATAATTATCAGAATGGCAAAAATTATTTTCAGAAGATTGCCTTCTACTGAAGCCAAAAGCAATACACCTATGATTGTGCCCAAAAAAAGTTCCTGCTAAAACATAAAATAAACCTTTCCAATATATTTTCTTTTTTATTGAAGGAAAAAGAAGCAAACCACTAACTAAGCTAAGTATGGATATTACAGGAACCACTAATCTTATATCAAAAAAAAGAACTAATAAAGGCACTGAAAAGATACCTGATGCAAAACCTGTCAGGGCTTTGATAAAATACCCTATCAATATTATAACAGCAAAAATCAGTATGATCTCTGTTGTAGTCATAATTTCACTTTCATAAAGTCATGCGCTGTCCTGCTGTTTTGAAAGAATGTCTTAATCTCTTCTTTGAGTTCTTTGTCAGTCTTGTATCTCTGGGAGAAATGAGTGATTATAAGTTCTTTGACATTTGCTCTGGTTGCAATTAATCCTGCATCTTTGGTTGTCATATGCTTGTATTCTGCTCCTTTTTCTTCTAAATCAGATGTATAAGCTGATTCAGCAATCAAAAGGTCTGCGTCTTTTGCCAAGTTATATGCATTAGTACAAGGCTGAGTATCTAGAACAACAGATAATTTCTTGCCTGTTTGAATATGAGAAACATCATCTGGATTAATTGTTTTGCCTTTGAAAGTAATGCTTTGCCCTCTTTGCAGTTTGCCTACTTGAGGCCCTTCTTTAAGACCAATTTTTTTTACTTTAGCCATATTTATTTTTCTTTTGTCTTTATCAATTATACTGTAGCCTAAGCAGGGCATTCTGTGATCTAAAGAAGCACATTCAATATAATAATCATTGTTTTCAAATATTTTTTCAACACCTTTTGGATTGAGCTCATTTATTTCAATCTCAATCCTGTTATTTTCAAAGCTAACTGCTTTTAACAGGTGGAATATTCTTTCTTTAGTTTCCTTAGGACCATAAATTGTGACTTTCTGAGGGTTTTCATTATTACTAATTGTTTGAAGCAATCCTATCAAGCCACCAACATGATCTCCGTGCCAGTGTGAAATCAGTATTTTCCGAACTTTATTTCTGTTGATGCCTGCAATATTCATCTGCCTTTGTGTGCCTTCACCACAGTCTATGAGAATGCCTTCTCCTTTGTATTCTACATAAATGGATTGTACATTTCTCTCTTTTGTTGGCACCATACAACTCGTACCTAACATTATAATTTCCATGATTCGATGTGATTGTGTTTTGCTTTTTAACACTTTTTAAATAAAAATTATTTTCTATATTGAAAGAATATCTGATTTACAAAGATTTTTAAAGCAAACACGACTGCTTAGGAACAACATGGTAGAGAAAAAAATCATAACAGAAGAACCTTCTGAGCCATCAAAAACAAAGTTTTTGAGTGCCAAAGGTAAACCTTTGAGCATTTCTTCAAAGAAAAAAACAGCAAAAAAAGCAGAGACTAAGAAGAAAACAAAAGCCAAAGCTTTTGAATCAACAAAGGCAAAGCCTTTGAGTGCCAAAGATGAATCTTTGAGCACTTCAACAGAATTGAAGAAAACTGTAAAGAAAAAAGCTGCAAAAAAGAAAGAAGCTGAACCTAAAACAGAGGATAAAGCAGAAGAAAAAGTAGAGGATAATACTGAACTTAAAACTAATTCTGAATCACCAAAGACAAACTCTTTGGATGCCAAAGATAAATCTTTGAGCACTGACGATAAAAAACAAAAATCAAAAGAAATAATCAAATCACTCTTTGCCAGAGAAAGAGTTCTGACAGAAGCCACAGATGAAGCTCGTAATTTATTCAACAAAAGTGCTTATGGAAAAATAATAGAAGAAGGCAAAGTGCAGTTATCATTGCCCGAAGCACTTTATCTCTTGGAAAAAGGCAAACTCCAAATATCTGATGGGAAAAAAAAATCAATGAGCGCAGAGGATTTTATTAAAAAAGCAAGAAAAGCAGAACCAAACTTCTGGATAAGATACTGTGTTTTTAAGGACATGCGAAACAGAGGATACATAATCAAGACAGCTCTGAAGTTTGGAGCAGATTTCAGGGTTTATGACCGTGGAATAAAGCCAGGAGAAGACCATGCAAGATGGATAATTTTTCCAGTACATGAAGGAGAAACCCTTACCTGGTATGAATTTGCAGCCAAGAACAGAGTTGCTCACAGCACTAAAAAAAGACTAATGATGGGAATAGTAGATGACGAAGGAGATGTCACATACTATGAAATCAAATGGATGAGACCCTGATTCTGTAAGTCAATAATATAAATTTATATAAACCTAGTTTCAATACTAAATTCAATACGAAAATTATTCACTCATAAAAGATAATTTATAGATAAAATGGTTAACCGAGACGAAATCCTCAGAGTCGTGCAGGCAAAAGGCCCAATCATCCCTAATGAGCTAAAAAAAGAAATAAAAGCAGGAGATACAATCATTCTCGGAGCCATTCTTTCAGAATTCAAAGCCTATGGAAAAATCAATATAACTCACACTAAAGTGGGCAGCAGCCCTGCATATTATACTCCAGGAACAGAAGCCAGACTTGAAAGACTGATTAAGTATCTGAATGAAAAAGAAAGAAGAACAGCAGAGTTCTTGCGGCAAAAAAAGATTCTCAAAGATTCAGAGCAAAGTCCTCTTGTAAGAGTCAGTTTAAGGAATATCAGGGATTTTGCAAAGCCATTAGAAGTAAATGTAAAAGGTCAGAAAGAAATTTACTGGAAATGGTATATGCTTTCAACTAAAGAAGCACAAGAGATGATATTAAAACAAGTTAAGCCAGAAAAAATACCTGAAGAAAAACCAATATCGGTACAAAAATCTGTGCCTGAACCTATTCTGAAAGTAACTCCAAAGCAAGAAGTTAAAATAGAGCCAAAAAAACCAGAAATCATACCTGTACCT
The DNA here is from genome assembly GCA_018819305.1 of Nanobdellota archaeon. Lineage (GTDB taxonomy): Archaea > Nanobdellota > Nanobdellia > Woesearchaeales > SM23-78 > SM23-78. The sequence continues at coordinate 19,144 of JAHJQO010000022.1, forward strand.
AAGCCTGAAATAAAACCAGAAGTTAAAAAAGAAGTAAAGCAAGAAATACAACAAGAACTAGGCATTCTATTTGAAGAATTGGAAAGAGAAAAAGACCCATTCTTTAAAAAAGTCTGGGGTTATTGCAAAAGCAATGATATACAGATAATTGAATATAAAATCATAAGGAAAAAATCAGATATTGAACTAACTCTTACAGTACCCTCAAGAATCGGAAACCAGGAATACTATTGCAAAGCAAAAAAGAAAAAGAAAATCAATGACGGAGACCTAAGCAGTGCTTATGTTCATGGACAGGCCAATAAACTGCCAGTTATATACATAACAACAGGTGACATGACTAAAAAAGCAAAAGAAATGCTGGTAAAAGATTTCAAAGGAATGACTATTAAAAAGATATAAAAAAAAATTCTAAAAGCTAGAAGATTTATTCTTCAGCATCGTCTTCTGCAAATTTCTTTACTGCTTCGAAGTTCTCAACCAAAAGCTTAGCCTTATTTTTTCCAAACCTGAATGGAAATCTGTCTTCTGGGTCTCTCTTCAAAACAATCATTTTATTGCCTTTAAATTCATCAAATTCTACTACCACTGAAATCACCTTTATATTTTATTTATACTGTGTTTACAAAGAAAAATTCAGCTTTCATTTAAAAAGTTTGGGGTTAATTAAACGAAAATATTATTAACAAAGGAGCAAAGCACAATATAATAACATGGTTTTGGCCTTATCCCATTGGAAAGAATTATATGAACAGCACAAACACGAAGCATTATGCATAGATATTGAAGCAACTTATTGGGATGGTCCTATTTCTGTGATTGGCGTGTATAAGCCTCAGGATGGTGAAATTGATTATACTGCTTTTGTAAAGGGGAAAAATCTGACAACAGAGAACTTAAAGCAGGCATTTGCAAAGTGCAAGCTTCTGATTACCTTCAATGGCATTAAGTATGATGTGCCTGAGATAAGAAAACAGTTTCCAGGAGTTATTCCAGAGAATATTCCTGTTGTTGACCTTTATCTGATTGCCAGAAGAATTAATTTTGACGGAGGGCTCAAAACCCTTGAAAGAACATTCAATATCTTTAGAAAAGACGAAGTTGATAACAAGCGCAAGATATCTACAAAGATGTGGAAGAAGTATGAAGAAAAAGGCAATGAAGCAGCACTTAATACCTTGATTGAATATAACCGGCAGGATGCAATTAATCTTTATCCATTGGCTGAGAAGATTATGGGGATGATTGATTAATAACTATTTATTAAACCCACTTTCATAAGAAAGATATTCTTCCTTTAACTTCAAAAAGAGATTGCATTGGATTTTCAATAGAATAAACTTTGCTTTGATTACGTTTAGAATCATAATTTGAAATTAGAATGCCCAAATCTCTACCAGAAACCACAGAATCAAGAGAACCAAGACGACATAGTGATTTTTTCTCAAAATCCTCTTCGCTACTTGGAGTAAGATACTGTTGATTATGATAATCTCTTACATCAAAGACTTCCCCATTATGAGAAAACAATTTCCTGGTGGTAGGAATTCTAATGGATGATTTAATCTCTCCGCTTTGAATATCCCGTTCAGTTATTCTTTCATGCGGCCAGTTCCCATGATGAACAAATACGCTTTCTTTTCCAAAACAGTAATCGGCCTGACGGAATCCAGAACCGTCAAAAGGGGTTAATTTGTATATTAGTGTATCTCCTGTCATTAAATCAATCAAATCCCCTGCATTCGCAGCAAAAAGATATTTAGAGCCTGTTTCAAGGATGTTCTGAAAATTCTGTTTGATAGGCACATAACCTAGTTTGGTGTCAAAAGCAACAAATGAAGTCACCCACTCACCTTTAACCAAGGCCCCGCTGTCTGTTTCATAAAGTCCTGCGCTACTTCCATCATAAACTCGTCCTTGATATAAAGCCATAGCATCTATGCTGCGGAACCCTTGTACTGCTAAATGCAAACTAAAAAAAGTGGGATGGAGATCAGAAAACCTGTTATTTGTTTTTTCTAACAATCTCTTTAAGCCATGATTATCAGTTTTTTTCACGGCTTTTTCAAGCTCATCTATGTTACTGTAGTGTTCTTCACGAATTTGTTTTGAACCGAATAAGTCCCACAATCTGTATTTTTCGTCAACAGCAAACCTATCTACAGAAATAGTCTCTTTGGTTTTAAGATTAATTTTCTTTATAGTTCCTGTATTAAGACCAAGATAAACATGTTCATTGGATATAATAAATGATGTGGGCCTTTCAAACATTTTTATATCGATGTTCTCTTCAATTTGGACTTCACTCGCATGCCAATAATAACCTGAAAAATTGAATGCTGGATTATCAAGAGGCAAGAAGTATAATCTCCGTACAGGAGTTGAAGTTGGAACTTCGGAATCCGCAATTAAAAAAGGAATCATATTCATGATACCCTTTAGAAATAGTTATTTATTTATAAATATAATGGATATTTGTTTATAAAAATAATTCTTATTTAATTCTTATATTAAGCTAAAATTAAACTCAACCACAAGAAATATTAATCAGTAACTTATTCTTATCAAAATGGGTCTCGCAATAACAGACATCTTAACACCTGAAAAGCTTAGTTTAGAGGATCTTAGAAATAAGACTCTTGCTGTAGACACATATAACCTATTATATCAGTTTCTTAGCAGCATCAGGCAGAGAGACGGCTCTTATCTGACAGACAGCAAAGGCAGGGTTACAAGCCACCTCACGGGCCTGTTTAACAGGATTACTAAGCTCTTGACATATAATATCAAGTTTATTTTTTGTTTTGACGGTCAGGTACCTGAGCTCAAGGCAAAAGAGCGGGAGAGAAGAAAAGGAATTAAAATTGAAGCTCAGAAAAAATTTGATGAGGCTGCTAAAGAAGAAGATGTTGATGCAATGAAAAAATATGCAGCCAGAACAACAAGATTAACTTCTGAGATGATTGAAGATGCAAAAGAATTAATTTCTGCATTAGGACAGTGCATTGTTATGGCTCCAAGTGAAGGAGAAGCCCAAGCTTCTCATATTGCCAAGAAAGGTGATGCTGATTTTGTTCTTAGCCAAGATGCAGATTGTTTCATGTTTCAGGCACCCAAACTTATCAAGAATCTCACACTCAGTGGCAAGAGAAAAAAACCAGGTGCTTATGCGTATGACGAAGTCCAGCCAGAAGTCATTTCTCTGAGTTCTGTTCTAAAGGAGCTTGATATTAATCAGGACCAGCTCATTGTGCTGGGTATTCTTGTAGGCACTGATTATAATATTGGCGGCATCAAGGGTATTGGCCCTAAAAAAGCATTGACACTTATCAAAAAATATGGTAATGATTTTGATGAGGTATTCAAAGAAGCCAAATGGGATGAGTTTTTTGATTTTGATTGGAAACAGGTTTTTGATTTAATCCAAAACATGGACGTCAGTGATGATTATAAACTTGAATGGCATGAAATTGACAAAGACAAACTAATTAAGATCTTAGTTGAAGAGCATGATTTCAGCAGGGAAAGAGTTGAAAAAGCTATTGAAAGGCTTGAAAAGAGTTCCAATAGGGAGCAGAAAGGTTTGGGAGATTTTTTCTAGAATTTTTTTAAAAGAAACATTTTAATAAAATAAACATAATTATTGATAATCATGTCAAAAAAGAGGTTGTTTATTGCAGTTTCCACGATGGTAGGCTGTGTTATAGGCGCAGGCATACTTGGAATTCCCTATGTTATTGCAAAAGCAGGCTTTCTCACGGGCTTAATCAACATAGTTGGCATTGGACTTATCATAATGCTTCTCCACCTTTATCTTGGAGAAGTAATATTAAGAACCAAAGGAAAGCATCAGCTCACAGGTTATGCAGAAAAATACACAGGAAAGATTGGAAAGTATTTCATGTTCATCAGCATGATTCTTTTAATTTACGGTGCTTTAATTGCTTATACTTTAGGAGGCGGCGAAGCTCTTGCAAGTATATTAGGATGGGATGTTCTTCTCTGCAGCATTATCTTTTTTGGTATTTTATCTTGGCTAATTTATATTGGGTTGAATGCTATTGAAAAATCAGAAGCATTTGTCATGCCTGTTATCATAATAATTGTATTATTAATCTTTTTTCTTGCGCTGCCAAGAATTAATTTGATTAATCTTAGCGGGCTTAGTTTTTCTAAACTGCTTCTGCCATATGGAGTGGTATTATTCTCCTTTTTAGGCAGTGCTGCTATTCCTGAAATGAAAGAAGAACTTGAAAAAAACAAAAAACAACTAAAAAAAGCAATAATAATAGGATGCACCATCCCTATCATTATCTATATTCTTTTTGCATTTGGAATAGTGGGTGTTCTGGGATCAGAAACACATGAAATAGGTGCTCTTGGCTTGGCAAGCATACTTGGAGAAAAAATGGTGTTTATAGGCGCCATATTTGCATTACTCACATTAGCAACATCTTTCTTAGCATTAGGACTTGCATTAAAAGAATTGTTTTGGTATGATTATAAATTAAGAAAAAATACATCTTGGTTACTTGCATGTTTTGTGCCATTCATATTATTCTTGCTCATAAAAGTGTTCCATATTGCGAGTTTTGTAACAATTCTTAATATAACTGGAATTGTATCAGGTACAATCATAGGAATATTGACGGTTTTCATGGTATTCAATGCAAAGAAAAAAGGCAACAGAAAACCAGAATACACAATTTACATAAATAAATTCATTGGCGTGCTGTTAATTTTATTTTATCTTATCGGCGCGATTAATCTTTTAATCTGAAAACAAAGAGAATAAAAAAAAGAGGTAAAGCATGGCTTCAACATGGGTTATATTTGTTTTATTAGCAGCAGTTATTGCCAGTGCTGCAAGTATTGTACAGAAAAAAACCTTGCTTAGACAGCATGCTATGGAGTTCTCAACAATCCTGGCAATATTTGCGATGATAATCACAGTCCCTTTTTTCTTTATAGCTGATTTAAGCTTATTAACACCAATGGCAATATATCTTATTTATGGAGTCTCGTTTTGCGCATGTATTGCATACCTACTTGTTGCAAAAGCTCTGAGACATTCAGCTATTTCAGTTATCAGCCCGTTTTTGGTTTTTGGTCCTGTTTTCACAGGAATTCTAGCTGTCATATTCATTGGAGAAAGAATAACATTGTTTCAAAGGAATAGGAAAAGGAATAAAAAACAATTGGAAATGGGTTTTTGTGGTTGCTGTATTAACTATAGGCTACAGACTGGCTCAGCAGTATGCTATTTCTCTGCCAGGAGTGCTTATCACTCTTGTAATCCCAATAAAAAGGCTCTCAGCACTGTTCACAACAGTAATAGGTGGAGAACTGTTTCATGAAGAAAACATTTTACGAAAAAGCATTGCGTGCGCTGTAATGATTATTGGAGCTGTGCTAATAGTCCTCTAAGTCAAAAGGATATAAAAATTTAAAAAGCAAAGAAGGTTTTGAAATAAAATGATCTGTATAAAAGTGCCTGTAAAAGAAGCACAAAACATAAAAAAAGAATTATTAGAAAACGATCTGATAGATAAAGACTACTTTCTAAAAAAAGACAAAGATTTTGTTTATTTTCCTGTTAAAAAAAGTTTTCCAAGCAAACATGATTTTGTTAGAAAGATACTGAAAAAGAAAAAAGAAAGAGCGGGATTAAAGACAACCCTTACAAAAAAACTCAAAAAAGAGGATTTAGAATTCCTGCGCAGGTCAATGGATGTAATAGGTGATATTGCAATTCTTGAGATACCTAGAGAACTTGAAAAAAAGAAAAAACTCATTGCACAAGAAGTTCTCAACGCAAACAAGTACATAAAAACTGTTCTAAAAAAAGGAAAGCACGAAGGCGTATTCAGAACTCAAAAGCTGGAACATCTTGCAGGAGAAAAAACAAAAGAAGCAATATATAAAGAAAACAATGTTCAGCTTAAGCTTGATGTTGAAAAAGTTTATTTCTCTCCAAGGCTAAGCAATGACAGAAAAAGAATAGCAAAGCTAATTAATAAAGGAGAAGAAATCCTTGTTATGTTCAGCGGCTGTGCCCCTTATGTATGTGTGATTGCAAAAAACACAAATGCAAAAAATGTGTGTGGAGTTGAGATTAATCCAACAGCTCATAATTATGCTCTTCAAAATGTCTTGTTAAACAAACTTAACAACACAGGTGTTTTCTTAGGTGATGTTAAAAGTGTTGTTCCTAAACTCGCCAAGAAATATGACCGAATATTGATGCCTTTGCCAAAAAACGCAACAGAATTTCTGGATGTTGCACTGAATGCAAGCAAAAAAGGAACCATCATTCATCTTTATGACTTTAAAAGAGAAGATGAATTAAAAGAAAGCATTGAACAGATAAAGCAGGCATGTGCAAAGGCAAAAAAGAAATGTAAAATTCTTGATACTGTGAGATGCGGTCAGCACGCGCCAAGAACATTCAGGTATTGTATTGAATTTCAGATTTTATGATAACACTTTAAGATAATTTCTTTTTATAGAAATCTGCAATTGCTAAAAAGCCTTTTGTACTGCAATCTTCTTCTTTAAAACCAAGTATTTTTGCATATTTAAAAATATCTTCTTCATTAGTTGCCTCTATTTCAAGAAACTCAGGTATAAAATCATAAGCATCCAGATATTTATCAAATTCAATCTTAACAGTTCCTAATTTATAGCTGATTCTTCTTTTTTTGAATTCCAGCCATTGAGGAAAACCTAATTTCTCCAAAATAGTTTTTGTTGTTTCAAAGCTTGAGACTTCTACTTCGTGTTCCTTGCGTATTTTTACTTTTTCATCACTTATACGTTCTTTAAAGTTTAATATGATTTTTTCCCCTTCTGTTCTCAACCTAAGAAGACCTTTACTTTTTCTAATGGACATATCTGGAAAATCAAAATACGATGCGCTTAATTCCCCATCAAAAACCTTTTCTGCACCTAATTCAATTAGCTTTTTTTTTACTTCAGCTCTATTAACATCTAGAATTTTAACTTCGATTTCTTCCATCTTAACATGCAGCATAATTATTGGTGCGCTCATTAGTTACTTCCGTCTATCATAGCTTTCGCTCCATGGGTGTTCACGAAATCATTGCGCACCAAGGAAGAATAAGTTCATGTTGTTTATAAAGTTTTATAAGAAAATTACATAATAAAATTGCAGAAAAAAGTTCACCCAAACATTGCTGAAAACCCATCTTCAGAAACTTCTTCTTTGTTAACTTTATCAATTGCACATAAGAAATCATGATGAACAACTTTTGTTCTCTTGCTTCTGATTGCAAAATAGCCTGCTTCAGTACAGACTGCTTTGACTTCTGCTCCTGAGAATCCTTTCATTTTTTTGAGAAGAGCATCTTTCTTGATTTTCCTATCCAGAGTCATATTCTTGGAATGAATCTTGAATATTTCTTTTAATCCTTGCTCATTGGGAACAGGAACTTCTATTAATCTGTCAAGCCTGCCAGGCCTGATAACAGCAGGATCAAGAATATCCATTCTGTTTGTGCATCCAATGATTTTCACATTAGACAGTGGCTTAAACCCATCTATTTCAGCTAAAAACTGCATAAAGGTTCTTTGCACTTCTCTTTCTCCGCTAGTTCCCACATCAACTCTTCTGGCTGCCAGGGCATCAATTTCATCAATAAATACAATGCTGGGTGCTTTTTGCCTTGCCAGTTCAAATATTTCTTTGACAAGCTTGGCTCCTTCGCCAATAAACTTCTGAACAAGTTCAGAACCAACAATTTCAATGAATGTGCTTTTCGTGGAACTGGCCACTGCTTTTGCAAGCAGGGTTTTGCCAGTCCCAGGAGGACCATGAAGCAGAATTCCTTTAGGAGGCTGAATGCCAACTTTTTCAAAAAGCTCAGGACTTTTCAAAGGAAGCTCGATAACTTCTTTTATTTCCCTCATTTGCTCTTCCAACCCGCCAATCTCAGACCACTTGAGATTTGGTTTTTCAATTATTACAAATCTTTCAACATTAAAATGCTTTGAAGAAACAATTTTTTTAACAACAGTAAGGTTTCTTTGTTCCACTAAAACACTTTCACCTGGAATCAAAGAAGTTATATTTCCTGACATCTGAACCATGAATTTATTTCCATTAGGCAAAGAAATAAGTGCACCACCATCCATAACATCAAGGACCTCTGCCAGCATCAAAGCAGGACTTCTGTAACGCTCAACCTCTTCTCTTAACTGAGAAAGAGTCTCTTTTAAAAGCCTGTTTTCTTCTTCAGTTTCATTAGAAGAACTTGTATAAGAAAAAAAAGAACGCTTCAACTCGTTTCGACTCACCATGATAAATTCGAAATCAAGTTTTGTTTATAAACCTTACTATTGAAAATCTCGACGACAAAAATGAAATTTCGACGAGAGAAAAAAATTAAAATTAAATAAAAAATTGAAAAAATTTTTATATAACTTAAAACATATGATAAGAAATGTTGGAACTTACACTAAATATATTTATTAACTTTCTTGTCGCCATAGTTCTTGGAGTTTTAGTAGGGTTAGAAAGGGAATTTTCATCATCCAAATCAAAAAAAGAAGGTTTTGCAGGAATACGTACTTTCACAATCGTTGCGATACTAGGTGCATTGATTGGATTTTTAACATTAACATATTCTTTTTGGATATTGATTGCTGGTCTTGTATGTTTTGCTATTTTCACAATTGTATTTTATCTGGCTGAAACCAAAGCCACAAAAAACGTTGGTGCAACAACAGAACTGGCTGCTTTTGCTGTTTTTATTATTGGAGTTCTTGCCATGATAGATCAAGTCAGACTTGCTATAATAAGTGGAATTATCTTAACTTTGTTTCTTTCGCTAAAAGATCCTTTGCATCATCTTGCCAAAAAAATTAACAAAGAAGATATTTATTCAACATTAAAATTTGCAATCATTGCTTTTGTTATTCTTCCTTTTCTTCCAAATCAAGCATTTGGACCTTTTGATGTTTTTAATCCGTACAAAATATGGCTTGTTGTTGTATTAATTTCAGGCATTAGTTTTGTCGGGTACATTGCTATGAAAGCAGTAGGAGCAAAAAAGGGAATGGGACTCACAGGATTTCTTGGAGGTTTTGTTTCAAGCACAGCTGTAAGTATGAGTATGTCACAAAATTCCAAAACAATACCTAAAATTGTCAATCCTTTTGTTTTTGCAATGGTTATTGCATCTTCCACTATGTTTTTTAGGGTGCTCGTAGTGGTCGGGATTTTAAATAAGACACTGCTTCCTAAACTTTTGATTCCATTAATTACCATGGGTGCAGTCGGAGTCATAGCAGCTATTATCGTATGGACAAAAAAAGAAAAAACACCCACTGACACAAAGAAAGTTAATATAAACAGCCCTTTTACTTTAAAACCTGCTTTGAAATTTGCAATCTTCTTTGTAATTATTCTATTTATCTCAAAAATAGGCTTTATGTATTTAGGCTCCAAAGGTATGTATTTAACTGCACTTTTATCTGGATTAGCTGATGTTGACGCCCTTACTGTCAGTGTTGCCCAGCTTACAGGCGGAGGCGGTCTGGCAGTAAATGTTGGAGTAATTGCCATTGTCATAGCCACAATTACAAATACAGTAGTTAAAGCAGGGATAGCTAATATTTTCGGAGGAAAAGAGTTTAGAAAAAAAATTAACTTTATTTTTGGTGCAATTATTCTGGCTGGCCTAATTTCACTATTCTTTATCTAAAACACATGAATATAATTAATATATGAAATATACAGAACTTTATACAATGAGCTTTCCTTTTTTCATTGCCCAGAATTTCTTATTACCTTTTACTCCATAAATGTCAAGTTTTTGTTCTTTGGCATTGATAACAATGTCATAATGATACAAACCCGAGCGGTCTTCTTCAAAACCAGAGCCAAGAGCAATGTGAATCATGCCTGCAATCTTCTCATTGATGATTAAATAATTGCAAAGTTTGGCTTTTGGATTGGTATTAATTGCGAATTCACCAATTTTATTGAAGTTATCTTTTTTTAATTTAATAATATCTTTAGGCAATGACTTGTTTTTTTCCTGCATCTTTAAAATCTTCATTGACTCTTTCTTTTTTTCATTAATTTTGTCAACAACTTTTTTTGGACCTTTAACAATCTTGTAACCTTGTTCATTGCATTTTATAACCAAAGGATTTTTTGAGCTCAGAGCATAGCTTTTGTCAATACTTATAACAACATCACCATAAAACATTCCTTTAATATATTCTGGTGTAACAAACATTTCTCCGCCAGGAATATTGCCAAAAGTTCCTGCTTTAATTCCTTTTTTCAATGACAAAGGATCTAGCTTTTCCCTTACATCAACATCAGAATTCATAGCAATTCTTCTTTTTCCTTTTTTTCCAATCAGATGAACTTCAAAATTACTTTTGCTTGATTCAACAATAAACTTATCAGACATGTTAGCTATTTTAGCCAGAGCATCGTTTTTTCTTTTCATCTCAAACCAGTCAATATGACAGGTGTCAATGAATATATTAATAGGAACTGTGTCTGTAAAAGCCACCCTTCCAACTGGCGCTCTGCTGTCAATTTTTGTCTGAGGCGCCCATGGAAGCTGAAAAACAATGCCTCCTGCAGACGACCATCTTGATTTTTTATTTGGAGTTGGATAGCCAATTGATTCTCCAAACACATGCTTGCCTGGCTCGCCCTCACCTTTAGCAAAAAAAGTAACATTAGCCGGTTCAAATCTTTCAAGTTTTAACAATTTTGATAATATTTTGTATTTCTTAAACCATGGTTCATCAATGTTTTTTTCAAGTTCACACCCAAGAATTGTAGAAGCAAGCTCGCTTGTTCTTTCAGAATCTTCAAGCTGGGTTTTACGGCTTGAATAAGTGCTCATTGATTTCTCATTTGCATGGCAAGAAACAAACATTGTCCTTGCAATTGCATAAGAATCAAAATAATCCTCTAAAGGATATTGCATATCGCTGGCTTTCATAATTAAATCAAAGCCCATGCCGACTTTTTCATCTTTTTTCAGATTATAAACCTGGTCCCAGATAATCTCTCCTGTTTCCAAAAGCTTATCCCATTTGTATTTCTTAAACCATTGCGGCTTAAAATCCATTCTAAAGCCCTGGTTTGTAAAGAATTCATTATTATTAGCATGAACAAACACTTCAGGTCTTTTGAAAAGCTTTCTGAACTTTCCTTTGGCCTTCTTGTCAACAGACTTGATAAAATCATCAAGAGCCTTTGTATAGTTGTTCTTTACTCCTTTTTCAAGGTCATCAAAAACATTCCATATATCAACTAATGCATTGAGTGCCTTCGAAGTCTTTTGAATAACTCGTACACCCATGTCGCATCCAAGATTATGAGCAGCCCTGCTAAGAGGAGCAATTGAAAAAAAAGCTTTTTCATTATTTGTATCAAGAACAACAAAAATGTTTTTCTTTTTGAATTTCTTCAAGTGCTTCTCATAATACTTGACAGCACTGTCAAAAGCCTTAAGGTCATACTTCATAACAAGAAAATACAAGAAAGAGATTAATAAAGGTTGTGGTTTTCAATAAAAAAATTATAATTTATTCCACAGAACATCAAAATCTTTTTTATATCCCTCAAAAATTTCTTTGTTTTCTATCTTTATCAGAAATGGCTTGTCTTTTAATACTTGAATAACAACTTTATTTTCAAAAATAAAGGTAGTTGCATAGTTCTCTGCATGTTTTGGCAGATACTTAAAAATAGTACCCTTAAACTTGACCAAGTGTGTTTTTTTCATAGATAAATTGGCAATGACTCTTGGTATTCCGTGTTTCTCCATATCTTTTACAATGTGCCCTGCACTCCATTTCAAATGTTCAAATATCAAACCAGTAGCATTTAAGACTCTCAAATCCTTTGCTTTCCTTATTTCATCAAAAACAACTTTCATACCTTCTAATCCTTCATATATCTCCACATTCTTAAAAGAAGAAGAAAGAGGCCTGATTTTATTTATTTCAGAAACAAGTTCGTCAGCCAGTTCTGCTTTTTCTTTTATTGAAACTTTAAGAGCTTCAGGCTTTGATATCAGATAAAACCTTTTTCCTTGCTTTTTCACATAAGAAACAAGGCCTTTTTCAACCAGCTGTTGAAGAACATTGTATGTTACTGTCCTATTTGAAGATGTTTGTTTTGCTAAGTTATTCGCTGTAGTTTCACCTAGTTTAACAAGAGCAAGATAAATATGAGATTCTTTTTCTGATAATCCCAGTCTCTGGAGTTTTTCAAGCATAAGCCTTTGTAAGTTAGTTTTATTTAAATAGTTGTCGTAAAATGTGACAGCTTAGATTTATATATGGGGGTAGAATTACATTTAATGTCACAGGTAGAAAAATGATAGAAGAAAAAATCAATGAAACAAAAGAAAATAAAGAAATCACAAGAAGGGATTTTTTAGATTTGGGAATGGAACTATTCGGAGGAGTAATCATGGCAGGCGCCATAATTTATTTTCTTGAGAAAGAAGAAAAAGATGAGCGAGAATTAGAAAAGGAAAATCTTATTTTAAAAGGATATAGTCAAGAAGTTGCAGAAGAAATAGCAAGAGGAAAACGATTTTATTTAAACATACAAACAAAAGAAGATTATCATCGAATACGTGGAGAAGCTCCAAAAACTACTTATGAAAAATGGTTAGAAAACTATGATGAAAATATGAGAATTTCACTGAGACAAGGTTTATTTCAAGATAAATTTGGAAAATATTATTTCAGAGAGTTAACAAAACCAGAATACATAGAAAGCAGAGATAAGTATCGTAACAAACATAAATTAACAAAAGGGAAAAAATAAAAAATCATCTCAATTTCAAACAAATCAAATCCTTTGTACTCTTTGTAAGAATTTCTTTTTTATCTCCAAGGTAAACATCATCCTCTATTCTGATGCCAATTCCAAGCTTTGGATTATAATATCCTGGTTCTATTGTGAAAACACTGTGTTTCAGAAGCGTGTCTTTGGCTTTGCCTATGCTTGGCTTTTCATGAATTCTGACACCAATGCCATGTCCTAAGCCATGAACAAAGTATTTTGCATCTTTGCCAAAGAGTTTAAGAGAATAATTATACAGTGTTTCTGTTTTCATTCCAATTTTTGCTTTTTCAATGCATTTCTTCTGTATATCAAGCACTTTGCCATAAATCTCAATTTCTTTTTTGCTTGGAGTTCCAAGATATATGGTTCTAGTCATATCAGAAAGATATCCCTTATATTTTATTCCAAAGTCCATTACTAAAAAACCTTTTTTCAGCCTGGAATTCATTTCATGATGCGCAACAACTCCATTTTCTGCATTTGCAACAATGGGCTCAAAAGACATTTCTGCATTCTGCTTCAAAGCTTCCATCTTCATGAACTTAACAATGTCTGCTTCGGTTTTAAACTTTTTAGAATTAAGATTAGAAATGATTTTTTTAAAAATTACATCCCCTATTTGGCAGGCTTTTCTAAACTTTGCTAGCTCTTCCTTAGTCTTAGTCTGCCTTAAATCCTCTAAAAAACCTGACACATCTCTCACTTTGAAGTGTCTTGACAAGAATTTCTTTTGTTTCAAAAGAATTTCCTGAGAATCATAGCCAATTTTCTTAATTTTGTGCTTCTTGAGAAATGCTTTGAAATCTTTTTTGAAATTTTTCCATCTCACAGCCTGAAATCCTTTGAATTTGGGCTTGTAAAGCAGAGAAACAAGCAAATAATTGCCTTTTTTTGTTAAAACCATGATTCCATACTCAAAATCACTCTGCACAAAATACGTGAAATTAGGTGTTTTTGCAAACAAAACAATAGCATCAAGCTTATTTTCCTGAAGATATTTTTTTACTTGAGAGAGCTTCATGAAAACAAGGAGGTTATCAATAGTATATAAATTTATTCTCGAAAGATTTTTATATTCTTTTTTCAAATAAAAACATTATGTTCACAAAAATAAAAAAAATGAAGTTAGTACACCAAAGCATGTTTGCTGTGGTAATTGCTTTTGCAGTGATTGCTTTTTGGAGAGGAATATGGGGCTTAATGGATTTGTATTTAATCCCTAACAATCCTTCACTTAGCTATTTATTATCAATAATAATTGGCCTAGTCATCCTAATAGGTACGCATTACACTGTCAAAGAACTCATATAATCTGCACTGGACACCTTACCGGCTCCATCCAAAAAATAAATAAATGCTGTTTTTCTAAAAGAAAAATATGGGCAAGCCAAATATTCGGCTCAATCCCACAATAGAATCGATAAGAAACATAATACTGCTAGAAAAAGCAACAAAATTGCTTCTTTCTTG
>JAHJQO010000023.1 GCA_018819305.1 Nanobdellota archaeon
AGCACGACAAAAACAGATATCAGGCGTTGTGATTCTCGAAGCCACCACAGACATCTATGGAAAAGTCCAGAGAGTCAAGGTTCTCAGATCAGTCGACCCGCTTCTGGACAAAGCAGCCATCGATGCAGTCAAACAATGGGTTTACGAACCTTATCTTGACAACGGCAAACCTCGGGGCGTAATCTTTACAGTGACTGTCAGATTCAAACTCAGTTAAAAAGAAAAAAGAGGGCTGAAACTCAGACTCAACATCTGAAGGAGTAAGCCCTTTCCACCAACAAAAAAAGGAGGTACTATGAAAAAAACAAAACCAGTCCTGAGATTTTATTGAAGACATATTCAGGAGTTTCAATATACTCCCTGCCGATTGTTCCTATTCTTCCAAAACGCACTTTTTTGTTTTGATTCTTGAATTTTTTATTTTTTTGTTATATTTACTTTCTATATTGAAAATAATATATCGTCGGAAAGAAAACATTTATATATGTAAAAGCATTACAATTCAATTACTATGGTAATGGAAACACTTCAGATAAGATTGAGCAAAAACATGATAAAAATGATAGACTCAATGGTAAAAAGAGGCATCTACAGCGGCAGGTCAGAAGCAGTAAGAGATGGAGTAAGAAAACTCACTCTCAAAAGCATGATTGGAATAATTCCAAACACCGGCGACTCTGTAAAAGAAGTAAGAGAAATAAGAAACAAACTTTCAAAAGAGCCTTTTGATTTAGATGAAATAAACAACTTAGGCAAGTAACTGCTCGGGCTTTTTTACTTTTATAATTTTCTTTGCTAAATTAATTAATTTTTTATCTCTTGTAACCAAAATCATATTAAATCTTTTGCATAATGCAATATGTATGCAATCATAATAACTTATTTCATAATCAAATTTGGATTCTATCTCCCTTGCAAAATTCTTGTCTTCTGGTGTAACCTTCACAAATCTTATGTTAGGTTCTTTTTCAAAAAAATAAGAATTTTGTTCAAATAAGTTTTTATTTACATTAAATATTATTTCTTTAATAACAATACCTGAGTATGTAATCTCTTGGTTTCTTGAAAACATTATTTTTTTTATGAATTCCTCAGCAATCTTCCAATAAGGCTTTCCTTTTCTAAAATCACCCTCTTTTTTAAAAAGATTCAGCCAGATACAACTATCTACATAATAAGCTTGTTTTTTCACAAAAGAAAAACATTCAAAAGTGATTTATATAATGTGTATATAAATTATCGAAACAAATCAATTAAATTTGCAATTCTTTCAGAAAAAATCACCAAGGCCTTTTTGCGGACCAGAAACAGGAACTTCCTCTACATCATCACAATTATTATTTTGTTTTTCTTCTTTTATCTGAGCAGGCTTATCTCCTATTTGGAGAACACCATATTCACCGTCATATCCTGCCTTAACAAAAAGCTTGCCTTCTCTGTTCTTGATAATCAAATCAACCAATGCTTCATCAGCAGCTTTAAGAAGATTTTCGCGCGAAACACTGAGCAAAACATCAAACTCATTCGCGCCAAGAGATAAAAGCTTATTGTAAACATTCCATACTTTTTGCGTGGCAATACCCGCGCCAAGAAATAAGCTGATGATTTCATGCAAAGGAATAATTCTTTTGAAAGGCTTGCCTCTCTCTGATTTGAATCCAAATTTTCTGTCAGCCAAATCTTCAACACGATTCAAAACTCCAATTGTCAAGGGTTTTTTACAGACAGGACAAATACCATTATGTTTTTTTGATTCAGCAGGGTCAAAAGAAATATTGCAGTTTCTGTGACCATCAAAATGATATTTGCCATAATTAGGGTCAACTTCAATGGTTTCAACCAATCCTTCCCCTGTTCTTATGGCTTTAATTAAATTCTTATAAGTCAGTTCATCAAATTCAAAAACAGTTGATTCTCTACCTATTCTCCAGGGCCAGAAACTATGGCTGTCTGAAAAACTAACCAGCTGATAACCATCAAGATTAGAAAGCTGCCAATTCATCTCAGGGTCACTGCTCAAACCAGTTTCCAAAGCATGTATATGTTTGCTCTGCTCGCCAAAAGCTTGTTCAACAGTATCAAAACCTGTCTTGCTTCCAAACAATCCAAACCAGGGCGTCCAGACGTGCGCAGGAATAATTTCAATATCATCAGATATTGCTTTCATGTCCTTAACAAACTCAATGCAGGTTATATTAAAAATTGGCCTACCGTCATAATCAATTCTTCCTTTTGTAAGCAAATACTTTGTAATCTTGTCAACAGTTGCAAAGTCAGGCGCCAAAAGAACAAGATGAATTCTTCTTCCTCTTCCCTGCGTATATATTAAACTGATTTCATTCTGAAGAACAAAAGGAAAACCACTTTTTGTCCTGAGAATCCCAGTGCCATCTTCTGTTAGCTCTTTTTTCAGCTCTTCAATCCACTTAGGATGACAGAAATCACCAGTGCCAACAAGACCAAGGCCTTTTACTCTCGCCCATTTCTCAATGTTTGCAATATTCAGCTGAGTAGAACAAGCACGAGAATATCGAGAATGTAAATGAAGGTCAGCAATTATTTTCATAATATAGAGCAAAACAACAAGTTATATTTAAATTTCACCCTTTGCTCAACTCAGTCAATAAGAACTTTAACTCAGTTATCATGTCTACTTTTTGTTCATAAGGTACAAATGTTGCCATTGCAAGAATTCCTACTTTGTGATAAAAACCATTTAACAAAACTTTCATAAAGAAAGGTACGTGAGATGCTTTCAATTTTGTAATAAACATTGCATCGTCATATTCTTCTGGCAGTTCAAGCAAAGCTCTATAAATCCTTTCAAAGTGTGCATAGAGTTCTTTGTCATCAATCTCTTTTCTGTGGCCAATCTCTGTAAGTTCCTGATTAAACTGATGTCTCTGGTCTTCATTAATGACAGGTTTTGTTCCTTTTACTTTTCTGGCACGTATTGTGAACTTGTTGGCTTTGATAAGAAAAGCAAAACCACTATCGCTATCATAAATTTTTCTCGCTTTCTCAGGAGTCTTCATCAAATTAAAAAAATACCATATTAAGAAAACAGGCAGAAACACAAAAAGAATAATTATAATTATTGCTATTAATAAATATCTCTGAAAATAATCAATAAATATACAAGGTCTGCATGAGCCTCCGCAGTCAACAATTGTTTCATCCTGATTTTTTATGCTGTCAAAACAATTTGGACACAGCCTGCAAAAACCTCCGCAATCAACACCCTCTTCTCCTCTGTTTTGGATTCCATCTGAGCAATTACCGCATTGCTTAGGACAAATACCACCGCAATCAATGCTTTCTTCATCCTGATTTCTAATCTGGTCATCACAACTTGGGGTAGTACATACAAGATATTCGCATCTAAGGCTTTCGCAATCATTGTTTTTTAGGCAGCTCTGACCTCCTATACACTGAACACATTCTCCGCCACAATCAATATCTGATTCATTCTGGTTTGTTATACCATCAGTACAGCTTGGGCAAACATCAATGCAAGGACCACCGCAATCAACATCCTGTTCTCCCTGGTTTTGAATACCATCTTCACAAGTTGGACAGGTATCACATGGACCACCGCAATCAACACCCTCTTCAATACCATTTTTCAATCCATCTTTGCAAGTAGCATTATATATACACAATCTTGCAACATCTGGCATTGTTCTTTCATCATCACAATTTCTTTTATCAGTACACTCTCTAGTCATAATACCTATGGGTAGGCAAGGAGTCCATTCACCACATTCCCAATCAGGAATACAGCCAGCTTCTGTTTCAGATTCATCGTTACAGAGTCCACAATCATAAGGACAAGTATCACAAGCTTCAGCAGCACTGCAGACATGGTCTCCGCAAAACTCATCTGAATAAGTATAATTAATATCACGCATCACATTAGGATTTAGAATGTCAACTTTTACCAAATTGCTTTCTGCTGTTTTGCCAAGCCTGTCCTGGGCTATGAATTTAAAATAAGCATATCCTTCTGAATCAGTACTTGGGTCATAATGAACATATCCATCTGCAGCAACATTTGCACTGATATCAGCATAAGCAACACCCTGAACTTCAAAAGCAGGAACTACTTTTTCAGCAGAAAAATTAAGTTTTTCTCCATCAGGGTCATAAAAATAATCATTCAAGTCATAAGCACTAGACCCGGTGTTTTTAAAAAGAATAAAATTAGGTATTTCAAATTTCAGAACAGGAGGCCTGTTTATTTTCTCAATCTGAAGCTCCCATGTTACTGTTTCAGAAAGATTATGTGAATCTGTAATCTTCACACTGATTGTATGCAGTCCTGAAACATTAAAGCCTGGCTTGAAAATAAAACCTGTGTTGTTATAGCTGGCATTTATTTCATTATCATCAAGAAACCATCTATAAACAAGATAGTCATTTGCATCAGTATCTTCTGCTTTGACGCTGAAAACTATAGTGTCTGTCTGATTGATTTCCAGAATTTTGTTGACAGGCTTATAAAAAATAATATCAGGTCTGTCATAAATCCTAAAAGTGACAATTAATGTGTCTCCGCAGGATTCTTTCACAGCAATAACTGCCAGTCTTGAAACACCAACATCATCATTGCTTGGAGTAAATTGCAATACACCATTTTTGCTCAAATTAATACCAGTAAGCTGCGCATCGAGTCTTGCAAATGTATAAGAAACATCCTGCTCATCCATATTAGAAAGGTCAAAATCATACTCAAAAAGCTGGCCGTCTGCAAGTTCAAAATAATTAATAGGCTTGATTTGAGGAGTGTTTGTAGAAGAACAAACCGCACTGGAGAATAGAGCACCAAATAATAAAAATAAGAATAATATACCTCCTAATATGAGGTTCTTCTTCAACATATCTCCTCTTTTTTTATATTACACATTATTCATGACATTTAATATATATAAAAGTGGTGGTTTTTGAGCAAATCCAAAACATAAAATGATCTTCTCCTGCGGCATAAAAATAGAGGGTATTAAACCCCAAGGCTCTCAAACACTCACCAATAAGAAAGCATTTCTCCAGAAACTGGATTGCACATCATGCTACTCGTGCAGCCAAATAGAAATATTTTTAATTCTGTTGTAATTCCTAAATTGAAAATGGAGTTATACAAAATAACTCATATAAATAAGAATGGCTACGCAATAATCATAGGCAGCCAGCAAGCTTATTTAATGAGAGGAATAGAGAGTTTTCTAGAAGTGCTTACAAAAGAAAAAGCATTTTCTGCAGATAATTGGGAACCACCCAATATATTTGAGAAAGATTTTGTCTTTCCAACACTTGAAGATGCAAGAAAATACGCAACTTTTTGCATGTCAGATGCACAAATACATGTTTGCAGTGCAATTCTCAAAGAAGCAAAAGAAGACTATGGTAAAGTGCCAGAATCCGTCTGGGATTTGCAAGGACAAATATTAAATCATTACTGTAAATTAAAGCAAAAACACAGTGATTTTATTGCCTTTGAAAAAAAAGACAACAGTTATCTATCACAATTCATATTTTTTGATGATATAAGTAAGCTTGTGAATTAAACTTAACATCAAGAATCCATTAAACATGCTTAAAGAAAACAATCTTCATTACTACGAACACTATATAAAGAGCAATCAAAGCCATACCTTCTTTTCTCTCAGACCTGTCTATAAACATGTCCTTTTTCAGGAGCAGCATAACAGTAAGTACTGTCAAAGCCCAAAACGGAAGTTCAAACAAAAGCAAGCTTCTGTTAAAAGTCAGGCCAGAAATAGCAGCTCCAATACCCATTGAAAACAAAGGATTAGTTATATTAGAGCCAATCAGAGTTCCAAGAGAAATACTATGTGCTTTTTTAATAATGCCTTTAAGCGCAGTTGAGAGTTCTGGCAGGAATCCGCCCACTCCAATAATCACAACTCCTACAAAAGTCTGAGTAAAGTTAAATCCAGCAGCAATCTTTAAAGCATTGTCAACAACAAACTTGCTGCCTAGAATAAGCAAAGCCAGGCCCACGATTAGGAGAAGCGCCACAATCAAAGGATGATGTTTTAAGCCTTTTATTTCAATCAGGTCATCAACTTCTGCAAGCACATCTTTTTTCCCATTCCTCTCATCCCTTGCCAAAAAGAATATATAGATGCCATAGCAAATCATCAGGATAATTCCTTCTGTTCTAGAAATAAAACCACTAAATCCCATGACAAACAACAGCAAGATAGAAATAAGAATTATGGGACCGTCTCTGCTCAAAGTTTTCTTGGTTGAATGAAGAGTGCCTACAAAAGCCACCAAGCCGACAACAAGAGTCATCAGGCCAATTGAAGAGCCAATATTCACACCCACAGCCAGACCACTTGCATCAACACCCTTAAGATTTGAAACACCTGAAAAAATATTTGTAAATATCTCAGGCAGAGACGTGCCAATGCTCACAACAGTCAGACCGATAAATACCTGGGAAACCTTTAGCTTCTGGGCTATCTTCTTGGCACTCTCGACAACAAAGTCAGAGCCAACCCAAAGCAATACCAATCCAAGGATTAATAACAATATTGGGACTAACATTATAAAACCATAGAGTCAAGTGTTTTTAAATGTAACGAAAACGATTTAAAAGAAACCCTTATTCTCATCATAATAATGTATATCTCAACATATGACTCAAAAGTAATACACGAAACAGAGCAATTTGCCAGAAGTGTGCATGAAGGAGAAGGAACTGGCCATGACTGGCATCATATTGAAAGAGTTTGGAATTCAAGCAAATACATACAAAAACATGAAGGTGGAGACTTATATATTGTTGAGCTTGGAGCCATGCTTCATGATATTGATGACTGGAAGTTTCAGAATGGAACTGTTCAAAATAGAAATGGCACAAAAGGCATGAACAGGGCAAAAATCTTCCTGACAATTCAACGAGTTCCTGATTCCATAAATCAACAAGTATGCCATATTGTAGAAAACATCTCTTTTAAAGGCTCAGGAGTTGAAAACAAAATAAAATCTCTTGAAGGCATGATTGTGCAGGATGCAGACAGATTAGATGCACTTGGAGCAATTGGAATTGCAAGAGCTTTTGCATATGGCGGTTCAAAAGCCAGAATGCTATATAATCCCGCAGTTGACCTTGAAAAAGAAAAAGCAGATAATTATACAAAACAATTCAGCCCTTCAACAATCCACCACTTCTATGATAAACTGCTTTTATTAAAAGACAAAATGAACACAGAAACTGGTAAAAGACTTGCAGAGCAAAGGCATGAATTTATGAAAATATATTTAGAACAGTTCTTTAAAGAATGGGATGCAAAAGCCTAACTTTTCTATAACTTCCTATGATTTTTAAGATACTCATCTGTTATAACATTCAATATATGGCTAAGTCCATGTTCTTCAATAACAATGCTCTCAATATTTCTAATTAATCCCCTGAAATCTGTTCTTTTTTGATTTTTCTCATTCTTATTCATATGCTTGTAAGTATTAACCATTTCAAAGAACATCCTGACAGACTTGAGATTTGGATCATCAGAAATAAGGACATTGTCATCTTTGCGAATGAATGATGCTATGCGACACTCCGAGGGAGCCAACCCTTACCACATCACCGTCGACAAGATTTGCATACCCTAATGCTTGATGTGGTGGGGGTGACGCATCCTTCATTAAGTAGACAA
>JAHJQO010000024.1 GCA_018819305.1 Nanobdellota archaeon
GACAATCATTATTTAATAAACTTCTTCTTGTAAGCCAGCAAATCATCTATATCATGGATTTCAACTGCATTTGATACTGCAGGCTGCAGGGTGCGCACTCCGCCCATAAACACAACTCTGTCAGTGCGTGATAAATATTTTTTATCATAAAGAGCATATGCCATGTCTGTAACAATTGATTTTTTAGGAATATTCTTCATCAGAATCGGAAACACACCCCAGATTAACTTCATCTTAAGCAGGGCTTGTTCTGAATTTGTAACTGCAAGTATGGAAAGGTATGGCCTGAATCTTGCCACCAGATTAGCACTGTAACCTGAACGGGTTATACATACAATCTTAGTGGCTTTGGCAGATACTGCGATACGCGCAGCTATTTCACTTACCTCTTCACTCATGTTTGCATGAGCAATATCAATTAATTCATTCTTAATTTTGTCCTCTACTTCACTTGCTATTGAGCACATTGTCTGTACTGTCAGGACAGGATACTTGCCCAATGCTGTTTCACCTGAGAGCATTACTGCATCTGCTCCGTCAAGCACAGCATTAGCAACATCACTTACTTCAGCACGTGTTGGAATTGGTGAGTATGTCATTGACTCAAGCATCTGGGTTGCAACCACAACAATTTTTCCTGCAACATTGCACTTGTCCACCATTTCTTTTTGCAGAAAAGGAATTTTCTGGACAGGCACTTCAACTCCAAGATCACCTCTTGCAACCATTATTCCATCACTTACCTTTATGATTTCATCAATATTATTAACACCTTCCTGGTTTTCAATTTTTGAAATAATACCTATGCCAGAATTACCCAGCAGCTTTCTTACCCTGAGCACATCATGCTTGTCCCTGACAAATGAGACTGCTATAAAGCTGGCTTTTTGTTTTATTGCAAATTTAATTGATTCTTTGTCTTTGGCAGAAAGCGCAGGCAGTTCTAATCTCTTGCCTGGAACATTAACTCCTTTATTAGGTTTGATAATGCTTGCCTGTGCGAATTCCAAGGTGACTGTGGGAAACACGCCTCTTTTTACTGCTAATACTGTTGACTTTATCAGGCCGTTGTCAAAGAAAATAACATCTCCTTTAGAAATGTCTTTTGAAAAATCATAATTAAAATAAGGAAGGTCTCCTTTTTTAAATCCAAACTGTTTTTTTTGTTTTGCCTTGACAGAAACTTCTTTTGGAGTCCTGATTCTTATCTCAGGCCCTTTAATATCTATCATTATGGGAATCTGGCCTGCAGCACGAACATTATTTATTATCAGCTTATACTGTTCAAAATCACCGTGAGCAGTATTAATACGGGCACAGTCCACACCCTCTTTTACCAGCTGTTTGAGAATTTTCTTGCTCAAAGAGGCAGGACCTATGGTTGCAACAATCTTGGTTTTATTAAAAACAGGATTTTGTTTTTTGATTTTGGATTTGATTTTGGATTTCATATGAGCTTTCACATACATAAGAGATATCTGACAATTAATAAGGTTTTCTATCTTTTCCTGTCTGGAAACTCATATTTGCTTGCAAGCATTGGAATAACACTGCCAATAGATATATCAATGAACCCTGATTAACAACAAAATTTATATAATAATACTCCACAACAAAGCTTAAGGGTTAATAATTGAGGTGAAATCCAAGTGGTGAGCAGAAAAACAAAAATATTGATTGGTGCAGCAGCAGCTGGCATAGCAGCAGCAATTGTTGTAGCAAAAAAGCTGCATGAAAAAGGCTATGACAAGAAAGCTGTGAGTTTGCTGAAAACATATGCTGACAAGATAAAAAAAGAAGCAGCCAATCTCGAGAAAAGAGCAAGAGCATCTGCAAAAAAAGAAACAGCAAAAGCAAAACCAGCTAAGAAAAAGAGTGCAAAAAAGACTGCCAAGAAAAAGCCAGTCAAAAAAAAGTGATAATAAAATGTTCAAACAAGGCGAAACAATAGAATTAAAGACCAATGTCCAGACTTTCCAAGGCGTGTTTATCAAAGAAGAAAAAGATTTTGTGGTTTTAAAGCTGGGCAATGGATATAACATAGGAGTCTCTAAGAGAACCATCAAAGAGCAGAAGAGTATTGCAAAGCCAAAACCTGTTAAAGAAGAAGTAAAGAAGGAGAAGCAGGATAAAAAGCTTCCAAGCATTACTATTCTTCATACTGGCGGAACAATTGCCAGCAAAGTTGATTATTCTACTGGCGCTGTTATTGCCAAGTTCACTGAATCAGATATTCTTAAATTGTTTCCTGAGATTAAAGAGCTTGCTAATATTAAGAGTGAGCTTGTCAGAAACATGCAGTCTGAGATGATGCGTTTTGCACATTATAATATACTTGCTAAAGCAATTAAAAAAGAAGCTGAAAAAGGAGCAGACGGAATTATCATTACTCATGGTACAGACACTCTGCACAATACATCTGCAGCGCTTTCATTTGCTGTTGAAAACCTTGGCATTCCTGTTATGCTTGTTGGAAGCCAGAGAAGCAGTGACAGGGGAAGCTCAGACTCTGCAATAAACCTGCTTGCAGCCACTCAGTTTATTGTTAATTCAGATTTTGCAGGAGTTGCTATCTGTATGCATGAAAACCCAAATGATGATACCTGTCTTATTTTGCCTGCCTGCAAGACTCGTAAGATGCATACTTCAAGAAGAGATGCTTTCAGGCCAATCAATGCTTTGCCAATTGCAAGAGTGTTTGTTGAAAAAAAGAAAATAGATTTTATTTCTGAGCATGACAAAAAAGACAAGAAAAAGAAAATTGAGCTTAAATTGTTTAATGAGAAACTCAAAGTTGGATTGGTTGCTTCTCATGTGCAGATGTTTGCATCAGAATTGCTTGCTTACAAAGACTTTGACGGCTTAGTAATTGAACTTCTTGGAATCGGTCATATGCCAACTATGAAAGTTGATGAGTTCACTGCAGAGAATGACAAAATTCTTCTTGCAATACAAGAGCTGGCTAAAAAAATGCCTGTGGTTGTTGCGCCTCTGCCAATTTATGGAAGAGTAAACATGAATGTTTATACTCCTGGCAAGCAATTGATTGAAGCAGGTGTTATTGGCAATTACACTGACATGACTCCTGAAACCGCATTTATTAAATTAGCATGGCTTCTGAGCAATTACAAGGATAAAAAAGAAATAGCTGAATTATTTGAAAAGAACTTACATGGCGAGATTTCAGACAGAAGCGAGAAAGAGTTTTTCTTGATATAGATTGAATAAGAAAAATAAAAAAATAATTTTGTTTGATATGATTAAACTTGTTCTTTAGTTCTCAGTATTAAGTATTGTATTTTCTCTCTTCACGCTGTTCATACACCTTATCAGATATATCTCTATCGTTTTTGTAACCTTTTGCAATCATTCCATCAAAGATTGGATTCAAGATTGTATTTTGGTCAAGCACCCAGTTTGTATGAACATAAATCACATCTTTAACAGTTTCTGGTTTATGAGATTCTTGTCTTCTTTCTTCATATGCTTGTGCTACTCCTTTAACTCCGTTGTAATCTAATTTTTTGCAAACATTTTCTAGATCTGCATAGACAGCAGTATCTTTGAAATTATCTCCTATGCTCTGAAAGAACCTGGCTCTGAAATCATCATAAGTCTTTGTTCTTTCTGAACCATACAATTCTTTAGCCATACTATCTATTGCCCAAAAATAATTTAAAATCAAACCTTCTGAAGCACTCACCACATTTGTTGTACCCTTAACTCCAGCATACATTACATTTTCCCAAGGTTCACCTAATTTGTCTTTCATTATTTTCAGGCATTCCTTTCTACCATGAGATTTGTCTGAAGGAATTCCTTTCCAAGTCTTATCAATTAGCTCTTCAAGTTCGTTTCTGCTTAGTTGCTCAATTTTTTTTTCTTCCATTTTTTTCCACCTCGTTTTTTTATTTTTGTGTTTTAAACCCACACGGCTTTTGTTTTTACTCAATAGTAGTTATTAGGTAAAAGACATATATTAAACTTCCTATAAAAAATTGAGCATAAATAACAATATTTATATATAAAAAGTAATATATGCTAAGTTTATGGTTAAAATATCTAAGATTAAGCTAGATAAGACAGACAATAAGATACTTGCAGAATTAGACAAGAACTGCAGAATACCCACTACGCAGCTAGCAAAAATAGTGCTAAAATCAAGGCAGGCAGTAGAATACAGGATAAAACAAATGGTAAAAAAAGGAATTATCACAAGCTTCAACGCATCATTCAACCCCCACAAGATGGGATACAAAATACACAAGATTTACCTAAAACTGAGGAACATACCACAAGAAAAAGAGAAATTATTTGATTACCTGAAAACATCTGGAAGCGTTTACTGGATGGGTGAATGCTCAGGCTCATGGGACCTAATATTCGGCGTGTTCACAAAAACAGACTATGAATTCTTTGAATTAAAAAACAGCATACTCTCAAATTTTCAAAAGATAATCCTGGAAGAATATGGTGACAGCCTAATAGATGTAAAGCAATATTCTAAGATGTATTTCACAAACCAAATTGTTCCACCAACCATGTTTGCAGGAGCTGTTGTTAACAATGAACTTGACGAAACAGATTACACATTATTAGGAGAGATAGTAAACAACGGAAGAATACCTATTAATGAACTGGCAGTTAAAATAAAAACAACACCAGCAATAGTAAGGGGAAAATTAAAAAAACTAGAACAAAAAGAAATCATAATACAATACAGGATAGGAATAGACTTAAACAAACTTGGGCTTGAACTCTACAAGACAATAATAATGCTTGACCGCTATACAAAAGAGGATGAGGCAAAAATGCTTGAGTACATGTCAAATCTTCCAAACATACATTATTATATAAGAAACATCTGGCAAATAGAACCAGAACTAGTGGTAAGCAACTATCAAGAATATTATAAGATAATAGAGAACATAAAAAAAGAGTTCCCATACATAATAAGAAGAGTTGATTCTGTCCTGATGATAACAGATGAGTGGACTCCTGGATTCGGGAACCTGCTTAAAAAACAATAACATTTAAATTAAAACTTCCTTTAACAAAATAAGAAGGTAGAATTACATGACTTCAATAAACTACGACGAACTCGGATTTAAGTGTGGAATAGAAATTCATCAGCAGTTAGAAGGTCATAAGCTTTTCTGCCATTGCCCTACTGAGATTCGAAAAGGCGAGCCTGACTTTGAGGTTGTTAGACGGCTGAGGGCAAGTGCTGGTGAGGAAGGAAGAGTTGACCAGGCTGCTCTGCATGAGCAGAAAAAACAGAAATACTTTGTTTATCAGGGTTATAATGATATTACCTGTGATGTTGAGCTTGATGAAGAGCCTCCGCATCCAATTAATAAAGAGGCTTTGGCGGCTGCTTTGCAGGTTGCACTGATGACCAACTGCCAGATTGTTGACGAGCTGCAGGTTATGAGAAAAACTGTGATTGACGGCAGCAATACTTCTGGTTTTCAGAGAACAATGCTTATTGGAATTAATGGTTTTATTGAAGTGGATGGAAGGAAGATAAGTATTGATGGTGTTTTTCTTGAAGAAGAAGCATGCCAGATAATTGAGAGAACAAAGGATTATGATGTTTATAATTTATCTCGAATGGGAATTCCTTTGATTGAGATTGCTACTGGACCTGACATAACAACTCCTGAGGAAGCAAAAGAAGTTGCTGCCAAGATTGGCATGATTCTTAGAAGCACAGGAGCATGCAAAAGAGGAATTGGAACTATCAGACAAGACGTGAACATAAGTATCAAAGGGCTTAATCGTGTTGAGATAAAAGGTTTTCAGGATTATAAAAAGATTCCAAAAGCACTTGACATAGAAATAAAAAGACATCTGGATATTATCAAGAAAGGGAAAAAGATTGAAAAAGAAGTAAGAAAGCTTGAGCCTGACTTTACAACAAGTTTTCAAAGGCCGATGCCTGGCGGGCACAGAATGTATCCTGAAACAGATATTCCTCCAATTGTTCCAGACATGAAAGATGTCAAGGTTGTCAAAACTATTGAGGAAAAAGTTGATGAGATTGTGACTGATTTCAAGCTGAGCAAGGATTTGGCTGTAGAGATTGTCAAGCAGGATATTGATTTTTTAAAAATTGTCAGGGACCTGGCTAAACTTCAGCCAAAGTTTATTGCAGACATAATTATTAATGCTCCTAAGGAAATTAAAAAGAGATTTAAAAAAGATATTAATGTTCTTGAGCATCTTGAAGTATTGGAAAAAGCCAATAAAAACAATATTCCAACAAGTGCTGTATTTGAGATACTTACAGAAATTGCACAGGGTCAGAAACCTGATTTTAACAAGTATCAGGGCATGAGCGAGGCAGAGCTTGAACAAGAAGTTATCAGAGTGATTCAGAATAATCCTGATGCTCCAATCAATGCTTTGATGGGAATGCTTATGGCGCAGCACAGAGGGAAGATTGACGGCAAAAAAGCAATGGAATTTCTAGAACTGCACAAAAAATAATTAGAAAATAAAATCAAAATAAAATGAAACAGTGCGATGTCTTATTATTGGTGTCAGAAAATCAAAATTTATAAAGCAGATACTAAAATTATTAAAACATAAAGAAATATATCCTAAGGTAAAGGACTTTATTCCAAAACTAATGAAGCTTAAGTACAAAAACGTTGAGAGGTTTGCAGAGTGAAGAGACCCAAATTAAAAAGAAAAACAAACTACGGTAATGTTATTTTTGAAAAGCCGGATTATGATGAGCTGAGAAAAGAATACACTATTCTTGACATGCACACACATTCTGAACGCTCTCATGACTGCCAGACCCATCTGAAAGACATGCTTAAAAAGGCTGCAAAGTTTGGATTTGGCCTTGCTGTTACTGACCATGTCAGGGCTGAGAACTCCATCAGGGCATGCAAGCAGAAAAAAGTCCTTGTGGTGCCTGGAATTGAAGTTAATAGTATTGAGAATAAGGAGCTGCTTATATATTTTTATTCTGCAAAAGACCTGCAGGAGTTCTATGAAAAATATATAAAACCTTACGTGACTATTAAAAAAGAAGACAAGCGTAAAATAATAACTAAAAGACTTCAAATAGTAATTGTCAAGAAGAAAATGCAGCAGATCCTTGAGGAATCTGAAAAATATAGTTGTTTGCAGAGTATTCCGCATCCTTATACTCTTCCTACGCGGAGGAGTCATATTTTTTATTCAAGAAAAAAAAGAAGAGAATTGTTCAAGGATATTGAAGGCATTGAAGTTATTAATGCATCCATGACAAGACATATCAATAAACAGGCTATGCGCTGGGCAAAAAAGTCTGGAAAATCAATAACAGGAGGAAGTGACGGTCACACTTTGGCTGAGATAGGCTCTGCTGTTGTTGCAACCCATGCCACCACAGTAGAAGGAGTTCTTGAATCCATAAGAAAAAGAAAAAACCTTGTTATCGGGCATGAACTTAAATATTCCCAGTCACTAAGAGATTATATTGCTTCTCAGAGATACAAGAAAAAAGAAGGCATACAGAAAATTCTTCATCTTGAAAAAGAAGTTCATGAAAAATTACTAAAAGAGTTTTTTAAGTAAAGATAATTAGCACACCAGAGCATGCTTTCATCAGTATAGTAGAAAATTGTTTTGAAAGGCTCTCCTTTGCTATCGTATACTTCTAAGAAGTTTTTGTGTTTTAGGATTTGTTTTTTGTATTGGTCTAAGTATTTTTTTGCCAAAGATTTATTGATTGTTGAAACAACCTTGATATAAGGCAGCCCCATGTGAGCCCATATTGAATCTCTCTCATAATTGCCTGCAAAGAATTCTTTTGCAAGCATTTTTTGCTCTTTGTATCTTTTAGCAGTGTATTTTAATGGAAAAGGATTGTCTAATCCTGCTTTTCTGACACCAGCCAAAGCTTTGGCAATTATTTTTTTATCTTTAATCAATCCAGACCAAAAAGGAAAAACATTTGCATCTCCAGATATGTATTTATTTCCAGATAAGTCATCCAGAAAATAATTTCCAGTCCAGAAATTATCCATCAATAGTTTTTTGTAGTTGAATTTTTTAAAAGGATTGTAAAGGTTGAGTTGAGTTATATCATTTGCAAGCATTCCAGTCATTACATTGTCATAGCAGGAGCTCTTTCGGATTGAGTAATCTTTCATTGAGCTAAAATGCCTGTCCAGTCTCACAAGACCAGATGATTTGTCTATGACTATGTCAAAGTATATTTTTATTTCATTGTTAAGAAATGATTTGTATTTTTTTATCAAGTCATCTGCTTTTGCCAGTCTTAAACTATGAACAAGAAATGCCAGCGCATCAGGAGAATATCTGTTTGGAAAAGTAAATGGAATTCCATTTGGACTGATTGACTGAGTTATTCTTCCATACTTCTTGAATATTCTTAATGCATAATCTAAAGTGCTGAGAACTTGCTTTCTATAGCCAAGATTCAGCAGTGCTTCTGTGCACCAGCCAAAGTCTCTGGCATAAAACTCTGAGAAATGACCATTACTCACCATGAAATAATTGTTTTCTTTGTTATAACAGTCTTCTATGATTTGAGTGCATATTTCTTTGTCATCACCAGAATATTTATTTATTCCTTTGAAAAATACCTTTATTCTTCTGCTGAAAATCCTTGCTGCTTCTGAGAGCTGCACAGAAAAGTTTCTCATTTTCTTTCTTTTTCCGAAGGTCTGTGAATTTTTATATCCAAACGATGCCTTTGGCCTCTTCTCACAATGCCAACACCCACAATAGGTCTGTCACCATAAGCTCTTCTCACAATATTCTTGAAGGAGCCAATATAAAGTGAAAGAAGAGAAGCACATAAAACCCAGAGCAGGTCTCTGGACCTTGTAATCATAGCAACACCAATGCCTGCGGCAGCAGGCCCAATACCTAGAATTGCAAATAAAGAAACCTGGAAAGCTTCAAAGGTTCCCAAAGCCATAGGCAAAGGTATGAGGAATGCAAAGCCTGCCAGTGAGAAAACCATAAAGACAATTCCCACAGGTGCTTTTATTCCAAGCATGCTCAAAACCAGATGATACTCAAGTAATGAGATGAGCAAGCTGCAAAAAGATAATGCAACTGCAATAAAAAATGCTTTTTTTCTTGTTTTGTAAAACTTAATGATTGGCTCTTCAAATTTAACAATAGCATCATAATGTTTTGCAAGGAATCTGAATTTATGAAGCCTTAATATTTTGAAAAGATGAGCAAAAACTGGTTTTTCTTTCATGATTCTTGAATAAAAAGCCCAGACTAAGTACAAAAAGAATGCGCTGAGTACAATAAGAGTTACTAATAGTTTTCCAGGAACAGCATAACTCGCAATTAATAATATTACCCCACCTAAAAAGAAAAATGCTGAAAACGAGAGCTCTATAGTTTTGTCAACTATTACAGATGATAATCCTTCGCTAAAAGTCATTCCCTGTCTTTTTAATAATGCTGCTCTTAATGGTTCTCCTCCGACTTTTGCTGACGGAGTTATGTAGCTTAATCCATATCCTATAATTCTATAAGCCATTAATTTGTAAAAAGGAACCTTGTATCCCATGGCATTCAGAACAACTTTCCATCTAAAAGACAAAACACACATAATAACAACAGAGACAACAAGATAAAGCAAAACCATCAAAGGCGTGAAGTTTTTGAAAGTAGCAAATATTTCCTTAAAAGGATACTTGAGCAAGATGATTATTAATATAATTACACCTAATAAAGCTGAACCTACAACAGTCCAAAGCTTTCTGCTCTTGAAATCAATATTTAAGTTCATTTTAAACGGACCTGATGGGACTTTCGTGAGATTGGCTTTTTACTGCCAAAATCTCCTTCGAACCCACGATCCCCAGCTGACTCCTATTAATAGGAGGCTGGTGCCTTATTTGCCTAGACTCACAAAAAACCGCTTCATAAGAGGACTCCGGTCGTAGACTAGGAGTCGCCTGCTTTTTACGAGATTTTTTGCAAACGCTCAAAAACAAGTTTTTGGCGCGCCAGAAAAGGTTTAAACTTTTCTGAGCGAATCTCCCAGACTAGGCTACAGGTCCATATTACACTGAGTATTGATTAACAACAATATATTTATTAATGTTTAGTTTTTCACGTTATTTACACATGAAAGAGCATAAAATTAAGCAAATACCTGAAGATTTCATTGTAAAAGAGAATTCTAATGTTGAACTAGAAGATAGTGGCGACTACAGCATATTCTTAATGAAAAAAAATAATTATACAACAGAACGTGCTATTCAGCAGATTGCAAATGCTCTTCATATTGAGAGGAAAAGACTTGGTTATGCTGGGAATAAGGATAAAGTTGCTGTTACTGCGCAAAACATTAGTATTAAACATGCCAGTAAAGAGAAAGTTGAAGCAATAAAACTTAAAGATGTTGAATTGACTTTTCTTGGCCATAGCCAGAATCCTATATCTCTTGGTGACCTTGAAGGTAATAGTTTTGAGATTATTGTAAGAGATATTGAAAAGAGTCCTGTTTGTTTGAAAAGAATTGTTAATTATTTTGGTGAGCAAAGATTTAGCAAGAATAATGCAGAGATTGGAGAGGCAATTGTTAAAAAAGATTTTAAAAAAGCTGTTGATTTGGTTCTTGACATTATTGGCCATGATGAGAAAAAAGTTATTGAGCATTTGAAAAAGAATAAGAATGATTTTGTTGGTGCTTTGAAAAATATTCCCTGGAAAATTCTGAAACTTTATGTTCATGCATTT
The DNA here is from genome assembly GCA_018819305.1 of Nanobdellota archaeon. Lineage (GTDB taxonomy): Archaea > Nanobdellota > Nanobdellia > Woesearchaeales > SM23-78 > SM23-78. The sequence goes on from JAHJQO010000024.1 coordinate 10,738, forward strand.
CAGAGTAAATTATGGAATGCGATTGCTAAGGAATGTGTTGAGAAAGATTTGAAAGTTGACAAGATTCCTTTAATTGGTTTTGCAACAGAAGTAAAGGATAAGAAAGTAAAGAAGATTGTGGATAAAATAATGCAAAACAATAAGATAACATTCAGAGACTTTGTTATTCCTGCAATCCCTGACTTAAGTTCTGATGGTGACGAAAGAAGCCTTTATGCTGAAATTGTTGATATGAAGATTTCTGAGCTTGAAAAAGATGAATTGAATAAAGGCAAAAAGAAAGTTAAGATTATTTTTTCTCTTGGCAAAGGAAGCTATGCAACAGAAGTTATTAAAGGGATGTTTTAACGGCTCAGATACCACTGAATCTCAGATGGATTTGGCTCTTTTCTTCTGAATGTTAATGCTTGTCTGTCAAGTCTTAATGGAGATGAATAATAATCTGCTATTATATTATTAATAAACCTCGGAATATGGCCCATGATTTCTTTCAGAGGTTTTTCCAGTCTATTTATAGTGTAAACACAGTGGTCTCTGAAAATAAATTCTTGTTTTGTCTCAAGAGATGAAACAATTTTTTTTGAAAGATTAGAAGTAGGAAAAAACCTATCCCTTGCAGGATAATACGGCACAGTAACCAGAGGAATCCATCCTAATTCATACATCCAGTCATGATGCCCGCATTTGCCTCTGTGAAGCAGATATACTTCTTCCCAGCGATGCCTGAATTCCTTTAATGGCTCTCCAAGATTTTGTCCCATGGAGATTAAGAAGAATAGAGAATATTTAAGCTTATCTAAACCACAACCTTTAAATACATCCTATGAATAACAATTCATATGAAATGCAGTTCATACGAAGATTTTTTTAAGAATTTTGCAAACAAAACCAAGTTCTTGATAATTATGCATCTTAAGAACAGAAAAATGAGTGTTAATGAGCTTGCTGCTGCTATGAATGAAGAGCAGAGCAAGATTTCTCATAGTTTGTCTAAATTAACAAAATGTAATATCCTGACTGTTGAGCAAAAAGGAAAGCAAAGGATTTACTCATTAAACAAAGATACTGTTATCCCAATAATACAATTAGTAGAAAAACATGTAGAAAAATACTGTGACAAGCAGGGGTGTCATAAATGAATTATATATATCTTGATAATGCTGCAACAACACCTGTAGACCCAAAGGTTTTGAAAGCAATGATGCCATATTATACAGAAAAATATGGAAATGCTTCTTCTGGTCATACCAAAGGACGCGAAGCAAAAGATGCAATGGAAAGAGCGCGTAAAGTTATTGCCCGAAGCATTGGTGCCAAGACTGAAGAGATAATCTTTACATCTGGCGGAACAGAAAGCAATAATATGGCTTTGAAATCAATTGCCTTTGAGAACAAGAATAAAGGCAATCATATTATTGTAAGCAAGATTGAACATGATTGTGTTGTTAATGCCTGCAAATGGCTTGAAAAACAAGGATTTAAAGTTACTTACTTAGACGTAAATGAAAACGGCTTTGTTCGAGTCGAAGACCTTGAAAAAGCCATTACAAAAGATACACTTCTTGTTTCTATAATTCATGGCAACAATGAAATAGGAACAATTCAGGATTTGAAAAAGCTTGGTGAGGTTTGTAAGAAACATAATGTTTTGTTTCATACAGATACATGTCAAAGTTATACGAAAGTCGACATTAATGTTAATAAGATGAATTTAGACTTAGTTACACTCAATGCCCATAAAATACATGGGCCTAAAGGCATAGGTGCCTTATATATTAGAAATGGAACTAATATTAAAGCCTGGCAGCATGGAGGCGGCCATGAAAGAAATTTAAGGTCTGGTACTGAGAATATCCACGGCATTGTTGGTTTTGCAGAAGCTGTCAAGCAGGGAATGAGTGGAAAACATGTTAGATATATGACTCAACTAAGAGACAAATTGATTAAAGGTGTTCTTGAGATTCCTGAAGTTGAGTTAAATGGTCCTGTTGGTGATAAAAGACTCTGCAATAATGCTAATTTTTATTTTAAACGGATTGAAGGCGAAGCTATTGGCGGATATCTTGATTTGAAAGGCATTGCTTCTTCTACAGGTTCAGCATGTTCAGCTCATACACTCGAACCAAGCCATGTTTTGTTAGCTATTGGAAGAAGCAAAGAGCAGGCAAATGGTTCAATTAGATTGAGTATTTCCAGATTCACAACTGAACAAGAGATTGATTATTTGATGAAACATTTGCCAGGGATTATTAAGAAGTTGAGATTGATTAGTCCGTTGTGAGATTAAGCATAACCTAGTTTTTTCAGGTATTTTTCTAAATCTTTGTATTCTTTATCTCTGTCAAGAATGCATAAAATCTTTATGAATGGTTTGTCAACCAGATAAATTATTCTCTTTTCTTTTCTATTATCTTGAAACCTTATCCTGAAAAGAAAAAGATTTTGTCTATGGATTCGTTTATTTCTAAAAGGATTAATTTTCACAAGGTTTAGCTTTTTTTCAATTAACAAAGTAGCTTCTTTGCTTATATCGTCTAATTGCTCTAAGAAGAATTCTGTGGGTTTCAGCTCAAACATTCATTTGCTCCGAAGCTTTCGGATTAATTCTTTTTCAGTTCCATAGAGAGACTTTTTATCAGATGCCTGTATTAGTTTTTTTACCAAATCCATTTCTTTATCTGATAATGCTTTTTCTTCAAAGATTTTTTCTCTTACAGTCTCTTTAATGAACTCCTGCACATTACCATAGCCATTGGTTTTGGCATATTTTTGGGCTGTGATTAACATCTGCTCAGGCAGTCTCAAATTTATTTGTTTATTCATAATACCACTAGATACCATTTGGTATTTAAATATTTTTCCTTTTTTGGAAAAATATTCAAAATTTCTAATTTTGTTTTGTTTTTTCTTTTTTCATAAAAGCTTCAGTCAGGAAGAGAATTAATTTGTTTAAATATCTCACGCGCACATGTCCAGTGGAGCACGAAAGTTTTACGGAAAACATTTAAAAGATACAAAAAAACACAATAAACAACGCGAGGTGAAAAATAAATGCCAATTGTAACCATAGAAACATGGCCATTGAAAAATGACATGAAAAAAGAACTGATTCAGAAGATTACAGAAGTGTTCTCAAAAACAGGAATACCAGCACAAGCAGTAACCATCGTAATCCACGACACGCCCATGGAAAACTGGGGAAGTGGAGGAGAATTGCACTCTGAGAAGTTTAAGGATATGATGAAGTAGTTGGAGACATCAAAAGTTTTATGAAAATTTTCACGAAATAATTTAGTTCTCACTGAAGAATAATAAAGTTTAAATACTTAATATTCATTACTTCTGCTGAAAATGACAGATCTCGAAAATAAACTAAAACTAGTAAAACAAGACATCATTGACAGCCTTTCTCAAAAAGAACATTATGCAAACGATCATATGTATTATGTTTTTCAGAAATGCAAAGAAAGAGGAATATTAGAAGGGGAGTGGGATAATGACAACATTACAAAAGCAGCAACAATTTCAGTGAATTTAGACCACAAATTATCTGTACACCATTTATTTGGATTAAGGCAGAATTATATGGCTATGGAGAGCACACCACTTTCTGATGAAGCCAAACAAGACTTGCTTGATTGCACTACTCTAGAAACAGGTGTAAAAAATTACTTAAAAGAGAACTTTGGTGAACCTGTATTTAAAGATGAATTTGAAAAAGCTATTGACAACTATGTGGCTGAAAACACACCTGACTTAGATACAACACGAAGAGCAAACTTAAGAGGATATTTACAAGCCACATTATATAGAGAAATGAAAGTTGTTGAAAGACAAGATTATGAAGTAAATAAGCTAGAAGAAGCGCTGAAGAATGTGTGAGAAGCTTTGAGATTTCCTATAAGAAAATAACTCATTGGCTTCCACAAAAGATTGCTAGCAAGAGAGTGGACAGCTGAGAATTATTTTAATCTGTTATCTAATTCTCTCATCAGGATTTTAATATGAAGCTCGAACTGTATTTTTAATTTGCTCCAGTCATCATATTTTAGTAATTGGCCTCTGTAGTTTATGGCATTTCTTTTTAATCGTATGGTTTCCAGAAAATCCCAATCCAACTCCATCTCAGGATGTTTTGTGCAGATATATGCATTCTTGCACTGGTGGCTGTCTGCTTCTGTCCTGTCAAACAATAGCACTGCTTCGATTAATCCTCTTAATGATTCATAATAATCCCTGAATACAAAAGTCCAGTCAGTACTGTTCCTCTTTATATCACTGGATTTCTGCTTTATGAATTCAAGCCCTTTCTCAGCCACTTCTTTAAGAGACTTAATTAATTCAAGGTCAATTGTATTCTTCTCCTTAAACCTGCCATTGGCAAGGCACACATCATATGTTTTGTTTAAGATGTCAATTTCGTGTTTCATCCTACCTCTGCAAAGTCCTGGAGCTGGCCTTTGACAAGATAACCATTAATAATGTTATTGATAATTCCTGTTCTGACTGCTTTTATGTCTTTTTTTGTCTCAAATACATGCAGCTCAATGCTTCTTTTAAGTTTTTTCTCATATTTCTGCTTGTCTATTCCTTTAGGTTCTCCATAGATAAAGATGTCTATATCAGATTCCTTGTACCAGTCACCTTTTATCATACTGCCGAAAACTATTATTGTTTTAGCATTAATTGTGTTTAGATGAGGTATTAATCCGCTTTGATATAATTCTTCTAATGCATAAAGCTTTTTTTTTGACTGGTATGCAGGGTTGTTGCTGCCTGCTGTGAAGTAAGGGAATTTTCCTTTTTCTTTTATTCTTTTTAATAATCCTTCTTTGGAGTATTTTTTAAGCCATTTATTAGCTACTGCTCTTGTTAGTTTTGCTTTTTTTACTATTTCCTCAAAATGCCAGTGCTTGGTAGGGCTGTTTTCCAGGATTAGTCTTAAGAGTTGTTGTTCTTTGCTTGGTGATGCCATATAATAGTATGTCTCAGATATACTATTTAAATGTTTTGATATCATTACAAAAAAAATGATTTATTTGTTTATAAACCCTACGCGCACTTGTCCAGTGCTGATACAGAAATCTCGAAAAACTTACGTGAATAATAATAAATTGCCTTGGATAAGAAGCAGTATCAACCATTTTCCTGACACCAAGGAAATGGTTTCTCAGATATTACCCAGCATTCGCCTGAATATTTCGACAAATTCTTTTGACCTGTTTAATGAAGTTTTGGCTTTTGATTCTTTTAAATCTTCAGTCATTTCATATTGAAATCTTGCTCTTTTTGATCTTTCATATTCATAATTGTCAAGCAAATTTTCCGCAATGCTCAAAGCCTTTTCTCTTTCTTCTTCGTACTCTTCCAGCAATTTCTCTTTTAAATTATTTTTTGCAAGGACAATCAATGCATCATTTATTACCTTATGGACAATTTTATGCTGTGCCTTATATCCTTTCTTATAGATGTATGCGCTTGCAATGTAGAACATGGCATAATAGCTTGTTACAATAGTCCACAAAAATGAAGTTTTAAATATTTCATTTGCAACTCTTAAGCTTTCCAGAGAATTCTGATGTAATCTATTGTAAATGTTTTGATTAAATTCTTCTTTTTTTAATAATTGTTCTGAAATGTAACTATGAAAATTATTCTCTGCTTCTTTTATTCTTTTTTCATTCATGTTTCATCAAGTTATAATATGATTCTATGTTTTTCAAAATTATTCCTGATTTTACGATTTCATGGCCTACATTGAATGGTTTGTCTCTTAACATTTTAATGAATTCTTCATATGTAAAATCATGTATCTCTATATTTGAATGGATGGAGAGTGCAGAACGGATTTTTTCAAATTCTTTTTTATTATCATGAATTATACAGATATCTATGTCTGAATGTTTTGTATGTGTATTTTTTGCATATGAACCAAAAAGTACAGCTATGAAAAACGGATTATTAATGCTTTCCAGATCATTCTCAATAAGTTTTAATTTAGGATTCTGTATATTTGCGTTTCTTATGTTTTCAACTTTGTAAACTTCATCTGTTAATACAGGTTTGAATGAAAGATATGATGAATTGCCTTTTTTCTTTATTTTTATTGAATTGCTGAGTTTTTGGACTGCATCATATGTGTTTTTATAATCTTTTTTTAATAATATGGAGATTTCTCTGATGGTGAATTCTTTATCTTTGTTTTCTATTAGTTTTTTTAGTATTTGATTAGTGAACTTCATTTTTTTACCATAATATTATGGTATGTTATACCATATATTTAAATGTTTCTATTCATAATTCATTTTGCTTTTAATTTATAAGTATTACGTCAACTTGTCCAGTGCTCAACACGACAAAATCGAAAATCTTACGTGTTTTTCTTAGCGAAATTTATAAATAAGTTCTTTAGAAATGAACTTATGCAAATTAAAGACAAGATTCATACAATAAGAGAAGAACAAGTCATACTTGACAGGGATTTGGCTGAAATGTATGAAGTTGAAACAAGAATCCTCAATCAAGGTGTAAAGAGGAATAAAGAAAGATTCCCAGAAGATTTTATGTTTCAACTGACTAAAAAAGAATTTAATAATTGGATGTCACAAATTGTGATATCCAATAAAGAAAAAATGGGGTTGAGAAAACCACCATATGCTTTTACAGAACATGGAGTTACAGCACTTTCTGGAATTCTAAAAAGTGAAAAGGCAATTCAAGTCAATATTCAAGTAATTAGAGCGTTTGTTGCCATGCGAAAATTCATTTCTTCAAATGCAGGGTTTTTTCAGAGGCTGGATAAAGTGGAGATAAAACAAATTGAGCATGATAAGAAGTTTGAGAAAGTGTTTGAAGCAATTGAAGCAAAAGAGATAAAGCCTTCCAAAGGCATATTTTTTGACGGGCAGGTTTTTGATGCGCATAAGTTTGTTAGTGATCTCATAAGAAAGGCAGAGAAGAGAATTATTTTGATAGACAATTATATTGATGAAGATGTTCTTGTGCTCATATCTAAGAAGAAAAAAAATGTTGAAGCAACAATTTACACAAAGAAGATAACTGACCAGTTAAGACTTAGTTTAAAAAAGTTAAATGAGCAATACAAAAACATTAGTGTTAAAGAGTTTAATAGAAGCCATGACAGATTTCTATTGATAGATGACGATGTCTATCATTTCGGAGCTTCATTGAAAGATTTAGGAAAGAAATGGTTTGCATTCTCAAAGTTTAATAAAAAAGCACTTGAAATACTGGAAAAATGCGAATAAAATTGCATTGAAGAAGAAGCAGGAAAATAATTTTGGCTTCCACAATTGATTGCTAGCAAGAGGGTGGAAAGCTGAGGATTTATTTTTTGTGATTAAATGTTTCTTGCTGAAATAGAAACACCCTGAGTTCCTGAATGTGTGTATGATGAACTTGGCTTATCATCTTGTGCTGATTCAATAACACTCCAATAGAATTCTATGAATTTTTGCACTTTTTTGCTGTTAATATTTAATTTGTACATTTGGGCTTTGCCAACATTTCTGGTATGAACAATCCAATTATTCTTGATAAGGTCTTTTTTTAGCTGTTTCATGCAAGGATAACTTATGCCTGAGAAATTAGCAAGGTCTTTAAGCGAGTAATCAAAATCCTGTGCGATTATCAGGAAATTAAGTATTTTGTTCTTTGATGTAAATCCTTCTCTTTTCAGGAATAATGATTTGGGTTCCATAAAAGATAATATTACATAACTAATATTTAAAGGTTTCTATTTATCCCTTAAGGGATATATTAATAACCCTTAAAAACAGAGAGTATATAAATAAGTTGTTTAAAAAAATAAGTTATGAAAGTAATGAAAAGTGACTATATTCATTACAGCAGATTCATAGTCAGAAAACTACACGTAACAGGATGCTATGGAACCGGCTCAATGTATGAAGATAATGTTCTTAAAGGGCTTCCTGATAAGCAGATTGCAAAAATTGTTCTTGAAGCACTAAGAAAACAAAAAATTGTGTTAGGAAAAAAGAAAAAGTATGGAACTAAATATTACCTTAACAAAGACAAAAGAGAAAAAATAGGAGAAATCATCAAAGAAAAAGGAAGAAGTTCAATCATACCAATGTTATTGATGTTGTGAAAAGATTCTTGTTGCCTTGGAGATGATAATTTTGGCTTCCACAAAAGAATGTTAAGAAGAGGGTGGAAGCTCAAGCTTCAATCAAAACAGCACATTTCTCAAGCCTTATAAAAAACAAAGATTTCTGTCTCCAAAAATATCCTGTCCTTTAATATTGTTCCATAATATCATGATTGAAGCCATCATTCCCGGCTCTTCTTTTATCTTTAATAGTTTCATAATATGTTTCTTTGACAGGGTTATTGACTTATCAAATGCTTCCTGTGCAGAATTGCCTTTTAACAAAGAAGAAACTATTAAATTTGATGGTTCAAGAAAAATCCTTGCTATTTTATCATTTGACGGTTTAGCAGACCATCTTTCATCAAACCAGAAACTAAACGGGGTTTTATATCCTATGAAACAGCCACCTTCTGCAACACAGGTCTTTCCCAGAGAAGCTGCTGCCCAGCAGGCACGAGCATAAGTAATTCTGTTAGTTAAAAGAGAGTGGTTCTTATTTTCTTCTACTAATATCTCTTCTTTTCCTCCTATCTTATCACCGTATATTAAATTCTCATTTCCATGAGCATTGAAGAAGATTAATAAAGGATTTTGTTTGTGAATTAGATTCGTGAAGTTCTTTCTGGTTAACCTGGGTCTTGTTAAATCAAGAACCTTGATGTTCTTTGCAGAATTTATTATTTGCTTTGAATAGTGGAAGAGATATCCTGTTGCATCATCATAGTCCGGTCTTGTTACAAGAATAGTTTTTTTCATTCTGCTAAACTCTTAGAAAACTCGCCGTTGGTAAGAGCCTTGATAAAATTAAGCTGTAAATCCACAAATGCCAATCCTATATCATCCTCTTTTTGGATGTGTTCTTTTAATTCTTTCTTGGTAAAACTTCCTTTGGCGCCAACAGATAATTTAAAATGTTCAGGCACGCTTGTTTCCAAACGCCACAATACCAGTTCCTTGACATTCTTATTAATCATATTATCCCTGTTTGTTCTAATTTTTTGATAATCTTCTTGCCGAGCTCTGAATCATTCTTTAGCTCAATCATGGCAGCATTCCAGGTGTAAGGGTTATCATCAATCACTACAATAATATCTTCTCCACGTATCTTGTCAGGAATGTTCGCAAATATGCGCATGAACTTGGCTTTTTTATCTTCCATCTTTTACAGGCAATACCCTGTGTTTTAAATATGTTTTGAAGTATATAAAATTTTCCAAAGGAACTGATGTTTATAAACCCTACGCGCACATGTCCAGTGCTCAACACGACAAAATCAAAAAACTTACGCAGATAAAATGTTGCCTTGGAGAAGACTCAGGAAAATAATTTTGGCTTCCACAATCGATTGTTAAGAAGAGGGTGGAGAGCTGAAGATTGCGTTTCAAATTTTCCAGACACTGTCTGGAATTTATCTCAATCTCTTTCTCTTAACCTTTTCAGGTTCAGAAAGATAGTTATCATCAGAAACAATTGGTTTGCCTGATTTTTTTTCTAATTCCTTTCTTGCATTGCCAGCAACATCTCCTCCTTCTTTAGCAGCTGTTTTGTTCTCAGCAAAGCCTTGTGTGTCTTTTGCTCTTGCAATTTCAGTTGTAGATGCTTCTCCCAGCATATTGAAGATTAATTCCAAATCACCCATATGATCCCTTAGGTTCTGTTTTTTTAATCCTTTGAATTCCTTGTATTCTTCAACAGTTTTTCCGAAAGTTGCTTTGCTGATTTCATTTGTCAGGATTGCAAATTCAACATTCTCATCAACTTTTCTAGTCCTCCATTCATCTGTTAATTCTTGTCTTACTGCAATTCCTCTGACTCTTTTCTCAATCCATTCATCAGAATAACCCTTAGCTCTGTAGAGTTCTTTCATTCTTTTTTGTGCTAGTTCAGGGTCTTGTATTTCCTGCACTCTCTCATAACCGACCTTTGCCAGCCAAAGCTTGAAAGGTTCGGCTTTCTTAGAAGGAATTGACTGAATTATTCGAAAAATTGATTTTGTATTGGCACAATCAGTAAAATATTTTTTGCCATCTGAAGACACTAATTTCAGTTGTCGACAAAATGTCGATAACTCAATTTCACTTGATTCAAGCTCTCTTTTTTTTAACCTATACCAGTAATCTTTTGCATCAACACTATCTGTCAAAGCTGCAATCACATCAACAACAGAGAAATACCATTCATTATCATGCCAGGTTCTCCTAATATGTTTTCCTTCAAAAACAACTAATGCTTTATCATGATCTGATTTTTTATTCATAGAATAAAAGAAAAGATTACTCATTTATAAACCCTGTGTCAACTTGTCCAGTGCTCAACACGAGAAAACCGAAAATCTTACGTGTTTTTCTCAGTGAAATTTATAAATAAGTTCTTTAAATTTGAACTTATGCAAATAAAAGACAAGATTCACACAATAAGAGGAGAACAAGTCATACTTGACAGTGATTTAGCTGAAATGTATGAAGTTAAAACAAAAGCATTAAATCAAGCAGTTAAGAGAAATAAAGAAAGATTTCCTTCTGATTTCATGTTTATTCTAACACACAATGAAGTAGAATCAATGGTATCACAATCTGTGATACCTAGTAATAAGGTTTTGAGGTCACAATTTGTGACCTCAAGTTCTAAACATGGTGGTAGAAGAAATTTACCTTATGCTTTTACAGAACAAGGAGTTTCCATGCTTTCAGCAGTAATAAGGAGTGAAACAGCAGTCAAAGTTAGTATTCAAATAATGAATGCGTTTGTTGCCATGCGAAAATTCATTGCTTCAAATGCAGGATTTTTTCAGAGGCTGGACAGAGTGGAGATAAAACAAATTGAGCAGGACAAGAAGTTTGAGAAAGTGTTTGAAGCAATTGAAGCAAAAGAGATAAAGCCTTCTAAAGGCATATTTTTTGACGGACAGGTTTTTGATGCACATAAATTTGTTAGTGATTTGATAAGAAAAGCAGAGAAGAGAATTATTTTGATAGATAATTATATTGATGAAGATGTTCTTATGCTCATATCTAAGAAGAAAAAAGATATTGAAGCAACAATTTACACAAGGAAGATAACTGACCAGTTAAAACTTAGTTTAAAAAAGTTAAATGAGCAATACAAAAACATTAGTGTTAAAGAGTTTAATAAAAGCCATGACAGGTTTCTGTTGATAGATGACGATGTTTATCATTTTGGTGCTTCGTTGAAAGATTTAGGAAAGAAATGGTTTGCATTCTCAAAGTTTAATAAAAAAGCACTTGAAATACTGGAAAAATGCGAATAAATTGTTGCCTTGGAGAAAGAGCTCCGCAACAATTAAATTAATTTTGGCTTCCACAATCGATTCTTTAGAAAAAGGTGGAAGCTGAGGAATGAGATTGATTAGTCTTTTGTGATGATAACTTGATTTACACATTCACTACAATTCACCGAATCAAGGCGCAAAACTCTTTAGCTCCCAAGGGCATTATCTCTATTTTTTTCTTATGAACATCACGAGTGAATTCCTTAGGTATTCTAAAGGTAAAGTTGTCTCCGTCAAAACTCAGGGAACGTTCTAATTTAAAGTCAGCCCCCATAATTCTACTCATTATCAATGCTCTGTCCAGTTTCCTGGCTTCTGCTAAGTCCAGGTATCTTTTCTTGCATCGGGAGCATTCAAAACCTAGTAATTCAAGACTAACACCATGTTTAAAACTAATATTCATATCTGACCTCTTCATTCTGATGTTGCACTTGGAGCAAATCAGAGTTTTTGGTTTAAAAGCCTCTTTTTCTATCGTGAATTTGGCATCTTCTAGTTCTTCAAATTTCAAATTTTTTTTATTCATTTTAAATCACCTTTAAATTTTATTTCTTTTTATAAAACTTAATCTGACTTTTACCTGAAGGGTAAGCAGTTGTTATTTCTGCTTCCTTTGTTTTCTCATCATAATTAAAAAAAATAGTTATGTATCTGCTCCTGCTCGACCCGATTGCAACGTATTGATTACCACCCGCTTTTTTAAACTTGGGCTTATTGTTTTTCAATACATCGTAAATCTCTTCCTGACGCACATTATGTTTCTCAAAAATCTTAATTGCTGCTTCAGGTTCAATTTTAAAAGCCTTAATAATCATTTTAATTAAACCTTACGGAAATAGTAAGGTTTAGACATATATAAATCTTTTGTTTTTTCGGTTAAAAATGTATGAATTTTCATCAAAATATGGGCGTTGCTTGAAAACCGCAATTCTTTCGTTTTTTTCTCAGTGAAATTTATAAATAAGTTCTTTAGAAAGTTATATGTGCGAATAAAAGACAAGATTCATACAATAAGAGGACAACAAGTCATACTTGACAGGGATTTGGCTGAAATGTATGAAGTTGAAACAAGAGCTCTGAATCAAGCAGTTAAAAGAAATAAAGAAAGATTTCCAGAAGATTTTATGTTTGTTCTAACACATAATGAAGTAGAATCTATGGTATCACAATTTGTGATACCTTCCAAACAGTATTTGGGCGGTTCATTGCCCTTTGCTTTTACAGAACATGGAGTTACAGCACTTTCCGGAGTATTAAAAAGCAAAACTGCTATTAAAGTCAATATCCAAGTAATAAGAGCGTTTGTTGCCATGCGAAAATTTATTTCTTCAAATGCCGGGTTTTTTCAGAGGCTGGATAAAGTGGAGATAAAACAAATTGAGCATGATAAGAAGTTTGAGAAAGTTTTTGATGCTATTGAATCAAAAGAGATAAAGCCTTCTAAAGGCATATTTTTTGACGGACAGGTTTTTGATGCTCATAAATTTGTTAGTGATTTGATAAGAAAGGCAGAGAAAAGAATTGTTTTGATAGATAATTATATTGATGAAGATGTTCTTGTGCTCATATCTAAGAAGAAAAAAGATATTGAAGTCATGATTTACACAAAGAAGATAACTGACCAGTTAAAGCTTAGTTTAAAAAAGTTAAATGAGCAATACAAAAACATTAATGTTAAAGAGTTTAATAAAAGTCATGACAGATTCTTATTGATAGATGACGATGTCTATCATTTTGGTGCTTCTTTGAAAGATTTAGGAAAGAAATGGTTTGCATTCTCAAAGTTTAATAAAAAAGCACTTGAATTACTGGAAAAATGCGAATAAAAGACATTTCAATAGAAAACAGACCTAGAGAAAGATTAATCTATCAAGGAGTTAGTGTTCTTTCAGATGCTGAGTTAATAGCTATTATTCTACAGAGTGGAAGTTCTGGAGAGAATGTTATTGATGTGAGTAATAATCTTATTAATGAGTATGGTGTTGAAGAGTTAAATACTCTCAGTATAAAAGAGTTGATGAAGATAAGAGGTATTGGTTATGCAAGTAGCTGCTTTTGAAAGTTCTTTTGTTGCCTTGGAGAACGACCACGAGGGGAACCGATTCATGCAGGTTTCCCGAGGCACAACCCCGGACCGAAGGGAGGGAAAGAGCTCCGCAACGGAAATAATTAGAAAGAAAATAATTTTGGCTTCCACAATCGATTGCTAGCAAGAGGGTGGAAGCTGAGGGAGATACGCATAATTAGTAAAAAAATATTTAAAAGCAAGAACGATTCATATTCTATTAATATGGTAAAGAATAAATTGAGCAAGGAAGACCTGGAATTTGTTAATGCTTTAAGGTCTAAACTTAAGAAGAACAAAACATTTGTAGAATGTCCTATATGTAAGTCACAAAATAATCTTCAGATCGCACCCCATTATGCTCACAGACCTTTAAAACAGAATTTATTTAAGCCCTACAGCGGAATAATTATTCCTTGTAAATCCATAATATGTAGTGATTGTGGTTTTGTAATGGATTTTTCTGTACAAGAATTAGGTATGCTTTCGAAGAAAGCAAAGTCAAAAAATGGTAATAAAAAAGAATAAAACATTTGTTGGAATTTCGGAACATAAACATATTAACCATATAAAACCACCTTCCTTAATAATTCCCTCAAATCCATCAAAATACAAAGAATTAAAAAAACGGCAAAAAAAATATCAAAAAAAAGTTAGCGAATCTGTAAAGTCTCTACTTGAGAGTTCTTTTAAATCGGAAAAGAAATATATACCTCGATTTAGAAAGCTCAAATATTTAGCTATTTCTCTCATAATAGTTAGTTTCATTTTGCTACTTTTTCAAGTAAATATTGTAATTCCCCTTGATAAGAATCTTAATATCCATTTAATACCAGAATTATGGAATGTGATTTTTATACTCGGAACAATTTTGCTGGGTATTTCATTCATATATTTCCAAATAATTAAGTCGTTAATACACTCTTTAGAAGTACCTCATGTAATTGATGAAACTAAAAGACTTTCGAGTATCCGTGGATTTCAAAACTTTTTACATAAAGAAATAAATACTTATCCTAAACTCTTTGATGAATTAGTAATGAAAGAGAAAGATGAAAAAAAACAAATTAAAAAAATGCTTCTAAGTGCAGACTACGTTAAAAAATTTAAAGAAGCACAAAAAAATAAAGATTTTGATACTATGTCCGAATTGACTTATACATTCTTTAAAGAACTTAAGAAAATTTAACTTCTTCTTTTATGGAAAGTCACCTAAAAGGACCGAATTTATCCCAAAACCCAAAAAAATGACAACCTTGCCTTCAATACCTTTATAAACTTCTAATGTCTCCCTTATCGAGGAGGGAGTGGCTATGGAAAACAATAATTCACAAGGAGATTTGGGCTTTGAAAAAAAGCTCTGGGCTGCAGCTGACAAGATGAGGAGCAACATGGATGCTGCTGAGTATAAGCACGTAGTTCTAGGCATTATATTCTTAAAATACATTTCAGATTCTTTCAAAGAACTCTATGATAAACTAAGTAATGATCCTGAAAGTGATCCTGAAGAAAGAGATGAATACATTGCAGAAAATGTGTTCTGGGTTCCACCAAGTGCTAGATGGGAGTATTTGCAAAAAAACGCAAAGCAACCAACTATAGGTAGTATTATTGATGATGCAATGGAAGCCATAGAACGAGATAATCCTTCATTAAAAGGAGTGCTTCCTAAAAATTATAACAGAGAAGCTCTTGACAAGCAAAGACTTGGAGAATTAATTGACTTAATAGGAACAATAGGTCTTGGTGATAAAGAGAATAGAAGCAAGGATATTCTTGGAAGAGTTTATGAGTACTTCTTAGGAGAATTTGCTGATGCTGAAGGTAAGAAAGGAGGTCAGTTCTATACTCCTAGATGCATAGTTAAATTATTAGTTCATATGATAAAGCCTTACAAGGGAAGAGTTTTTGACCCCTGCTGTGGTTCAGGAGGAATGTTTGTTCAATCTGAAAAATTTGTTGAAGAACATGGCGGAAAAAAAGGAGACATCTATGTTTATGGACAAGAAAGCAATTCAACAACCTGGCGTTTATGTAAAATGAATCTTGCTATCAGAGCAATTGATAATAAAGTTGAATGGAATAATGAAGGAAGCTTTTTAAAAGACGCTCATCCTGATTTGAAAGCAGATTTTATCCTAGCAAATCCTCCATTTAATGATTCTGACTGGAAAGGAGACTTATTAAGAGATGATGCAAGATGGAAATATGGCTTGCCACCAACAGGAAATGCTAACTTTGCATGGGTACAACACTTTATTTATCATCTTAAACCAACTGGAATTGCTGGTTTTGTTCTTTCTAATGGTTCAATGAGTTCAATGACATCTAATGAAGGAGAAATCAGGAAAAATATTATTGAAGAAGATGTTGTTGATTGCATGATAGCACTGCCTTCACAGTTGTTTTACAATACAATGATACCTGCATGCTTATGGTTTGTTTCTCGAGACAGAAAAGACCATAATTTCAGAGACAGAAGAGGAGAAGTTCTTTTTATTGATGCTAGGAATATGGGAGAAATGATTGACAGAAGACACAGAGATTTAACAGATGAAGATATTAAGAAAATATCAGATACTTATCATGCTTGGAAAAGCAAAGAAAGCAAGTATGAAGATATTCTTGGCTTCTGTAAATCAGCCAAACTAGAAGAAATAAGAAAACATGGGCACATTTTAACACCCGGCAGATACATTGGCATAGAAGAAGAGGAAGACGACGGAATACCATTCGAAGAAAAGATGAAGAAACTGACATCAGAACTAGCAAAACAAATGGAAGAAGGCAAAAAGCTAGATGAAGAGATAAAGAAGAATTTGGAAGGGATTGGGTATGAGGTAAAATCATGAAAAAGCGAAATTTTTATATATACCCTTGTATATACCATATCTTATATTTAAGTCCCCAGTATGACCTCTACGGAGGGAATGCTGGGCATCCTACTCACACTAATTCTAGAGGTTTAATATGAAAAAAGCCATATTTTTCGTAGATGCAAATAACTGGTATCACAATGTAAAAAAGTTCTTTCCCCCTGGAGACATAGATATTAAAAAAATAGCAGAACTTCTAGCAGATGCCAAAGGCTATGAGTTAGTTGAAATAAGATGGTACGCTTCAACACCAAGCATAAAAGATGGCGAAAGGATGTATTATAAACACATGTCTTATCTGGGACATTTAGAAAAATCAGGCATTAAAGTCATAAAAAGAAAGCTTCAAAGATTATCAAATGAAGAAATCATAAAGAAGAAAAAAGAAACAATTGAAAACCTCTATTTATGTGAACACTGCAAGCCATTACTTGAATCTGTGTTTCTAGACTTAGCTGATATAAAGAAAAAAGAAAAAGGGATTGATATTTGGGTGGCTGTTGACATGCTTCGTAAATGTCTAATTGAAAAAGAATGTGAAGTCTGTGTTTTAATATCTGGAGATGCAGATTTTGTACCCGCATTAGAACTCATTACAAAGAATGGAAATGAAGTGCTAACAAGCATGGTTCCATGGGGCTACTCAACTGAACTAAGAAAAAAATTCCCCTTTTTCATGCTCAGAAGAGAAACTCTGATGAAATGTTTTAAAGAGTATAAGGATAAAAAATAAAATGGATTTAGTCGGTCAATTAATATTTGGAGTCGTATTTGGATTAATAGGTTTTGGGATTGGAAAACTTGCAGGTCTTAATCCAGCGATACTTGCTGCAGATGCGGGAGCAATCATAATTATACTTCCTTTGCTTGTAATCATACTAAGAATATCTTTTAATCCAGAATCAGGGTTAACAGCAATCGAAGACATGGTAAACTGGTTTGTCAAATACTGGCCTGGAATAATTATCGGACAAATAGCAGGGAATTTGGTTGGTGCATTTACAGGTGAAAATTAATGAAAAAATATATGTTTGATACAAATTGCTTCTATAAAATAAAATCTTCTGAAACTGATAAGTTTAATAATTTTCAAATATTAATTACTCCCATACAAGAGAGGGAGATTCAGGAACAAAAATTTCCTGACCAAGAAAGAAAAGAAAGATTTCTAAAAGTATGTAAATCAATAAAAACACAAAAGTCATTATTATGTTCATTCGTTCCAGATCATCCCGAAGCATGCGTGCTTGATTCCTCCACACTAAAAATCGATGGCGGAAAAATAACATCCAAATTATTAGAAGAATTGAATACTTATAAAAAGGAAGAAAATAATCTTGATGATGCATTAATTGCTGAAAATGCGATACAATCTGACGCAATATTAGTGACAAACGAAGTGAAACTTAGAAAAATTGTAAATAAATTCTATCCTGGAAAGGCAATATCTTTAGACGACTTCAAAAAGAAAATGAAAACAAAATTCAAACAAACTGAAATAGGAAAAATTCCTGAAGATTGGGAAGTTGTTGAAGTACATGAAATTGGTAAAGTTGTAACCGGAAAAACACCACCCACTAAAAATAAAAATTACTTCGGAAGTGCATACCCCTTCATTCGAATACCCGATATGGGAAAATCTGTGTATGTAGAAAAAACAGAAATAAGTTTATCAGAGAAAGGCGCAGAATATATGAAGAAATTGAAGTTACCTCCTAAAACAGTTATGATTTCATGTTTGGCTACTATTGGAAAAGTTGGAATAACTATTAGAGATTCTTTCACAAACCAGCAAATAAATTCAGTTATACCTAATTTAACAAAAATTTATCCAGAATGGATTTATTATTACTTTAAAATAAAAACAAAATACTTAGAAAGTCTGGGTGGCGGTGGCTCAGTATATACAAATATTTCAAAAAGCAAATTTGAAAGAGCAAAAATCACTTTACCGAAACTTGAAGAACAAAAAAACATAATCAAAATCCTCTCGGACCTTGATGCTAAGATCGAACTCAACACTCAAATGAACCAAACCCTTGAATCAATCGGCCAAGCCATCTTCAAGCACTGGTTTGTTGACTTTGAATTCCCTAATGAACAAGGAAAGCCTTACAAATCAAGCGGTGGAGAAATGGTTAATAGTGAGTTAGGGAAGATTCCGAAGGGGTGGAGGGTTGGAAAATTCGATGGTTTAGGAAAAATTCAGCCTGGTTTTGCTTTTAAAAGTAAAGATTTTGTTGAAGATGGAATTAAATTAGTTAAAATAAGAAACATTCAAAATTCAGAGATAAATTTAACTTGTGAAAGTTATTTACCTAAGAATATTTTTGATAGCATGGATAATAAATTTCATTTAAAATCAGGAGATGTTTTGATAGCTATGACCGGAGCGAAAATAGGAAAAATAGGAATTATTCCAAAAAACAAAGAGATTATGTTATTAAATCAACGTGTTGGAAAAGTTATTTCAGACAATAAGTACCTAATATACTTATTTCTCAAATCGAAAATGATACAATCACTTATTACAGGTACATCATCAGCCAGCAGCGCTCAGGCAAATGTTAGTAATACAGATATTGAAAATATTGAAATAATTTTACCTAATCAAGAAACTCTTTCTAAGTTTAACCAAATAATAGATTCAATTTATGAAAAATTGGTTCAAAACTTAGGAGAAAATATTATTTTATCAAAAATCCGCGATGCTCTCCTTCCTAAACTCATGTCCGGTCAGATAAGGGTGCCTGTTGAGGTGAAAAATGATTAAAGAATATGTTAAGATATTTTTGTTTTTAAGTTCATATGCGCCTCTTTTCCTAATTTTAGGTATAAAGAATTATTTTTCTATTCCTCTCGTTATTATCATGATTGCTCTTATTTTGATATCTCTACTTTTTTTAGTTTATGTTACTAAGAAAGCTTCCAAAATGAGTGGAGATTATAAAAGCATTGTAGATGCCAAAGACAAATCTCACCAATATTTAGAATATATAATCGCATACATCATACCTTTTCTAGGTTTTAATCCAAATAATGTCGCAGATATGATCGCATTAATCATAGTATTTATCATAATTGGGATTTTATATATACGCTCAGATCTAATATATATGAACCCAGTATTAAATTTCCTCGGATACAAAATGTTTAAAGTTACTTTGGCAGAAGGAAATTTAATGGTCATTTCAAAAAAAGAAATTGCAAAACAAGATCGAATTAGGATATATAATATTTCAAAAAAAGTCGGGGTGGCTAAGTAAAAATGATAAAAAACAAAAAAGAATACTTTAATAAATTATTATCTCTACTAAAAAATAAAGAGTTAGCAGTCAGCATTCTCTTTGTAACTCGCAGCAAAGAAGATGATTCTTATGAAATTCACAAAGGCAATTTATCAGATGAACTTAGTAAAATATTGAGAGAGTTGTGTCTTAGAATTTCAGAAAAATCATACAGTAATCCAGAAAAGAAAAGTTTTGCACCCTATGATCCTTCTCAAAAAGGAAGTAATTGTACAGAATATATTGAAGGCCCTGAATTGGACCAAATCCAACCAATTCTTAATACGATTGACGGGACACCTTATGATTTAAAAAAACTTGATAAAAAGTTTCTCAGTAACTTATGGTTCTATGTTATTCATTTAAGCGATGGTAAAAAAGAAGTTCTATTTTTTAAAAAATACTCACAAGGAATGGTTTTAACTAAAGGTTGGGGTCTAGCATGGACTTTTAAATCAGGAAATTTTGATAAAATTAAAAAAGATACTTTTATCATACCTGATAAAAGTGATTGTGTACTTTTTGATAATAATCTAATAATAAGATCCAAAGGTAATTTTGAGAAGATTTTTAATTTCATCCATTTAATTGAAGAAAATGCTAAAGCCGCAATTAAATTCATTGAAGAAAAACTACCCTTTAAAATAGATAATTTTGATAAAATCAAAACCGGTTGGATGGAACACGAACAAAAAGTGAGGAAACTAAATAATATTTATTCAACAAAAATTCTTGAAAAGATAAAGCCAGAGAGTATCCAAGTATTAATAAAAGCAGGAATATTAAACACTGTTACCACAAAGAAAGACAAAGACGGCACGTTAATAGTGAGTTCCACGGACCCTTGGGAAATACTTCATATTTTAGATGATGATTATGTTAAATCTTTATTAACAGGAATTGATTATGAAGCACCTCATAAAAAGAGAATTAAAAAATGACTAAATTCATGAATGAAGAAGAAATTGAAAAAGAATCCCTAAGTATTTTGCAGGATTTAGGTTATGAGGTTCTTTATGGTCCTGATTGTGGACCTGAGTCTGATAATCCTTTGAGGAAAAGTTATTCTGAAGTTGTGCTTGTTGATAAGTTGAAACAAACTATTGCTAAGCTTAATCCTAATATTCCTGCTTCTGCTAGAGAAGAAGCATTGAAGAAAGTTCTGAGAACTGAAAGTCCTGACTTGTTAATTAATAATCAACGTTTTCACAACTTGCTTGTTAATGGAGTTCCTGTTCAGTACAGAGATAAAGATAGAATAAAGGATGACATGGTTTGGCTTATTGATTTTAATAATCCTAAGAAGAATGAGTTCTTGGCTATTAATCAATTTACAATAATTGAAAAAGATAATCGAAGACCGGATGTTATTATATTCATTAATGGTTTGCCTTTAGTTGTTTTAGAATTCAAGAATCCTGCTGATGAAAAAGCTGGTGTGAAGAGTGCTTATAATCAATTCTTTAACACTTATATTCACAAAATTCCTTCATTATTCCAATACAATGAAATTTTAATTGCAAGTGATGGTTTAGATGCCAGAGCAGGCACTATTAGTTCCAAGTTTGAAAGATTTATGCCTTGGAAAAAAGCTTCTGAAGAAAATAAATATGAAAAAAAGCTTCCTCAAATATATGGCCTTACAACAGGCATGTTTTCCAAGATTACTTTATTAGACTTAATAAGAAACTTTATTATTTTTGAAAAGAAAAAAGAAGGTTCTACTAAGATTCTTGCTGCTTATCATCAATATTATGCTACTAACAAAGCCTTAGATTCAACTATTAAAGCAATTAAACCATCTGGTGATAAACGAGGTGGTGTTGTTTGGCATACTCAAGGTTCTGGTAAGAGTTTAACTATGGTTTTTTACACTGGTAAAGTTGTTTTAGATAAATCATTAGAAAACCCAACAATAGTTGTAATCACCGACAGAAACGACTTAGATGATCAATTATTCAACACGTTTGGTAATTGTCAGGATTTATTAAGGCAAAAACCTGTTCAAGCAGAAAGCAGAACTAAACTCAAAGACTTACTTAGTGTGGCTTCTGGAGGAGTTGTTTTTACTACAATTCAGAAATTTTCCCCTGAAGAAACAGGAGATCAGTTTCCTTTATTATCTGATAGAAGAAATATTATTGTTATTGCTGATGAGGCGCATAGAACACAGTATGGTTTCAAAGCAAAGGTAGTGCAAAAAGATGATAAAGCTAAGGTTACTTATGGTTTTGCTAAACATATAAGAGATGCTCTTCCTAATGCTTCGTTTATTGGCTTCACAGGAACACCTATTGAAAAAACTGATAGAAGCACTCCTGCTGTTTTTGGAAATATCATAGACACTTATGATATTCAGCAAGCAGTTACTGATAAAGCAACTGTAAGAATACTTTATGAAAGTAGACTAGCAAGAATTGAACTTAATAAAAATATAAATATTGATAAAGATTTTGAAGAAGTGACTGAAGGAGAAGAAGAAAAAGCCCCTCTCAAGAGTAAATGGTCACAACTTGCAGCTGTTGTGGGTAATGAAAAGAGGATTAAACAGATAGCTAAAGATATTATTTCTCATTTTGGAAAAAGACTTGAAGCCTTAGAAGGCAAAGCCATGATTGTTTGTATGAGCAGAAGAATTTGTGTTGACTTATATAATGAAATAATCAAGTTAAAGCCAGAATGGCATGATGAAGATGATAAAAAAGGAGAAATAAAGATTATTATGACTGGTTCTGCCAGTGATCCTAAAGAATGGCAAGAACATATTAGAAATAAACCAAGAAGAAGAGCTTTAGGTGATAGATTTAAAGATGATAAAGATCCTTTCAAAATTGCTATTGTAAGAGATATGTGGCTCACAGGATTTGATGTTCCTTCTCTTCACACAATGTATATTGATAAGCCCATGAAAGAACATACATTAATGCAAGCAATTGCCAGAGTTAATAGGGTTTACAAAGATAAAGAAGGAGGATTAATAGTTGATTATTTAGGAATTGCTCATGAATTAAAAAAAGCCTTATTCACATATACTGAGAGCGGAGGAAAAGGCAATCTGTTCGTTGACCAAAGAGAAGCAGTTGCTCTTATGCTAGAGAAATTCGAAATAGTACAAGGAATAATGCATGGTTTTAATTATAAAAAGTTCTTTAAGGTTTCCCCTAAAGAAAAAATGCAATTAATTCTAGATGCAGAAGAACACATACTTAACCCAAAACTCAAAGATGGTAAAAAA
The DNA here is from genome assembly GCA_018819305.1 of Nanobdellota archaeon. Taxonomy (GTDB): domain Archaea; phylum Nanobdellota; class Nanobdellia; order Woesearchaeales; family SM23-78; genus SM23-78. Next base: position 33,624 of record JAHJQO010000024.1, read on the forward strand.
CGTTACATCAAATATGTTACTGAATTATCTAAAGCATTTGCTCTTGCTGTTCCACAGCCAAAAGCAATGGAAATCAAAGATGAGGTTGGATTTTTCCAAGCAGTAAAAGCTAGGTTGATAAAACTCACAACAGACAGAGCAGAGTCTGGCATAGATTATGATAGCGCAGTAAAACAAATAGTATCTGAAGCAATAGTCACAAAAGATGTTATTGATATATTTGATGCTGCAGGATTGAAAAAACCAGATCTCTCAATACTCTCAGAATCATTCTTAGCAGAAGTAAGAGGAATGAAACATAAAAACGTTGCTGTTGAACTATTAAAAAGATTACTAAACGATGAAATCAGAATAAGACTCAGAAAAAATATTGTTATGGAAAGAAGATTCTCTGAAATGCTTGAAAATGCTATTCGAAAGTATCAAAACAGAGCAATAGAAACCGTAGAAGTCATAGAAACCTTAATAGAAATTGCTAAACGAATAGAAGAAGCAAAGAAAAGAGGCGAAGAACTCAATCTCGATGAAGATGAAATGGCTTTCTATGATGCATTATCAACAAATAAAAGTGCAATTGACGTTATGGGAAATGAAAAACTTGCAGTGATAGCAACAGAATTACTTGAAAAAATCCAGAAGAATGTTAAAATTGACTGGTCAGAAAGAGACAGTGTAAAAGCCAAAATAAGATTAATGGTAAAAAAAATACTGAAACGATATAAGTATCCGCCTGACTTACAGCAAAAAGCAATACAATTAATATTAGAACAAGCAAAAAGGATATGTAAGGAGTTGGCTGAGAAAGAATGAAAATCAAAATAGCCACTTGGAATATGGCCTACTGGTCGCATAAAAAATTGCTTGAAGAAGCATGGAATTACTTTTTAAATGAGATTGACGCTGATTTCTATTTCTTCCAAGAAGCTAGACCCTCAAAGAAAATTCAAGATGATAAAACACATATAGTTTGGAATGAAATTGGAGGTAACCGTCCTTGGGGTTCTGGCATTTATAGCAAAAGATTTGAATTATCTGAAGAATGTATTAAAACAGAATTTAAAGGTGTTTTTACAATTGCCAATACTAAAATAGAAGATAAAAGAGTATCATTGATTTCATTATATGGGCTTATGGAAAGCAATGGTGCCACAAAAGGATATGCTATAACAAATCTCCATAGATTGCTTTCAGATTTAACAGGCATATTTAATGGTCATGTCAACGGAAAGAGAAATATAATTTTAGGCGGAGATTTAAATGCTAGCGTACAACTGGATCCGATACAAAAAAACAATTCCCATAGAATATTTTTTAACAGGCTTGAAGATTTTAATTTGAATGACTGCTTTAAACTGACAAACAAAGAATTTCCTATTCAAACACTTCGACACCCAAAAAGTAAAGTTAAATGGCAAAATGACTATTTTTTTATCAGTAAATCATTATCTAAAAAATTGATAAATTGTGAAATTCTGGATAATGATAATATCCGGAAATTCAGCGATCATAATCCTGTAATTATTACATTAAATATTTAGACTTAAAGAAAACTACCCTCTCAATATCTTTTTTATTTCATCTTTAACTTTATTTTTATTAATTCCGGTAAATTTGCCATTTTTGAATATTTTTACTTTGCCTTCTTTACCTATTACTCTACCTTCATTACCTATATCAACAATAATTACTAGAATTCTAATATTTGTATCTACTCCAATAAGAGCTTTTTTAATAACATTTGAATAGCCTTCATATTTACTTCTGTTTTTTGCTAATTCTGTCCCTCTTGATTTACAAATATTTCTTTGTATATGAATAACATAACCTTTTTTCTTGCTTTTCTTTGTTTTCTTTATGTCATTATTCAAATGCCCTCTAAATATTCTTTCACTTCCTGCAGATTTTTCTGTTCCAAACTCAAATATGTACTCAGGAACAATCCAACCAGACTTATTATTTAAGGTTCTTAGATTCAAAGGGTCTACAATTTTATTTACATCCTTCACACTAAGAATAACTAAATCACTTCTAGATCTGGGCATGTCATAATGCCCATATTCCTTATGAACTCTTAAGGTATTATATCTTTGATTTGAAGGTTTACCATAGTTATTTAATCCAATTGTGTAATTAGTAGGATATAATCTACTCAATTCAGGAATTTTCATCAACCCATCCATTACTAAAGAATGTATATCTGTTTCTGAAACAAAGATAAGTGGATTTTTACAAATATAATCCAAGATATTAGCTAAAACTTCATCAATCTTCTCATTCGTGATTGTCACTTTCTTCTACCATGCATTTCCTCATGTTCCTCCTTTTCAATTTCTTCTAAGTTCTCAATACGATTATCAAGTTTTTTCCTATTTTTATGATGTATTTGATAGCCCCACTTCACAGGTCCATGATGTATTTTCCACCACCAAAGATGGAATAAATTCCTAGAATCTGGAAAAATTTCATAACCATCTTCATTTCTAATTACTTTATGTCCTTGCTTATTTAAATAAGGAGTCAATCTTTCTTCCTCAAGTTTTTTTCTAGTTTCCTCAAGGTTCTCTTTATCTCTCTCAAGTCTTCTCTTAATTACAGCAATATGCTCTCGTAAAACTTTGTTATCATCTCTGGTTTTAACCAAATCTCCTTTTTCAGCTTTTGCTTTTTTTAATTCAGTATTTTTCGTTTCAATGTCTTTTGTTAACTTATCAATTTGACTTTCAAGGTGTTCTTTCTTATGTACTGTACTACTAAGGATTCCCTCCTGCTCTTCTAAGGTACGTGCAATAATTTCTTTTTGTTTCTTCTTCATATCAGCCATGATTTTTTTTCTTGTTTCATCAATTTTACTTCTTCTTGAATAATATATGGAAATTGAAATGATTAGAATCATTATTACAAAAAACAAAACCCACACCCACCAAGGAGGCGGCGCTCTTTTACAAACTTTATCATCATTCCCAAGCCCCGATTCACACTCCCACATACAAGAATAAGCTTCTCCGTTTTTCTTTACAGACGGAATTAAACAAATCTCATCATTGCAATTCTTTGTTCCGTCAATACAAGGAACAACTTTGGTTTTGGCACAATATTTAGCAATACTACATATTCCTGAACCACACTCAGAATCAAAAGAGCATTTTTCATTGTCATCTTTGCATGATTGACCATTACATTGTTTGCAGATTGTCTTATTTTTTAATATAAACCCTTTTTTTAATGTTAACTCATAAGGTTCTGTAATATCATAAGAAATCTCATCTTCTAAAACCGAACAACCACCTATGCCACCCAATTCACCGTTTACTTTAGCAGATGAATATCGTTCAATCTCTATTTGTCTATTATGTTCTTCTTTTTTCTCACCATGCAGAATGTTCGCAGGCATAAACACGTAATATGTTATATTAAGTATAAGATCTTCAGAAAAAGGATTATTAATTATAAACGAATACTTACAACCTCCGTCAATATTACCATAACCTCCTTGAAAATTTGATAGATTTAATTGAGGTCCAAAATATCTGTCTGAGTCTCCAAAATAAAGAAAACTACCAAATTCTTGATATGTCTCGACTTCAGTATATTGGCAATCTAAAGGATCATCTATGGCAGTCACTAGCGGAATTAAGATAAGAATAAATATGAAAATTATTAACTCCCTCACAGAATATCATAGTTGAGAATCATTATAAAAATTTTCCGTTTCTCTCGTAAAAATCAGGATAAATCCAAAAACTCTCAGATAATCTTTTTTAAGAAAATTTAAATAAAGAAAAAGACTTCTAAACACAAAGAGGGTGTAAGAAATCAAAAAAATTGATTTAGATAAAGAATTAAGAAATACAGGAATTGCTCTTATTGTTATTGGAATAATTCATTTTGTTTTATCTCAATTTCTTGATTTTACTTGGGGTTTTGTATTGATTGCTGTTGGAGTAATTGCCCTCTTTTATCGTTCAAGAAAAATGCTTCTTACATTTGGTATTTTATTGATTTTAGTCGGAATTTTAAATTTATCAAATTATGTAATTTCATTAGAAGAAGTATCTGGATTTTGGGGGATTTTTGGAATATTCCAGATTATTTGGGGTATTCAGGAGATAAATCGTTTTAGAAGAACAAAAGAAAACCCCAAATATGATATTGAAGAGAAAAATAAGATAGGTTTTGTATGGCATGGACTGAGATTTGGTTTTACTTTTATGACAGGGTGTTGGATATTAAACATTTTTTTATTGAGATTTATTTTTAGTGAAGAAACAAACGCTTATCTTATATTTTACTTATTTTGGATTGCTTCAGTGATTTTTACTTTTGTTTTATCTATAATTCATTTAAACAAATATAAACATAAAGCTTTAGCAATAATTTCCTTAGTTTTTGCATCCTTTTTAATATTATCTACAATAGTTGTATTAACTGCAATAGTTAGTTTATTTTATGCTGGCTCTTATGATGATTCAGTACCTATTTGTTCTTCTAATTATTATAATTGTGCTGATTTTAATACACAAGCAGAAGCACAAACAGTAATGGAATTTTGTGGAAGTGATGATATACATTATCTTGATGGAGATGATGATGGAATAGCTTGTGAAAGCCTACCTTGAAAATGAAACAAAATTTCAAGAAAATTTAAATAATGTTATTTATTTCTAAAAATAATATGAAAAAGAAAAAATTTAGAGAAGTTTTAAGAAAACTACTGGGCGGGATAAAAAAGGAAAAGATAACAACATATGATGATTTAGGTAATATCATAAAAGTTGAAACAATTACAACTAAATTATCTTATTTACAAATCATAGGTAAATTATTCACAGGATCAATGATAGTCTGTGCTTTAATGATAATCTTTATTAATCTTTATTTAGCCTATGCTCTTCAACCCAGGTTTTCCTACTTCAGGCCAGTTAGCTTTATGATTAATATAGGATTCTTAATGTTTTTCATGTGGCTTTACTCAAGGATAGGTATGACTAAATGAAAAATAATGTGGTTCATCCCCTGATGTTTTTCTAATATTATGCTGGTGTGCACATCAACCCTAATTAAGACGGATTTTGAGAATCTCTTTCTCAAATATTCCTAAAGAGTTTGAATAAATTCTTCTGCGACTCAAACTCCAAAATTAAGAACTCAAACTCCAAAATTAACTTCTTTGGTTAGCATCAGCTACGGCACGTTTGTTTTATCAAAGGCTCCACCTCCCCGTAAGGGACAACCCCCTGTTGCGCTTCGATTACTTTCTTAGAAATTGCCTTCGCATTAGGGGATGCTAACCTCAACTCACTTCTTCAACTTCTTATAAGCTAGATAAATAACTATTGCTAACTCTATCAAAATAACTATTGGCCTTAGAATCCTGGTCATATCTGCGTAGAACCTGGCAGTTCCAACAAATAAAGTTATAAGCCCTCCTAACAAGAAACCTGTAGCTATCCACTCATTAATATTGTTCTTTGACACAGGCAGTAATAATCCAACTGCAATAGCTATCAAAGCCATCACAGATGAAATAATAAACACAATTAATCCATACTTCTCCCTTGCCTCATCCAAACCAGCATTACAGTAATTACAAAAAGGATCTATTTCACATCCATCAACATAAGCATTATCCAAATCCTTTACTAAAGTATAAGTATTTAAAGTAAAGTATAAGTATTTAAAGTATAGTATAATATACTGTATCACAATCTTCAGAAGGCAGATTCTTGCCAGAAAGCATTCTTGGCCTGTCCACACCGCAATAATCATCATATTGAGGAGATTGATAGATTGCTTCAGTAAGACTGTAAACAAACACAGCAAAGAGAATACCTATCAAAAACACAACCAGTATTTTACGAACATCAGCCATCACTCATCTCATAGAAAAGATTATATAAAAGTTTTTCAGCTAAAGACGTTTGACACTTCTTAACATTCACCATCAAATCGCTCTTAGTCACGACCAGTATAAGTTCTAGTACTTCTTCCATAAAATCACCTCTTTTTCTATAAAAACTGTTAGAATTAACTAGATTTACATAATTCATGACATCTGCTTTCAGGGACAATTCCAATTTTATATTTTTCATTAATAATTTTCCAATTTTTTTTAAAATGTTTGTCATCAGAAATTAAATACTTTTTTCCTTCACAACTAATTTTATCATAACCCGCAATTATTTTACAATCATCATCGCCCGGAACATCATCATCTATTTCGAACCCTATGTTGCCACTCTCAAATATCTTTTTAACAGCATCAATGTCATCACATTTATTGATATCTTCATAAGAAGGAATAATTTTATCTCTAAAATCTTCGATTTGGTCTGATATTACAGAGATTGCGGTATTTGGAAGCATTGAAAGGTCAACTCCGCTATCCTTAATTAATTGATTAGTTACTTTTATAATATTTTTCTGAAAATTACTTGGTACGAACTTATATTTTGGAATATTATTCGAGTTGAGTTGAGATAATAATGTTAATAATCTTTCATAATATCTGGCGCATAACGTATCTCCCCTAAAATAAACTGCAAAACCTTCTGGCGCTTTTATTACGCATTGATGTAAAATTGAACATTCATCAAAAGCATATATGTTCTTTTTATCTAACAACATTTTTGGATAAGTTTATTTAAATCTTTATTTTCCAAAGAAAAAGGATATTCCTGTTTCGCTGAATTGATGATGAATTGATAAAATTTGTTTATTTTTTTATCGTCTCTATCACGTATTTTTATTTGTTCTTCTAAAAATGGAATTGCTTCTCCTAGTGCATAAATAAAATAATAATGCATCATGTTTGCATCAAAATCATATTCATCAGAATCAAACATTGTTTTAAATCTTACATTTTTTAAAAATTTAGCTAGAAAATAACCATACTCGATTAAAGCTCGTAATTTAATTCCAGATAACGTATCTTTTTCGATTTTATCTATATCTGAATATAAGTCGTACATTTCTACGTTTATTACATTAAGTTTTTGTTCTAAGTGGGTTCTATCATCTACGTCAACGAGAAGTTTTTTATGTTCATTATTAGAAATGCTTTTCGCATCCAATTTATCTAATCCATTTATTTCATCTTTTAACGAATTAAAATCCTTTTCAGAAAATATCTTTTCTAATTTTTTTGTAGCAGATTTAAATAATTCTTTACCCTCTGGTTTCATTATTACTTTTCGACATGGTTTCCCTTTATAAGTATACGATTCTATTTCAAAAAACTCATTTTCTTTAATATTAGTCAAATCAGCATCATAAGAACCAAATTTATTCAATGAAAATTTGATATCGACAGGTATCATATGTAAATTTAGCCTAGCTAATAATTTATTCAATTTTGTTATAGAAGAGACTATTTTATCCTGAGTTAAACCTAAAATTAAACAAATTGCCTCATTTTTATCTAAAATCAATTCACCTTCACCCTAAAACTACCTTTATCCATAAATACTTAAAAGAGGTATTTAAATATTTCGTAATTCGGGCTCGTTTGCAAGTTCTTTGATTTTTAGAAAAATTTAAGGGTTCCAAGCCCCCAAATGATAATATTTGGGGGGTGATGGAGCCCAAATAATGCATGAAAGAACATATGATGTGGATATTAATAAAGTTGTTGATTTGAC
>JAHJQO010000025.1 GCA_018819305.1 Nanobdellota archaeon
CCTTAATAGTCATCTCGGTGGTTTTTTCTAGTTTTATTCTTTTCATCTTAATATATATTAAATATATATTAAGATATAAATACTTTTCGGTTTTGAAGAACACAGATTACATAAATTCATTTAGAATGGCTAACTAGATACGGTCTTTGTCTAGGATTAATTTTTTTCAAAATCAGGGCAGTTCCCTTTACCATCCCACTCACTTTTTGTTGTACAAATATATGGAACCCCAACATGTGTGCTAATTCCACTACTTGATTGTGGAGCATCTCCTTCTTTTCCAAATTTGCATTTTCTACATATAGGATACATTTTATTCATAATAAGAATGTGAAATATATATAATTTTCTTAAATTTTGTATTAAATCGCATTCCTTTCGCTTTTCTGGGACAAGATTTATATATCTTTTTTTATCTTTTATAAATGATAATTGCATTACTCTCGGCAAAAGCGAGTTAGTGCATGGTTTTCACAAGGAAAATCAGGATATTAAAGAATTACGGGTTGTGTCCCTGCGAGTTTCTTCGTCGTTCAGCGATTATATTCAATTTTTTCGTGGGTTAACGAACGGTAGTTAAACATAGAAGACGACAAAGAGGCTAAAAAATAGTTTTAAAGATTTCCTATTGCTTCTAGTAGTTTCATGTGTCCTTCAGTCAGTTTCTTGAAGTGTTTTATTTCTTCAACTACTATTGCACTTCTTATTTTATCTTTTGAATTCTCTGATTTTGCCATTTCTTATCCACTCCTTTAATTCTTCATCCGAGTAATAGTTTTCTCTTACGCCTTGCATGACTTTAGCGTATGTCGGGTCATCTTTGATGCCAAATTTACCTTTATGAGTAATTATGAAGTCTTTAGTAGTTATAAATGCAGTTCTCCTATTGCCGCTCGCAAAAGGATGCTTCTGAATAAGTCCTTTGAGCAAAACCACTGCTTTAGCGTACAAATCGCCTTCTTTTTTCTCACAATCAACAATGACTTCGCTAATCTTGCTATAGCTTAAAACCTTCGGCTGATCAGCCTTCTTTACCTTGATAAATTCCAAAGCTAAAAAATTGTACTCAATAAGTTTTTCAGCGGATGGGTAAACAAATCTGCTCATAAATTTAATATAACACTCCTTATTTAAATACTTTTTTAACAACAGCCTCTTTGTCGTAATAATACCCTAATCAATACTGACACCCACTAAAATACTCTTTGAAACCCTTCGGGTTTCTCGTTCTTCCATCTCTCAAAAACCTTTTCAGTTTTTTGGAGGGCTGCGCCGGAGGGAAGAAGATAGAAGAATATAACATCGATTATATGAAATTCAAAACCTGTCTTCAAGATCGATTGTATATTCTAGGTCTCTTATCAATCTTAGCCACAAGAACTATTTTCTCAGTATCTTTAAGTTTATATAGAGCCCTATAATCTCCTATTCTACATCGAAAAACTTTATCTCCCTTATCTCTGCCAATAAATTTCGCATCAGAAGGAACTGGATTCTCTTCAAGTTTCTTTAGTCTTATTTCTATTCTTTCAGAAATATGTTTATCTAACTTATCTAGAAATTTCTGTGCTCTTATTGATAAATCTACAGAATACAACCTCACAACCTCTTTGCTTTGCCTGACTTCAAATCTTCATCAGCTTCTTTCAAAGCTTCTAAATCATCATCAGTCAAAACAGTATCAAAATCAACAAAATGTTGCTTTAAATACGCCAAATCCGCTTGGATAACATCTAATTTATCAGATATCTGCTTAATATCGGTTGTCATAAAGTTTAATAAGATAATCTTGTTTAAATAATTTTCGACAGGTTTTGAACTCTCGACACTACATGTCGAGCCCTCACCTACGGTTTGGATCATTTAACACCGATTAAATACAATAAATCTGGAGTCCTAAAATTGTTATAGGGTAGTTTTCTTTGAGAATTAGTATTTCATCCTTTTTTCATATTCTTTATGGTTAAACCATTCTAAGATGGCAGAAATTAATTCAACCTCGTTATCCGCAGTTACAGTATATAATAATCTCCAACCTTTTGGTAAATCATATTTCCACAAATTATTGATTCGATACTTTTTAATATACTCTTTTGGAATTAATTTTTTAGGTACTTGAATACCTGCAAAAGCATTTTCTCTTAAATCATGAATCGCCCGAATAATAGATTTCTTAACAAAATCATCTTCCTTTAAAGAGTTAAAACTATTTTCTAATTTGTCATTAATAAATACTACTTTTGATGGTTTTTTCATACTTTAATCTCATGCCTAGTTCTTAGTTTTTTTGCTAATTGAGGATTCCAAATATATGCTATTTTTTCATTTTTATCAAAGGCAATTTTATTTATGTTTTCAAGATATTCCAAAATAACTAAATAAGTTTGCCACATCACTTTTTTTGGGAGATTTTTCCATAGTTCAGTACGATTATATTCCCCACTACGATCTTCAATAGTCTTTTCTACCATCAAAACAGTATCTAATGTTGGAGATCTCACAAATGGATTTTTTAGTGCTTGCATTACCATAACCAATAATATATATCAATTGATATATAAATCTTTCGTTTAAATAAAGAAAAACTGCCCCTTGATTCTTGTTCTAGATGTATCGCTAAAGCTCTTTAGATAGAACGGACTTCAAATTTACTTTGCGGACGAAATTTTCCCACACTTAGTATGGAAAAAGGATTTAACACCGATTAAACTCAATCGAAAACAGCAAATTTTTTATGCTTCAACCGTTTCTTTGCAGTTTATGCTTGATGAAATTTTGAGAAGGGTAAAAGGAATTAAGAAGCAGATGGAAGAGAATCTTCCTTATATTAATGATGAAATTCAAGCTTTGATTAAAAACAAGAATCAAACAGTGGATAGAATTGAAGAAATTCTGGACATTTTACTTAATTATGGCCAATTAAGAGTTGGAGAAGCTGAATTTAAAAAATTAAACACCTATTACTCTTCTTTTAATCCGACTAACGCAAAATTCTATACTAATTCTTATAAGGAAATGAATGAAGACTAAATTTGCCTTTTTTAACTTCTCTGCTCCTCGCCTGCTGGCTGCGGTGCTCGACCACGCTGCGCTATCGTTTCGTTCGGAAGAATATAACACTGATTAAACTCAATTAATTTTCTTCCCCTAGAATCAGCATGATTGCTTCATATTTTGGTTGTGCGATTTTTTTTGCCTCAGGAAGAATAATTTTTTTCATAGCTTTTTTATATTTCTTCCGAAGTCTTTCTTTTCCTTCTTCTATTGAATCTTTGTTTAATGCATAAGCGTAATACGCAAACTCCATGAATATATCAAAATGAGAAAGTAAATCCGCACAAGCAAGAACTTTTGCTTCAATGGATTGAGGCGGATAGTTCTCATCAGATGAATGAGTCAATATACATTCTTTTACTTTTTTTATCTTATCTTCAGGATAACCTAAATCACTAAGTATTTCACCTGCTTCTTCTGAACCAGAAATATGATGTCCTTCATGTTCTCCTTTAAGTTTTTTAATATCATGGAGCCATGCTGAAATCTCACATATCTCTTCGTTTGCACTAACTTCTTTAGCAAGTTGCTTAGAATATTTAACAACAGCTTCGATATGTTCTTTCCAACACCATTCTTTATTTTCACAAAGATTTAATATCATGGATTTAACTTTTTCAATCATATCATATGAAAAAAATCACAACTTTATATATTTTACGGGGAAGAAAATTAAATTCTTCGCTCCACTTCGTTTCGTGTAGCACAAAATTGTGGGGAATGAGAAACTAACACAGAATAAATACAATAAATTTGGAGTCCTAAAAAAAAGAAAGGGGGCTTTGGCTTATCTGCGAAGAACTGGTCTTAAGGCATATCTTCCTTTAATTCCCAATCCTAATAAAAGAGTTAGAAATTTATCCTTCGGTCCGTGTGAATGTCTTTGTGCATATCCTAACCATGCGTTCATTGAATTTTTATCAGTAATTGAACTTCCTCTTGCAGTTCTTAATGCAGTCTTCAATGCTTCATATTTTCTTTGAGGTTCATGCTTTTGATATTCTTGATTAACATGGTCAATAACTGATTGGGCTAGAGGTATTTCAGAATGTTCTTGTGCATATCCTAACCATGCGTTCATTGAATGTTTATCAGTAATTGAACTTCCTCTTGCAGTTCTTAATGCAGTATCTATACAAGACTGAACTCTTTCAGGTTCTTTTTCTTTGTAAATATTCCAAATATGTGTTTTAAGAACTTCTATGGGCATTGAAGATGCTTTCTCCATTTCTGATAATTCTCTTTCTAAATTTTCTTTTCTTGAGATATCCAAATCTCTGGCAGATATCAATGCTTTTTTTGCAGCAATATATTTTGGATTGATATTATTATTCATGTTACATATAAGGATAATATCTATTATTTAAATCTTTCGTTTATTTACCACTGTTAAATGATTAAAATAGAATTTAAACTGCTTGAGATTATTATTTTTTGGCTTTCTTTTTAATCTTCTTCTGCTCTTCAAAAGATTTAAGTATTACTTCCTATTTATCATATTATTATGGATAAATCAGAACAAGCATCGTCTGTGTATGACAAAATTGCAGAACCTTATGCAAAAGAGTTCTCAAAACCTTCAGAACATATTGAAGAATTTTTAGATTTACTTCCTAAAAAGGCAAAAATTATTGATGTAGGTTGCGGAGTTGGAGTTGATGCTGGTTTTATGGCATCCAAAGGTTTTAAAGTAATAGGTATTGACTTGTCAAAAGAAATGTTAAATATTGCAAGACAAAAATATCCTCAACTTGATTTTAGACAGCAAGACATTAGAAAATTGGATTTTCCTTCTAATTTATTTGATGGGATTTTTGCTTCTTGTTCTTTAATACATATTCCTAAAAATGATGTTTTTGCACTTTTAGAAAACTTCCATCATCTTCTAAAAAAAGAAGGTGTAATTTACATCTCACTTCAAGGAGGAAAATCAGAAGAGGTTTTTGTTGATGAACTTTTCAAACCTGATGAAAAAATATTCTTAAATATTATTTCTTTTGACGAAATAAAGGACTTACTTGTTAAAAATGGGTTCTCTATTGTGAAAAAATATGAACGGGAACCAAAATCAAAAAATGAGCTTAATTATACTAAACTTTATGTGATGGCTAAGAAGTAATAGTGCAACAGAAATTCAATGGGCTGCTGCGTTTTCGCCTTAGACGAATATGACACAGATTAGTTTCAATTTTGTTTTGCGCCCTTTACTTGTAGATGTTTTTTCGATGTCCTATTTCGAGAACCAGAATCATCATTTTATTCTCTTTAACATCTATTATAATTCTATAGTCTCCCACTCTTAATCTGAAATATGGGCAACCAACCAGCTTTTTTAGATGCGGATAAGGTTTTATCCGGATTCTTTCTAAAGAAGCAATTATCCTCTCTTGAATGTGATGTTCTAGTTTAAACAGTTGCCTTTCAGCACTAGCTGTGAATTCAATTTCATACATCTTAGATGCCCAGTTTCTTTTTTACTTTAGAAAGAGGAATAGTTCTGCCTTCAGCAATATCTTTTTCTGCAATCTTTAGATTCTTTTTTGTTTCTTCAGAAAGTTCCATTGTATCTTCCAGCAAATTCCAAATAATCTCTTCATAACTCTCCTTATCATACATCTTTCTTATCTTCAACTGCTGAACTAAGTCCTTACTTACCTGAATTGTGGTTGCCATAGCAACTATATAGGTGGCTATATTTATAAATGTTTTGATTCTGAGAGGTGCAGAACAAAACTTCTGCTTCGCTCCGACGAATATAACACCAATTAAGTAAAATCAGATGTTTGGGTGAATCGCTAGTTTTAAATAGCGGCAAGTCCACTAATGCAAGCATGAATAAGTCTTTTGAATTGATTTTTGACGATGTCATTCTTAAACAATTGAAGAAGGCAGGCAAGAATCAGAAGGTTAGAGAGATTCTTAAAAAGATGTTTAACAAGTTAGAATTAGCAGGACCTTCAGTTGGTGATTTATTGGATTCTCAGCTTTTCATTTATGAAATCAAGAACACGCATCCGCCTATTCGGTTGTATTTTAGACATGATAGAATAACAAATGATATTAAAGTTTTTGAGTTTGAGATGAAAACTAGTAAAGAAAGACAGCAAAAGACAATTCAAAAAATCAAATTTAAAGTAAAAAATTCAGAATCCTAAATCTGTTCTAGTAAACTTTTTGCCTGCAGCAATATTGCTCTCAAACTCTAAAAGCCTTTTGTAAAGCTTAGAATTCCTTAAAACATTCAGTTCTTGCTGCATCTTTTCAAAATCAACTCTAGGTATTGTTACGGTATTCATAATAACCTTTAAAATACGTCTTCCTTTATAAATATTTTTCCTTTTTTTCCCAAACATCCGACTCAAAAGTCTTATTTCTTTTTCTTCTTAAACTTCTTCTGCTCTTCACTTATTTTAACTAGAATCTTTTCAATCTCTCCGCCATCCATCCAGATGCCGTCGCATTTCTTGCACTTGTCTATGGTTACTTCCATTTTTGTCTTCTTCATCATCTTGACATTGCATCTGGGACAGTCAATAACAGGGTCTTTTTCATTCAGATACACTTTTTTCTTAAATAAGCTCATTTTAACACCTCTAAATCTTTGATTTGGAGGTCCAAAAGCCATGCTTTTGATACCTCGGAATTCTTTGAAATATTTAAACTTTTAGGGGACTCCGGTCTTTTTTGACTAGGAGTCGCCTGGATTTTATTAAATTTTGGAGTGAGCTTTTTTGCGAACGGGCTAAAATTTACCGCTAAAGCCGCCTCCGCCAAATCCGCCGCCACCAAAGCCGCCGAATCCTCCTCCGCCAAGGCCTCCGCCTCCGCGTCCGCCTCTGCCAAACATGCTGGCAATAAACATGGCTGCAAGAAAGTCTCCTGAGTTAGGTCTTTCTCCTTTGTCTTTTTTGCCTTTCATCTTTTTCTTTGCATGCTTATAACTTGCAATAATATTGCCTATTATGAAAATTAATATGAAAAATCCCCAAAAACCAAGTTTGATTGTTTCTGAATTAATTTTTGGAGCTCCTGTTCCTGTTGTCTCATAACTGTCATCTCCCTTGAGGATTGAGCTGAGAACCACAACACCATCTAATAGTCCTTGTTCATAGTTTCCTTCTTTGAATCTTGGAGCCATGACTTCATCACCAATTCTTGCAGCAAGAACATCTGGAATTGTTGGCTCTAATCCATAACCAACCTCAACCCTGTAAGCCCTGTCCTCAACAGCCAGCAGGATTAATAATCCATTGTCTTTTCCTTTCTCACCAAGAGTATTATGAGCCAGATTGATAGAATAATCCTCAATAGGCTCGCCATCAGTTGTTTTTACAGTTGCAACAGCGAGTTCAACTGAAGTATTCAGTTTCAAATCATAAAGAACAGCATTCATTGCTTCCTCAAACTCAGGCGTAATAACACCAGCTTCATCATTAACAAAACCAGTCAGCTTGTCCAGAGCCAGAACTGGCGCAGACAAAAGAATCATAATTAAGATGACAGTCACTAACCTCATAAACCAAAGAATAAATTAAAGATTAATAAAGGTTTTGGAAAAATTTATTAAATTCCATTGATTCCACCATTAATATATGGCAAAGATTGTTTTAATCTCATGCGTTAGCGGAAAACTTCCTTATAAATCCAAAGCTCAAGATTTGTATGTAAGCCCACTTTTCAAAAAGGAATTAGAATATGCTAAATTACTAAATCCTGATAAAATTTTCATTCTTTCTGCTAAACATGGGTTATTGAGATTAAATGAAGAAATTGAACCTTATAATAAAACCCTCAATGAAATGCTTTCTTATGAAAGAAAAGAATGGGCAAATTCTGTATTAAACCAATTGAAAAAATCAACAGACTTAAAGAATGATGAATTTATCTTTTTAGCAGGAAACAATTATAGAAAATTTCTACTCCCTCACCTTAAATATTATAAAATTCCTATGGAGCATATCACTCTTTTTTATCAACAAGGTTGGTTGAAAAAAGAAATTTTAAATTTGAGGATTAAAAATGAGTAAAAATTGCAATACAATTCATCAATGGTTTAATGGAATGAAAAAATTTACATTTCCATTTGATAAACAAGAAATTCCGGAAAATGGAATTTACATCTTATTTGAACAAGGAGAATTTGCCCACTCTACAAATAGGATTGTAAGAATTGGGACGCATACAGGGCGAAATCAACTTCATTCTAGATTATTTCAGCATTTTTTGAAAGAAAACAAAGACAGAAGTATTTTTAGAAAAAATATTGGTAGGGCATTATTGAATAAAAGCAACGACCCCTTCCTTGAAAAATGGGAGTTAGATTTAACAACAAAAAATGCTAAAGACCAGCATTCAGGCTCAGTTGATTCTGAAAAACAGAAAGAAATAGAAAAAAGAGTAACAAAATGTATACAAGATAATTTTTCCTTTGTTGTTTTTCCGATTGATGAAAAAGATAAAAGACTTGAACTTGAATCAAATATTATTTCTACTGTTTCTCTCTGTAAAGAGTGCAAACCTTCTGAGAATTGGTTGGGTAAGTTTTGTCCAAATGAAAAATTACAAAATAAAAAAACACATGCTAATTGCCTAAAATTAAGCGAAAGTGGACTTTGGAATGTTCATTACCTTTTCAAAGAGAATCTATTATTATCTGCTGAAGATATGATAGAGTTAAAACAACTTCTTAATATTGATTGACGAAATGCAAAACATCTTCATAACATCAGCACTACAAGGAAAAGAAAGACTAAAAGGAAAAGACAACAAAGCCATGCATCCAACACAAAAGCCTTTATCAATATTAAAAAGACTAATAGAAATAAGTTCCAACAAAGGAGACATCATTCTAGATTGCTTTATGGGAGTGGGAAGCACAGCAGTAGCAAGCAAAGAACTAGGAAGGAATTTTCTAGGTTGTGAATTGAGTAAAGAATATGTGATAAAAAGTAATTTTCGCCTACAAAACACCTAATTTTTGTAATAATAAATAATATTCTTCAGAATTAGAAATCATAGAATTAGCTAAATTTTTAATATCCATATCTGATACTATAAAAGAAATGTTTTCATCCTTTATAATTGGAGATAGAATTGAAATAAGCTCTTTCTCTTTATTCTTTAAATTTCTAATATCTGTAATACCTTTGATTTCATACCCTGTTTGTTTATAAATTGCATTTTTAATTTTTTTACGACGTCTGAAAATTATTTTTTTTAACTCATCAGGAAAACCTTCAGCTAAATTATCAATATCAATCCTGTAAAGAATATCTTTTACTTTGTGAGGGTGTTCTGCAATTAAAGCGATAGCTTCATCTGGCTGAATAGTGGAGATTATTTTATCATTAAATTCTTCAGTAAAAGGATATTTGTGATTATATACTTGAAAATCATTTTCAGTCATTCTAGTTACTATCATTTTATACTTGTCTCCATCTATCACACCTTTTAATTTTTTACCTTCAGGGGTGTTTTTTAATTGTGTCCAAATTTGATTAGTTTTGAGTTTAATTTTTTCTATTAATTTTTTAAATTTCTCATCCGAATCAAATGATTCATCCTTTTTGACAAACATATCTCCCCTTGAGAAAACTTTAATAAATCCATTCTCTTCAATTATTTTTGTTAAAGGGGGAATGTTTTGATATTTATTTATTGACTTTAATAAAGCCACTTCTTTTCTATTTATTACAATAATACTTTTCTTTAGTTTTGATAATGAAAGTAAGTTTACTTCTCGGATATTCCCTTCTGAAAAAAGTTTCCTACCTACTGTAAGAATGCTATTCATTGCAGATTCATTTTTATTCAAACTTTCCTTAAGTTCATTGTATAAAATTTCTTTTTTATTCCATTTTTCTTTCTGCTTTTTTAACTGGTCAGCAGTAATTTCTTGAGCTTTTATTCTAAGACCCAATATATTTAATTGGAGATTATTTTCATAAGCAGTTATCAATAAATCAAATTCTTTTCTCAACATACCTTCTGATGGAAGATTCGATTTAAAGCGTTCAATAGAAGTTTCTTTTTTCCCCTTTAAAAATAAATACTGTAGAAATAACTTTTCAGCTATTGAAAATTTCAATTTCTTTTGAATAAATTCAAAACAATCAGAAATGATTTCATATTCTTGTTCAATAGAAGTTCTTTCATTATTTAGAAAAGTTCTCAAATGCTTTTGCTTGATAGTTTTTTTCCATTCATCAGATAAATCATTAAGATTTTTAACCATATTTTGCATTGAGATAAGTATTAATGTAACTATTTTATCTACTTCTTCAGAAAAAAATCTAGCAAGATCCTTTTCTTTAGATCTTTCTTTTTTATCTTTATAAATGTAATAAAGCAGAATTGAAATACCTAATAACCCAGAACATTTACCAATATAGTCCCAAAAAGAATTGTTAGGGAAAAATTCTACTACGAAAAAAACTATGATAAGTAATGCCACATATTCCAGATGTGCAGTAAAAATATTTTTAATTTTCATTTTGTAATTCCATTAGTTTATTTAATATCCACGCCATTCCTTCGGTATCTAGGCAACAGTATTTTAGTAGGTTTTTTCTTATTTCTTCTTTGTTTTCTAATTGGGTTTTTATATGACTATAAAAGTATTGCGTACTTGCATCCGCACCGTTATTGATTTCTAGTTCAGAATAGCTCTTTCCAGTGATTGCGGGTAAGACTTTCTTTATTGAATATGAGCCTTTTTGTGACTTATTATAATAATAGAATGCTCTGAATGGATCTGCTAAATCAACTATTCTATCGATTGCTTGTTGTAGCCATTCTTTATGTTCAGGAAAATTTTCAGCTAAATTCTTCATAACACTTATTTCGAATGATTTATTGAATACTACTATATCTCCTGCTCCTTTTAGGTTTGTTTTCATTTGTTTAAGCAATGCAGGTCTGGGATCTCCTCCTTCTGATAGGAATTCTTTGTGTTCAACAGAGCCATCTTTTTGTTCTATGTGTAATGAATATTGAAATGGCATTTTCTGATATGGTTTTGATTTATCAAATAAGGGTACTGCCGTATCAAATGTTTCAAAATCAAAATGGTAAAGAGGATAGTTTAATGAGTTAAGAAAATGTTTTATATGTTCTTTTGAGATGTATGGGCTTTTCTCAAGAGATTCTATGATTATTTCATCTTTAGCAGTAAGTTTTGTTCCTTTTGGAATATCCTTAATATCTTCAATACCATCCTCTAATAAGTTCCAATAAACTCTCCAATTAGTAAGTTGCAAAACGTTATATTCTGGAAGAGTTCCCCAACATTGTTGCTTTAAAGGACAATCATAAGGCTTATTGCATTGCATACAAATATGAATTTCAGGAGGATTTTCTTGTTTAAGTATACCAAGAAAAATGCCTGTATTCTTTTCAATATCATCAATTAAATTTACTTGATCAGAGACTTCTTCTATCATTATTAATTGTTTAGGATCAATCTCTCCATTCCTAACATAATCTTTATTCAAAAATATCAGAAAACATCTATTTACCTTTAATCCTGCTTTTTCTAGTACATATTTCTGAAATGCCAAGTCAGGAATGTGCTGTGGTTTGGATTGAGTGGTTGATTTAATCTCATACAAGTCCCAGCCGTCTTCATTAAAGATAATCAGATCAGACCTTACAAAGAGATTTCCAACCATGAAACCAGCTTCAAAAATGGTCTTTCTTTGTTCAACAAGTTCTTTTGTCTTATCCAAGTTATCCTGAAAGTCCATGCCATTGAGATCAACAGAATTGGGATACAACTTCTTGACGTATTCTTCAAACTCATGACCCTGAGCAAACTTATGCTCATCAGACAAAGAAATCTCAGGCAATTGCTTCCTATCAGCAAACCACAACAATCTAGGACACTGAAGACCATTCATGAATTTAGATTTAGTTAAGAGGGTCATTTTAATCAGACTCCTTAAATAATCTTAAGTAAAACAGAGTAAAAAATTGAAGAGTGATCCCTAATTGAGTTATTTTTTGATATACATCCTGTTTTGTAACAGATTTTGAGCCATAAATTATTTTATCAGGTTCAATAAGATAATCAGCATGAAGCACTTTATTTCTCAATTCTACATCAAAGATTTTACTTATTTTATTTTTAGTAGAAGATTCATATTTTTGGATAACAAAAATAAAATCTCCTAGTTGTATGTGCTTTTTTATTAAATCACAAGTATCTGTTTTCCCCTCTTTCCAGATTTTCAATAATAACTCCTCTTGAACAATGTTTTTAAAAATTTCTTGAAGTGAGCAATAATAAAACAACAGAATCTCAAATTTATCTTTTTCAGCTAGTTCTTTATTTAAGAAAATATTATTTATTGTATTTGGGAATTCTAATGCGTGTTTATGCAATCTTTTTCGCTCCGAAATCTTGGTTTTATAAATTTCTTGTTGTTTTTTTAACCATATAAGAAAATCTAAGTATTTTACAATCAGATATTCAACTTCTTTAAATTGTTCTTTCTGTTTGCAAAAAATATCTAAAGCTTTATCATAATCATCATCAAATTCGCTTCCAGTGTTTAAATGAGAAATCCCTTTACTACCAATATACAAGTCAATATAATTTCCAAGTGTTAGGGTGTCAATATCTTTGCTAAATCTATCAAAAAACTCTTTATTTTCTCTAACAAATTTTTTGGCCTCATTCCTTAATTCATCAAAATTACTCATTTTATCCTGCTCTCTGCAAAAGTTATCATTTCATTTAGTTTAGAGATAATACCTTCTGGATTTTCATTCTTAAATTCAGTAGAACATAGATATCTTGCAGATGATCTTAACTGATTAAGTCTTTCTAATATATGAGAATGTTTTTGTTTTACATTCCCTAAATTTGCCCAATTTTTAAACCGATTAATTCTTGTTTCATGATTTTTGCCTTGTAGAATTTCCTTATCGGGTAATTGAAGTAAAACTGCCTTTGCTGAAAGTTCTGCACAGGCAAAAGAATTTTCAAAGAATGGTCTTAATCTTTTTTTCTCTAGATTTTCTTTTGCACTATCCAAAAATTCTTTAGCTGCCTCTATGTGTTGATTTATTCTTTTTTTATTATACATAAAATCGAATGAGATAACCCAATTATTCTTAAATAATAACAGAGTAATATGTGCACAATTCGGGTCTTTTTCAGTTAAATCAATAGATTCTATTTCATCTATATCCTTTTCATAAACTGAATCCCCTTTTTTCTTCGCACAATTAACTTTACATTTTGCAATGGCTTTGACCTCTTCATTAAGCCTTACTTTATTCCAACCCCTATCCAAAGAAAATATAATTTGAGCACTTTTTAATTTAAAGTCATCTGGAATACGATTAAAAGATTTTCTTTTGTCTATTTCTGGTTCAATCCACATCTCCATTGTTTGCTGAAATAATTTTTGAGAAGTATCTTGATTCATTTCAAGCTCTCCTCAATAACTTTAATATCTTCTTTAGTCAAACCATACAATTTGTAAACCATGTTATTGATTTCATTATCAGTTTTTTCTATTTGGTTTTTTAGATTCAGTAAATCTTTTTTATATTCATTAAAATAATCTTCCCATTCATCTTGTTCTTTCAATGAAAGTTTATTTTTACTTAATTTTTCAATTTCTTTAATGAAATCATTAAACTCTAACTCATAGAAATCATCCAATTTTCTATTCAGTTTTTCTAATCCAAAACTCTTATTTAGTCTATTGAAAAACTTATTTTTCTTATCATAGAAGTCTTTATTTAGATTGAGCATCAAATCTGCTTTTTCAATAAATGGTTTTTGTTCTGAAGAAGATATTTTTGGGATTGGTATTTGTTTAAGTTGATTTATCTTTATGTGCAATCCTTCAGGAAAATTATTTTTAAACCATTTATTTACAAAATTTGAGTTCAATAATGTTAAGACATATTTTAGATTAACTTCTTGATCAATTTCATAAATTAATGAGAGCGTATCTGTAGATAAGTTATTATCCACATCATAACATGCAATTATAGATTTTGCAACATCTTGAATAAATATCTTTGGTTTTAAAAAATACTCTAAATGTCTTGGACCCGCACCAGTTTTTTCCATCATTAACTTTGGTTTATACCAAACCCATTTCTTTGGGATGCCCGAATAATATTTATAAATATCTTTACCTCTCAATACAGGGTAGCACTCTTGATCTTTTTTTTCATCTAAAATAAATCTTTTATCATTGCTTGTTTTTATACCTAATGAAAACTTTGCTATTTCATCTAATTTAATTGTCTCAGTATTAAAATTAACTATTGGCTCAAATGAAAAAGTCAGATTTTCATTACTTTTTATTCGTTCATAACTTAAACTGTGCTTTACTTTATCAAATTTATTTTCCCAAAACTTAAATAATTCTATTTTATGATTTTGTTCGGACTTCGAATTAGAAAGTACAATAATAACAGCAGTAACAATTGCATCTTCAAAAACACCTGCGGGCAATTCAACCAACTTTAAAACACAAGTATCTTCAATAAGAAATTTTCTGAATTTGCTAAAACTGTCTGTTCCCAACCATGAATTAGAGAAAATAAAACTTAGTAACCCATTTCTTTTTAATAATCCTGTTGCTTTTTCTATAAAAATACTATAAAGATCACTTTTATTTTTCACAGTTTTATAATTTGACTGATAATATCTCCTAACTTTAGGATTAGAAATATTTGCAATATTCACATAAGGAGGGTTTCCAATCACAATATCAAATTTAAAAGGAAATTCTTTTTCCCAATCAAATGCTAATTCTCCCGCGACTTCTTTATCATCAATTAATGAGTTCCCACATTTTATATTCTTTGATAAATTCATTAGTTTTTTGTTTTTTCTTGCTATTTTTAGAAATAAACTTAATTTAGTTATTTCAATAGATTCTTCATTAATATCAACACCATAAATATTATTTTCAATTATTTCTCTAGCTTCATCTTCTTCATGCCATTTTGTAAGGGTGAACTGAGTAACATCTTTTTTCTTTTTACGACCTTTCTTAATTGCCAAATATTGTCCTTCATCTTCTTTAAACAATTGTATTTCTTTGTGAATTTCTAATAATAAATCAATTGCTTTAATTAGGAATGCTCCACTCCCGCATGCAGGGTCAAGAATCTTAATCTCTTTAAATTTCTTTTCTAGTTCAGCGATATCTTTTGAATGTTCTAAAATAAGTTCTCTGGGTGTTGTTGCTTTTTTCTTTGCCAAGTAAGGTATTATTGTGTTTCTGCAGATATAATCAGTAATGTATTCTGGAGTATAAAATATTCCTTCTTTCTTTCTTTTTGTTGCTTTTCCTTCCTTTAATTCTTCTATGTCAGATAGTGATTGCTCAAAGATATGTCCTAGTATGTTTACGTTAATTTCTGTATTAAAATCAAAAGAAGCCATAGTAAATAAGTTTCTTATTATTGGGTTAATTTTATTTTCATACTTCTGAAAAATTTCTCTCGAAATCCCATCTAATTCAAGCTCTTTTTTTAATTTATAATATCGGTATATTTCTTTAAAGAACTCTTTTTTTCTTAAATCTTTAAAGAATATACTTGGAGGTATTTCTTCATGAAATAATCCTCCGTTAAAACCGAATATTTTCTTAGGCGTTGTTGAACCTTTATCCAATCTCATAAAAAGGCTTAGTATTGTATCTGAAACTATTTTAGATTGATCAGATATAAGCATCTCTGATTTTAAAGCAGATATAACCATTTCTTCAAATATTCTCTTTTCTAATTTATCGGTGTCTTCCGCAAAAAAGACAAACATAAGTCTATTTAAGTATAGTTGAGCATAATGAATTGCTTCTTCTTTTGAGACCCCATTTTCTTGAAATTCTTTTAGTAGCATTAATCTTGTTTCATGAAATAATTTATAGAATTCTTTTGTAAAATTTCTTTCTTCAATATCAGATTCTTCTTTTAATTTTTCAACAAAATTATTATCTATTATTTGCTCTTTGGAAAAGATAGCAACGAATTCTTTTAATTTTGTTTCATCATCTTTAATTTCTTCGAAGTCAAAAAAGTGATTTCTTGTTGATCCTCGGCTTCTATCTATTAATATAAAATGTTTATAATTGGTAGCAATACCATAATCTAGATTTAGTTTTCCCATATATGTCCATAACTGGTTAAGAGGGGTGTTTTGTCCTTCGCGGTATCCTCTTTGTTCTGCAAATAAATCAGCAGTTTTTGTTCCTTTAGCTTCAATTCCAAGAACTGTTTTTCCTGTTTTATTTTTAAAAGAGAATTCTATGTTGCCTGCTTCATGATCCATATCTTTTTTAATATCATAACCTAACAAATCTTTTAGAATGTATTCTGAAAATTTAAAATAATTTAATTTTTCTTTTTTAAGTTGACCTTGCTCTAATAAATCTAACCATGCTTTAGCAGAAGCTTTTTGTTTTTGATTAAGCTTCATATTAGATGAAAATTTAGCAACAGTTTTGGGATTAAATAAATATTTTTTCATTGCTTATTCCTCTTCATCTGTTCTTCCATCATTATCTCAAATTGCCTTGATATGAGCAAGCCTTTCTTTTTGCAATAATCTCTATACTTATTATGGAATTCAGAATTAATTCTTAAAGTTATGTTTTTTGATTCCATTTACTATCTTCTCTAGACATGTATGTGCAAATACATATAATATTATCGTTTTAGAGGGATAATTTTCAAGAATTTTGGATAATCACACTTCTCCCTGCACACCATCATCTCCACATCTAAATCTGTGCAGCCTGTGTTTAATAAGTTTTATACACATTCACTCAACCAAAATCTTTCCCAGAAAATCCACAAAGCACAGTATCTGGTTTTTTAATTCCTCGGAAATATTTGCAGATGGAAGTATTCTTCACAGCGCATTTGTGTTTGTCTGTGCCTTCGAGCTCATTCCAGGGGCATTTATCTTGTTTCCAGTCCAAATCAGAATTATGTATTAAGTCAATGTCCATGTCTGCTCCTTTCAGAGAAAGAATCTTTTCTTTCATAATATTATGGATATATCATTATTATATAAAAATTATGATTTCTCTGAGTTTAATAGGTGTTCGCCAAATTGAGTTTGTGTTTTCTTTGTTTTAGGTCGTCGTTTCATAATATTAAGTCCTCGATTTCTTTTAGTTTTTTGATGTTTAGTTGGTAGGCATCTCCGTGATTTGTTTTTCCGTAAAAAATAACTAGTCTTTCCTTTATAAGATCTTTAAGAATATCTTCAACAAATCCTTTTAGGTGGGAGGGTATTCCTGATGCAAGTCTTTCATATAACAAATGGCCTTTACTGAATGCCTGATTTGAGTATAGCTTTTTAAGAATATTTTTTTTGATTTTTAAATAATTGGCTTTATTCAATTTCTTTGCCATACTCAATTTCCATATATTATTAGTATATAAACCTTATTATCTTGATTAGTATTTGTAGCCAATATCGGCTAAAAATGGAAACATTTATATGTGGTAGATACTTTACTATACTTACAATGAAGAACAAAACAGCATTTTTGGAAATGTTTGGAGATTCACCAATACTTAAAGTTATGGATTTTTTAGTAGTCAATGAAGACTTTGATTATAGCATGACTGATATTGCTAGTCTTTCTGGTGTTGGATATTCAACACTCAAGCTTTTTTGGGCTAAGTTAGAAAAGGCAGGGATAATTGTAAATATGAGAACTGTTGGAAAGGCTAAAATGTACAAACTTAATTTAGCAAATCCTATAATCAAAAAATTTAGAGATTTCTATTGGGAAACTACAAAACAGAAAGTGTATGAAAAGATAAAAGAGGGAACACTAACAGTTAAGCATTAAAACGGCGACTAAGTAATTCTGTTAAGTGTTTTTCGAAACCATGCAGTAAGTTCTTTTGTATTCATCTTTTCGATAAGTGTTATTATAGTACGTTTATATTAAATATAAAATGTTTGATTTTCTTGACGAATAATAGGATAAATTTTAAGAATTCTGGATAAATTTCCTCCCTGCACACCATCATCTTCACATTGGGGACTGTGCAGCTTGTGAACTGAAAATTCATCTCAAACCATCACGAATATCTTTACCAGATAACTTTTTATATTCGCCTTGCTTAAGGTTTCCAAGATGTAGGTTTCCAATGGAAACTCTTTCTAGTTCAACAACAGTATAACCTAGTTTTAAGAACATTTGTCTTATCTGGCGCTTTATAAAAAACAAAAGATTTATTCCCCTTTTCTTCTGTGTCTGTAGTATTGGACAGCCCAAACAGATTTTATGTAATCGCTACTACACACATTTTCATTACGAGAACCAGAATGAATGTCATATGGTACGCTGAGCACAAAACCCACTGCATTTTTTGGAGCTCTTAGTGCTATAGCTTCAAGACTTTCCTTTGTTAAATCAAGCGGTCCGGTTTCTCTCATGCCAGGGTCGCCTTGAAAATTATGGCCTTCTACAAGAAATCTTCTTTCGAAGTCTAGATTTATTACTAATCTTAACCCTCCTCTGGTTCTATAAGAAACAAACTTTTTTGGCACTCTGCCTCTTGTATCAATTAATTTTTTTTGGGCCATTGTGATATTGTAAAATTAATCCACCTTTTAAATTTTTCGTTCGTTACTACTATGAAGTCATATTAGAATATATCTTTGACATTGACAGTATCATCTCAAACCATCACGAATATCTTTACCAGACAACTTTTTATATTCGCCTTGCTTAAGGTTTCCAAGATGTAGGTTTCCAATGGAAACTCTTTCCAGTTCAACAACAGTATAACCTAATTTTAAGAACATTTGTCTTATCTGGCGCTTTTTTCCCTCATAAATAGAAATTCTAATCTTATTCTTATCAACATCTACTTCAGAAGGCATGGTAACATAATCCTTGTCATTAACATTTATCTTTACTCCTTTTTTTAAACTGGCGATATCTTTATCAAGCAAATCCTTATCAAGCAGAACAACATAAGTCTTAACCACTTTTTTATTGGGTTTCATAATCTCATCTGCCAGTTTTCCATCATTGGATAAAATCAGCAATCCGGTTGTATCCTTGTCAAGCCTTCCAACAATAAACAGGGATTGTCTTTCTTCAGGAGAAAAATCATTCATTTGCCTGATAATCTGGTAAACATTAAACTCAGCGCCTTTCTGGCAAAGACAGCCTTTGGGTTTGTTAAGCATAAGATAAATGTTTTTGGAAACCAGCTCCAGGACTTTGCCATTGTATTTAATCACATGTTTGCTCTTAACACCAAAATCAGTATTTTTAACAATCTTGTCATCAACAAATATTAATCCTTCATGGAGTGCTTTAATAACATCTTCTTTTTTATCAAACAAACCTGTTTTCATCAGGAACTGCTTAAGTTTCAACCTTCTCATACTGAACACAAAGAGATGATTGATTATAAATGTTTTCTTAATTTATCATGCTTGTTAAACGAATAATCTGAATGTTTGACAGGTGTTAATTACAATTTCCTTACACGAGCTACACCTCATTATCCTTTTACCTTGTGTTTGAGCCATTTTAAACAATTCATTTCCGCATTTTGGACATTTCATTAAAACCACCTTTCTTTAGGATTCATCTTGCAAAACAAAACCAATCTTAGCTACAAAATCAGTCGCATTATTGAATATTTCATCTAATCTTCTTTTGGTATATGTTTTAATTGCAGAATATCTTGCTATTTTACTCTCTTTTTTAGCATCTTCAAAATAATGCACATATTCATCTTTAAATATCTTATATGCTTGATTTAATATTTCCAAGTCTTCTTTTTCAATCTCATCTGGAATTAATAAATGTCCTAATGCTATTTGAGCAGCATCATGATCTGAAACTTCATATCCTTTAGATAGAATTGCTGCTTTTGTTGCATAAAGCATAGAATAATAAGAGATTGTAATAGCCCAATAATCCCAAAAAAGCTTTTTTGGCTGATCTTCTGTTGGTTCAATATCTTTGGTGTGTTTAGCAATTAATAAACTATTTTCTGCCTTTTCAAGAAATAATTTTATTTTGAAAGATTGAAAAGATTTTTTTATTCTCTTATCTCTGATAAATTCTTCAAATTGATTTTTATATTCTTCTTTATCAAATTCCATTGAAAACACACTCCCAAAAGCTTTCTGGATTATTTAAGATTATATGACTATATACAGCTTGCTTTCCTACATTCTCTTCTTTGTCTTTGAGCATTAATTTAAATTCCTTTTTGGTTATAAAGATTGGATTTATTTTTATCTTAAATAAAAGCTCATATTTTGAAAAAGAAATACTTTTTTTACCGTCTTTATTTATTATCAATAAATCAATATCGCTTTTCTCTGTTTGTGTTTTTTTTGCATAACTACCAAACAAAACTATAACATCATCAGTATTCAACTCTTGATATATTTTCCTGATAGTCGGATATTTTTTCAAGTAATCTTTTCTTTCTTCATCAGAAGATACGGTCAAATGTGCTTTTACTACTGGATTCTTGTTATTAAGTGTGATTATCTTAGATTTTCCTATTTTCTCTATGTTTAACAAATCTTTTATAGATTCTATAGTTCGATAAAAACTAGCATAAGGTATATTCAACCCCCTACTTAATTCGTGCATTGTACACTTCTTATCGGGGTGTTTTCCAAGATGATTAATTATCATATATTTGTTATCCATATTTGGATAATATTATCCATAAATGATATATAAACCTTTCGGTTTTAAAGCCCCAGATTCTTAATCTTGTGTTGAGTGTGTCCCTTGATACTTGTTCTTAAAGGCTCACTGTGTTCGCTAGATAGAACGAAAATCCCCCTCTAGTCCTATGACATTTAGTCTGCTACGTAGAATATACAGTAATTCAAAAACTTTTCGGACGAAATTTTCCCACGCTTCAGAAAAAGATAATGTTCATTAAACAGAAAGATTAGATGGGAAGCAATTTTTAAAATCAGCATTCTATCTGAAATCATGTTTTTTATACCTATTCATAAGGCTCAAAAGTTCTTCATCTTTAATCCTGCCTATTTTTATGCCTGTATTGAATAATTGATCTTTTGAATCATTTTTCTTTTTATAAGTAATTGAAATTTTATCATTATCCCATAGAACGAAATTCATTATTGAGATTTCTTTATCATTAGAATTATTTTCAAGCCAGTTCTCAAGCTTTTTCTTTAGATGATATAAATCTTCATCATATTTTGGAGTTTTGGCATAAATTGTTTTAGCAAAATCCTGCAAACCCATTATGCTGTTAAGCTTTTTCTTTGTTTTTCTCGAATAATATTCATAATCAGTCCTGCTAATTGGTTTTTCTTCTAATAACCTTCTGATAATCTGTTTTTCTTTTCTTGTAAAAAGCCGGGAAAGATACATCTGCAAATCCCTTTCAGCATATATTTTTTCTTTCTCAATAAAGAGAAAAGGTTTAGTCTCATTTCTTAATTGTAATTCAAATTCGTTTCTGAATTCCTCATAATCTAATCCTGCCAGCCCTATTTCGTGATTATATTTCTTAAAATTTTCAATCTCTTCTGGAAGAATTCCCCTTATATCGAATTCATTGAATAGTTTTGTAGTTATGGTGATGATTGCCTGAAATAGTTCATTACTTTCAGAAATGTTATAGATATTATGGATGTCTGCTTTATGCTTATAAATAAGAAATGGTATCGCTTTTAAATATCTAATATTCTCAGTCTTCAAAATATCTAAGATTAACTTTTCTATACTTTCATTATCTCCAAGCATCCTGTATCCTGCTTCGGTAAGCTTGTTTTCTATTTCGATTCCCATTCTTTAACCTCATCTATCAAATCATTATCAAGACTGAACTTCCATTCTTTAAACTTAATCTCAATCAAATCTAATAATTTTTGTTGATAATCAGCACCAACAGAAACTTCCATTGTTTCCTTATATCTTTGAACAAGTTTTCTAAGATTGATTTTTTCAACTTCTAAGATTCTCTTGATGTCATCAAAATCTCTTGAATCTCCCCTTGCCAATTTACTTATAATTATATCTTCTAATGATAAGGTATAAATCTTTATATTACCAAAAGATTTGATAAACTTTGATTTGTCTATGCAGTCTGGAAGCAACTCAGTTCCCATGATATTTGATCCATGAAACATATCAAATGCTAATCCTTCTTGGGTAATCCAGCGGATTCCATTTCTTTCAAAACCTAAATTACTAAAAATTTTACAAATATACTCATATTCTGTATTTGATTCTATATTAACATCAATATCCTTTGTTGATTTCTTGATATTTAGTATGGTTAATGCAGTGCCACCCAAGGCGTACATTTTAATTTCTTTTTCTATGAATTTTGAAATAGATTCCATAAATTCGAAAAGTTCTTCAGCATTAATTTCTCTTTCATTATAGGTCATATTGATAGAGTGGCAGTCATACTATATAAATCTTTCTATTTTTGTATGAATACATACAATTATTGTATGAATTGATGAAAAGTTTAACTAATTTAAATTAAGCATCAGAATAATCTAAGTGTTTGATAGGTGTTAAACAGTTCACTAGGTTTGATCCAGATTTAGGATGTAATATAATAATTTCTCAAGGGCTCAAGTTATACCAATTGGTAAATTATGTATATTTGGTAAATTAAAACAAATCTATCGGCTTAGTAAATTTGCAAAATATTTTTCATGTTCAATTTCTTTTTCATGAGGGGTTAAATTTGCAAACCCTATCCATTTAAGTAATCCTTTATGATGTTGTTCATGATTGATAATTTTTTTTAACTCATGTATTTTAAAAATGTCTATATCTCTTAATCTTATCAAATGCTCTTCTTCATCGTGTAGTCCACTAATATACATTCCATGACTAATGTCTGCAACAGCGACCTGTAATTTATTTATATTTATTGGTTCATCTGCCAAAACTTTTTTTACATTTTTAACATCATGATCCAAACCAGCCAGAAGATTGTCCATTTGTTTAAGTATAGTGTTAACTTGCTCTGCCCAATTGCTAATTTCTCTTTCATGTATTTTCTGCAATTTAGCTAAATTTCTATCAACTCTATGATTACTTATAAGATTTCTTAATATTAAGGTATAT
Organism: Nanobdellota archaeon; assembly: GCA_018819305.1. Taxonomy (GTDB): domain Archaea; phylum Nanobdellota; class Nanobdellia; order Woesearchaeales; family SM23-78; genus SM23-78. Next base: position 23,163 of record JAHJQO010000025.1, read on the forward strand.
TCTTCGATTAAGATAATGGCTTTTCTTAATTTATTTATTCTCTCTTCTCTTTCTTCAACTCTCATCCAACTATCCTTGTGCAGTGATGGTAAGTAGTTAAGCAAAATTATTAATTTATCAATAAATATGAATGTGTGCTTCATATAACGAGATATTTAGAAGAAATATATAAAATGATTGTTTTAATTACACATACTATAACTCTCTTAATTAGGTGTCTTTAAGAATCGCTAAAAAGAAGGGTAACTTCACTCAAATATGTAGGCTTCTAAGTCGTGTAAATCATCTTCTTTTAATCTTTCAAACTCTGAAGAATGAGTATCTTGTAATAATTTTCCACATCCCATATCAATTAAACATGCATCTTGCTTGTCTGGTGAAAGAACGATGTTTCTACCTTGTATGTCTAATATTGCAACACCTAATGAATGTAAGTCACGAACAGTATTTTCCAGCTTTTTTTGAGCATTTGTATCTTGGATCTTGACATTCAATTCTCGAAGACTCTGACCTTCATAAAATTCCTTAAGCATTGGGTTTTTATAATTTTCAGTATCTCTGTAATTTTGAACTAAATGAGTTATCCCTCTAATGCCATTAGCTAAATCTAAAATTTTTCTTTCTTGTTTTAGATGATCGACTCCCCATTCATAATCGAATTGTGCTGTTTTTAATACATGAATTGTACCTTCTTTCTCTACTTTTAATACCTTTACAGATCCCATTTTAAATTCTTCCATGTATTTTAATGAGGGATCAATCTCTCTGATTATTTCCATGCACCTTTTTTCCATGTAGTTTTCGTTCATGTATTGAGTTAATTTTAATTGATATTTAAATCTTTTGAATTGTAACTACTAATAAGTGTTAAATATGCTAAATCTGAGTGTTTAACAGGTTTTATGTCTAATTTAGAATTCGAGCTAAAAGATAGAAACCGAAAGATTTATTCTTTTACGCCAGTACCTTGTACCAAGTATTTTGTTGTTGGTAAAAACATACCCATTGGAGTTAGTCTGAAATCAGTAATTGCAAGATATTGAGTAGCCAATTTTTTAATTTCGATTTCTAAAATGTTTCCATATCCTGTGCCTCTTGTTTGATATAAAATATTCTCAGATTGAAGAGTTGCTTCAAATTCGTCAACACCGATTTCTCTTTTTCTAGCTTCAACTCTTACAAAATCTCCAAAAGGCATACTATGAACATTTTCAGGTAATTTTCTCATTTCAATCTCCTAACAATAGAGATTAATAACACATTTATAAATCTTTTTATTATTTACTACTTTAGAATTTATACTGATGACGCCTGAATTCTGAACTTCTATGTTCCTCGCTTCGCTACGGTACTCACTCTTGCTAAGAGTGTTCGCTCCACTCTGAAATGCGTTTCGAGGTCGCTCATGAGGGAAAATCTTACGAATATATTTATATAAAAACCTGCTTTTCTTCTTTGCCATTAATCTCTGCGTTTAATCGGTGTTAGTTTCTCCTTCCCTCACGAAGACCTCTTACAAAAACTGAAGTTTTTGAGAGTGGGGCTGAGCAGAGATGGAAGGACGAGGAACGCTTAGAGCGTTCCGAAGAGTAGAATTTTTGCGATAGTTTTAGTTAATTCGGGAACCCCCTATTATGTGGGCGTTAGGGAGAATGGGAATTAGAAAGACATTTAAAGACTATCGAGCTAATTTATATATCGTGAGATTTAAAGAAAAAGTTGTTCTGGTAACAGGTTCTAGCAGAGGTATAGGAACGGCTATAGCTTTACTATTTGCCAAGGAAGGAGCAAAAGTAGTAATAAATTATTATAAATCTGAAAAAGAAGCGAATGAAGTTATGAACGAAATTAAAAAAATTTCTGATGCCATTACAATTAAATGTGATGTTTCCAATGAAGAACAAGTCAAAAATATGATTAAAAAAATTATTAAGAAATTTGGTAAATTAGATATTCTTGTTAATAACGCAGGAAATTATATTGAGGGTGATGAATGGAGTGGTTCTTCAAATATTTGGGCGAAGACTATAAAACAAAACTTAATCTCTGCTATGAATACCTCCAAATATGCTGCAGAAATTTTTCAAAAGCAAAAAAGTGGGGTAATTGTGAATATCGCTTCTCGCTATTCGGTTTCTGGACAATTTGATGCTCTTGCTTATGCTGCTTCGAAGGCAGGAATTGTAAATATCACTCAAGCCTATGCGAAATTATTAGCTCCCTATGGAAGAGCAAACGCAGTCTCTCCTTGGCCAGTAAAATCAGGATATTGGTTAAGAGCGCCAAAAGAAGAACTAGAAGAAACAATTTCAAAAATGCCTGGGAAAAGGCTCATTGAACCAGAAGAAATCGCCGAAGTTGTTTTATCTTTAGCTTCTCCTGAATCTGCAAAGATTACTGGACAAAATATCCTTGTTGACGGTGGAAAAAATAATCCCGATAAGTAGTTGTCGCATCGTTCTCGCACGAAGTGTGAGAGGGGGTTCCCGAAGTTTTTAGAGCAAAAATTCTATTGAATATAATAAGTTTTATGTGCAATCATTAAATGATGAATTGGTGGAAAGAATACTAAAACAAAATAGAAATTTTTATATACTACTATGAAGTTACTTCATTAAAATGAAAGAAATTATTCATACATCTGATCTGGAAGGAAAATTAGTAGGTATTGATAGTGCAAATTCTAATTAGTGCAAATTCTAATATATATGTCGGCATTTTTGATTATAATCATGTTCAAGGGTGTGGTTCAGGATTAACAGGAGTAACATTAAGAAATGTTAAAATTTTTAAAAGTGATGAGTTTGGAAAGCATAGTGATAACTTAGATAATATTGAAGTATATTTATACAATGAATATAAAAAAAGTATCCGTAATATTAATCATGAGGAATTTTTCGCAAGTGCAGCTACTATTTGCGGACTTTACACTCTTGAAAAATAATTATTTTTGCATCTTATTCTTTAATATCATCGCCTGAAGCAGTACAATCTATTTCAATCAGTGCTCCTAGCGGCAGACCTTTTACAGCCAAAGCCATCCGGGTTGGAAAATCATTCTTAAAATAAGTAGAATAAATCTCATTCACAATTGAATAGTATTTCATGTCAGCAAGAAAAATTCTGACTTTAATCAGATTCTCAAGACCCCAGCCAACCTCCTGCAAAACTTCTTTTACATTTTCCAAAGCTCTTCTTGTTTGCGCTTCAATTCCTTCTTCTAATTTCCCAGTTTCAGAATTTAACCCCACCTGACCTGAAAGTTCCATGGTGTATTTCTGATTATGAACTATTGCTTTAGAAAAAGGAAGTTTGCCTGGAGCACGAATAATCTTTTTTACCATATGAATGAATTAAATTCTTATTTATATAAAGTTTGTGGATATATTTAAATAAAAACCTGCCTTTCTTCTTTGCAATGATTGATGAATTAATAAAAAAACTTGAGCAAAGCAAAGACAACAATCCAGAGACTTTGCGCAATAAGATATATTATCTTACGCATATTGAAAGAGAAGGCGAGTATCTGGGCAGAGTAGTTGAGACTTTATCAAGGAACAGCTCTTTGTTGAGAAGCAAATCAAAAGAAGAAACCATTAAAGAAGTTGAATCTTATTATTTTTATATGCCTTTGGAAGAGAGCGGTGTTGTTATTCGTGCAGAGAACAGTGATTTTTTTTCTGTTTCTCACGGCCACATGAGCAGGGATGAATTTATTGACTATTATGATCTCATGGAAAAAAACCCTGATATTGGTAAAGACAAGCACTCTATGGCTTATTTTAAAGCAATGCGTTTTCGAAATAAGTTATCAAGATATACACTTATTAAGAGAAAATATTCTAAATTAAGTGATGAAAAGAAACCTAAAATTACAAAAACAAAATTAAAAAAATAAATTTATTTTTTCTTCTTCTTGTGATGGATTCCCCAGAATTTTTTAATTTTCCAGTGTGTGGTTAATATTCCGACAATTATCCATATAACCAAGGCTATTATAAGGCCCGTAAAAAACATCTTTGTAAATATGCCTATAAGCAGGATTACTATACCTATTGCTCCAAGCACTTCAACCAGTGTAGATTTATTTTTTTCTTTCACTTTGAATACCTCCTTTAAACACAAATAAGGTGCTTATATTGTATTCTGGAGTTCAGAATTAATAAATCTTTTGGAAATCTCCTTAAACTTCGATAACTCTTTCCCAGAATTCAAGGCAGTTTTTTATGCCTTGTTTTGTCTGCGGTTGAAATTTGGTTGATAGCTCAATCACAACAGGCCCTTCACATATTTTAATCGCGTCTATTATGCCTTCAAAGTCTCGTATGGTTTCATAGTAAGGCAGCAGATGAGTGTCTCTCTGCATATCATTGCCATGAAGATGAACAGAATAAATAGGGTATGGCAAATCTGTGATTTCTTTTACACTTGTTCTGGACATGTTCAGATGTCCTATGTCTATGCATATTCCTATGTTTTTTTCCTGTCCAATTACTCTTTTGAAATGCTCTGGCTTGTTTCCAAGAAGATAAGTGCCTGGCGACCTAAGATTCATATAAGGATCATACATTGTTTCAAGCGCGATTCTTGTTTTCAAATTCAGATTCTGGAAAAAATCCGCACTTCTTTGAATTGTTTCCTCTTCATCCATGTTAATGTTATATTTTGGATGAACCACTCTGGAAATATGAAGAGTTATTAAATCATAAAAACCATAATCCTGCATTGCCTGGTCAAGCTCTTTTAGCATTTTCTCAAGAATTGAGTTTGTTTCTGTGCTGGCTGCCTGCATTATTTTTTTGTTTGCCTTCATATTGTAAGGATGAAAATGATATTCAACTTCAAATTCTCTTTGCTGTTTGCTTAACTTCTTTATGTTTTCAATCTGCAGCCTGCCTTGTTCATCAATTAATTCAAAATTTGGCGAATCAGGCTTTATCATTAAGTGATTCAGTCCAAGCTCTTTCCAGAATTTTGTTGATTCTTCTATTGTTCCAAAGTATTTGTTTTGACCTGCGAAAAACATTTTATCCCTCAATTCCAATCAGTTCTTTTATTAATCTTAAATTTTCTTCTTTTTTTGGCTGCCTTATTTCTATTGCAGTTTTTGTAAAGTAATGTGTTTTTTCAAAAAAAGATATATTTTCTTCCATCCATTGTCTTGGCGTGAAATTAATTCCCTGCAGTCTGAGTTCTTTTCTTAAGATTTCGTTTTTAAGAAAAAAATCCCTGCTTCCAAGATGATACAGGTCAGCGTCGCAAGTAATTTTCTCTAGAATGTTTTTTGGATTTTGAGGTATCTGTGTTGCTAAAATATTATTTGAGATGATATCTATTTGATTTGTATTAAAGCCAAAATCAGGCAGGCTTATTTGTGCAATCTCTATGCTTTTCAATTCATGGCCTTTGCTTTGATAAATATATCCTGTGTCATGATATGCAGCCCCTGTTTGTAAAAGAAAGATATTCTCTTGGCTTATTCCTTCTTTTTTAGCCAGTTCGGTTACGACAGACAGCACATACAAGGTGTGATCTTTATTATGGTACAGAATATCTGGAGATAGTTTTCTTGTTATTAATTCTAATGCTTGGTTTATTGCACTTGAGTAATCTGCATTCATAATATAAACGAGAAAAATCTATATTTTTATAAATCTTCTGAAAGATACTTTTTTGAAGTAGTAAGAAAACAAGTTTTTATCTGTCTTAACTACGTACAACTAAAGTGTTTTTTTAGCTTTATGTTGTACTGACTTGCATTTCAACAAAATCTTTGATTTTGTGTGCCAAAAATCTTTGATTTTTGAGCATACGAGATTTTTTTGCAAAAATCTCCACTGGACATTCTTCCGATACAGATTTTCATAACAAAATCTGGTAAAAGTAGGCGACATGCGCAAACAAAAATGTTTGCTTAGTCCCCTTTATGATATATTTACTTATCTTAACTACGTACAACTAAAGTGTTTTTTTAGCTTTATGTTGTACTGACTTGCATTTCAACAAAATCTTTGATTTTTGAGCATACGAGATTTTTTTGCAAAAATCTGCACTGGACATCCTTCCACAAGGTTTTTATAGTATTATCTTTCTCGTATTATTTTATGAAGGAAATTCTATTAAAGGAGTCACGAATGTTTGGCAGATTTGCTAATCCTGGAGATAAGTATGTTGAGCCTCCTCCTGGTCCTATTGACTGGGATATTGAGAGTGGTTATAGAACTATTGATGATTTGCTTAGAAAGAATGGGGTGCCTGTTGTTGATGAAAAAATTAATATGTTTCCTTTTATTCAGCAGGCAATTATTACTCCAAGTGCTGCTGTTTCGTGCTATTTGTTTGATGGTTATCTTGTGGGAAATGGTTTTATACCTAATTGTTCTTTTGAAGGCGGGATTGAGCAGGGCATTATTGTTGCTAACTTTAAGGAGAATGAGGATAATGTTTTGAGGCTTATGAATTTTCTTAAAAGGAAAGCAAATTTTTCATGGTTTAGGTATTGGAAGGATAAAAAAGACAGGATTATTGAAGTGCCTGATAAATTAAGTAACATGAATGAATCTTTTCCTTATATTCCTAACTTATTAAATAAATAAGAGTGCTGAATTTTATTCCATAAACTATTTAAAACCCCCTTAATTCTTTCGTCTAAACGTAATACTTAATATACAATTAAGTTGAGGTGCAAATATGGCAAATAGAGATATACAACCAATTTTTATTTTACCTGAAAATACTTCGAGAACAACAGGAAAGGATGCTCAGAGAATGAACATTATGGCAGCCAAGCTTGTTGCAGAGACAGTCAGAACAACTCTTGGTCCTAAAGGCATGGACAAGATGATTGTTGACGGTGCAGGAGATGTGATTGTCACAAATGATGGAGTCACAATTCTTGAAGAGATGAACATCGAGCATCCATCTGCCAAGATGATTGTTGAGATTGCAAAGACCCAGGAAGACGAAGTTGGCGATGGAACAACCACAGCAGTTGTTCTTGCAGGCGAATTCCTGAAAAAAGCAGAATTCTTGCTTGACCAGGAGATTCATCCAACAGTTATTGCAAAAGGATACAGAATGGCCGCTGAAAAAGCCAAAGAAATTCTTAATGAGATTGCAGAGGATGTTAAAGATACAGATGATGATGTTCTTAAGAACATTGCTATCACTGCCATGACAGGCAAAGGTGCAGAGAGTTCAAAAGACCTCCTTGCAGACCTTGTTGTTAAGGGAGTCAAGCGAATCATAAACAAAGACAAAAATGGCAATGTTATGGATAAAAATGATATTAAGATTGAGAAAAAAGTTGGAGCAGGAGTTGATGAAAGCATTCTGATTGATGGTATTGTTCTTGACAAGGAAAGAGTTCACTCTGGCATGCCTAAAAAAGTTGAGAATGCAAAAATTGCATTAATTGATTCAGCTGTTGAAGTAAAAAATACTGAGATTGAAGCTAAAATCAGTATTACTGACCCTGAAAAAATGCAGGCTTTCCTTGACATGGAGGAAAACATGCTTAGGAAAATGGTTGATAGAGTTATTAGTTCAGGAGCAAATGTTTTGTTCTGTCAAAAAGGCGTTGATGATATGGCTCAGCATTTTCTTGCCAAAAAAGGCGTTTTTACATGCAGAAGAATAAGCAAATCAGACCTGGAAAAACTTGCAAAAGCAACAGGTGCAAACATTGTAACAGATTTGAATGAGCTTTCTGCTAAAGACCTTGGCAAAGCAGGAGTTGTGGAAGAAGTCAAAGTTGGTGACGAGTCAATGACTTATGTTATGAATTGCAAAAATCCAAAAGCAGTCACTCTCTTGGTTAGAGGAAGTACAGAGCATGTTGTTGATGAAGTCAAAAGAGCTGTTGAAGATGCTATTGGCGACATAATTGCTTCTCTTAAGAACCACAAAGCTGTTGGCGGCGCAGGAGCACCTGAGATGGAGCTTAGCAAACAATTGCTGAAGTATTCAGAATCTTTGAGTGGCAGAGAACAGCTTGCTGTAAAGGCTTTTGCAGAAGCAATGGAAATCATTCCAAGAACCCTGGCTGAAAACGCAGGTCTTGATCCAATTGATGTTCTTACTGAACTCAGAGCTGCTCATGACAAAAATCAGAAATGGGCGGGCATTAATGTTTTCACAGGAAAAGTTGTTGATGCATGGAAGCTTGGTGTTATTGAGCCATTAAAGATTAAGACTCAGGCTGTTAGCAGTGCTGCTGAAGTTGCAGTCATGATTCTGAGAATTGATGATGTGATTTCCGGAGCTTCTGGTGGTGGTGGAAACTGTATGCCTCAAGGTATGCCTCCTGGAATGGGTGGAATGCCTGACTATTGATTTTTCTTTTATTGTTCTTATTTTTTTAACTTCTTTATAGTGGTAACAAATCGAAAGTTTTATAAATCTTAAAACGTATGTATTCATTTATGTTTGATAAATATCTGACACAAGTGGTTGAGGAAAATCAATATGATAAACAAGCAGTTCCTGAACTAGAAAGACTTCTTGAAATGTTCATTGATGGTGTTCTAATGGAAGATGTTGGAACTCTTTTCAGAAATATTTTCAGTAAGAATGATTTTATAAGCCAAAAAGCAAGATTTCATGAATATGTTGAAATACTAGAATACTTAAAAAGAGGATTTCCAGAAGAAAAAATCCAAAATGGTGAGGCATATGATGCTTGTTATAAAGAAGCACATCCTGAAGCAGTTTTTAGAGAATATCAAGCATGCCAGGATATGTATAAAGAGCAGACAGGAGAAACCCTTCCAATGTTGGCTTTTGCATTAACAGAGCCAATGTCAGAAATAACACGTGATACAATTAAGGAATTAGAATTACCTCTTGCTGCAGGAACAACATGGATGTTTTATTCAGAATTAGTATCAGATTTGAAAGCCAGTCCAAAGTTCCAAGTAGAAGAAATCACAATGCAGGATGTTGAAAAAGCCATGCGATTCTATGAAATCAAAGGTTTTGAATACAAAAGAAAAGACCGAATTCTGGAAACCGCTGAAAAAGTAATAAAAAGAATGGAATTTATTGGGTGATGATAAAATGTCAGACAATATGGATAAAGTAAAAGCATTTGCAAAAGAATTTAATATTGAATGGGAAAATGGAGAAACAGAGCTAAGTTTTAGAAAAAGAGTTGCAGATGAAATAATAGAAAGGTTTGAAGATCCTTTTTTATCAACTTCAATTATGACGGGTACGCATGAAGACGATTTTAATGAAGCAGAGGAATCATTTGCTTACATAGTATCTGGAGTACGATTCGAGTCTAAAAGACAAGATTACAAAAGCAGAAATGATACTTACTATGAAATGCCTTGGCTTGATTTTAATTCTATTCTGCGAGAGCAGGGTTTTATACAAGGATCAGGTTATGGTTTTGAAGGCAGGCATCCGGGAAAACTTGAGGAGGCATCTGTCTGGGTTGATTATAAGAGAGGAATTCTGCTTACAGCGAGCAGCATGGCTGGCAGAGAAATAGTTACAGCAGCAAACTTTCATTTTGAATTATATAGTCCAAAAAAAATCATGGCTTTTGATCCTTATGAAAAGAAAACTCTTAGAGATGTATTAGGTGGGAGTTTTCGGATAATTAAAGGACAAGAGCAGTCTCAAGGAGACATTGCAGTGATAAGTAATGACGGAAGAGAAGGATTGGTTGACTATCTGCAAACATTAGACAATGCTTCATGGTTATTTCAAACCAACAATCCATGGCAACACTATGACAAGCATCACATATGGTTAAAACCAGACACTCTTCTTTATGAAGACAATCTGAAAATTCTAACTGCAGATGTGCAGAGAATGATTGGTGTGAAGGAATAATTACTTTCTAATTGATTACAAAAAAGCATACCTCGTTATTTACAACGAGCATTGCCCTTCTTTTTTGAACCAACATACCTCGCCCTAAAGTACGAGCTGTGTTGATTTTAGCGAAAAGTATATAAACTATTTCTTCTATTTTTATGCTTAGAATAAAAAAGAGGTGGTAGGTTCTTTGAGAGATGATACTACTGAAGATTATGAGCTTCTTCCTAAGCAGGAAGTTGATAATTTAAAAAAAGAGCTTGAGAGATTAAAAAAACATCCTTTTGGCGACTTATCCGAAGGTAAGGACATTCTTGAAGCTGTTAATAATCTAAACAGCAGTATAAAGAAGCTTATTGATATATTCACAAAAGCAGAAGCTGATTTAGCAAAAGAATATGGCGAGCAAAGCCCTGCGGGTGTTCTGAATGATATTAAAGACCAGAACGAGCAGATTGCCCAGGGATTAGTTGCAGTTGCTGACATGGTAAAGGAGATGAAAGATGAAAATGTTCCTATGGCTCCAGGATCCAGGATTCCTATAATGCAACCCCGCAGAGGACCTGAATCATATAATATGCAATCTTCAGGACCATCACCTTATCCACAACAAGATTTTGGAGTGCCTCCTCCACCACAGCCGTTTCCAGGCCTAGGAGAACAGGGTTCTTTTTCAATGCCTGAAGCACCTCCTTTTAATGATGAAATAACAGCTCAACCAAGACACAAACCATTATTCTCAAGAAGATGATAAAATGATATTGACAAGTCCTGTTAAGGATTTCTTTGTAAAGGTAGTTCCTCATGCTAAAAATGCAAGGATGAAGGAATTAAATTTCCTAGAAGCAGAACTGATAATGGCTGAAGAAGAAATATTGCAGAGAAAAGCTGCTCTTTCTCCAGAAGAAATAAATTTATTTGACACTAAAATTCATGACTTAAAAAAATGGGTTGAAAGAAAAAAGCATGAATTATAATTTTTTCTTTGTCTTTAAACATCTCTTTATACATCCTTGCCCATGACAGTCCTTCTGCTGTTTTCTTTTGCTCTCCAGATTGCTTTCTTGACAATCTCATCAACTTTCTCATTAAGAGCAGTCACAAAATCAGCAGCAACACTCATGTCTCCGCAAGCATCTTTTATCTTGGCTTTAATTATAAGCATCTCAGGCATAATACCACCTCATAATTATTTTATTAACATTATATTTTTTTAGATATATAAAGATTGCTATTATATTGCGTATTTTTTACGATAAATTTAAATATCTTTTATTTGTCTTTTGTATCATATGGAAAAAAACAGTCTAATCACAAAACACTTAAAATAATATTATTTCTTGTTATCTTGATATTAGTTATTGCTATTGCATTTATATTGTTTAAAAAATCGTCTGATAAAACTGAGGTGAATAATGTGGAAGAAACAAAAGTTTTGTTAAAAACAACAAAAGGAGACATTACAATAAAACTCTATGATGACATGCCTATTACTGCAGGTAATTTCAAAGAGCTTGTTGGCAAAGGATTTTATGATGGTGTGATTTTTCACAGGGTTATTGACGGGTTCATGATTCAGGGCGGAGATCCTGAAGGAACAGGCAGAGGCGGACCAGGATACAATATAAAGGATGAATTCACAGACCATAACCAGAATAACAGAGGCACGATTTCAATGGCAAACGCAGGCCCAAACACCGGAGGCAGCCAGTTTTTTATTAATTTAGTCAACAATAATTTTCTGGATTCCAAACACCCGGTTTTTGGAGAAGTGGTTGAAGGTATGGATGTTATTGATGCCCTTGCAAAAGTTGAAACAGGTGCTCAGGACAGACCTGTTGAAGAAGTGAAGATAATCAAGGCAGAAATTACTTGATTTTTTTATTACTTTTTATTTACTACTTCCGAATACTAACAATCGAAAATTATTTATATAGTTCTATTTTTGTTTAGAGGATAACATGGTAAAGCCAAAAAAAGAAAAAAAACCAGCACTAACAGGTGTTCTGGCGGAGTATGAAAAGAAATACATAGCTGGTGCTCCAGCAGAACAAAAAAAAGAATGGCAGGCACTAAAAAGTCAGCTTGAAGATATAATAAGCACAAAAAAAGCACCAGGCATTTCAAAAAGAGCAGAATTGCCTTTAATTCTTTTGGCAACACCAGAAATAATTCTTCTGCCGTCAAACATGGGAAATTTGGTGAATGTAATTGCAACCGGAGACGGAGGCGGTGTGGCAGATATATCTGGTGCACTTGCAATAGAACTAAACAGCCAAGGATTAAATGTTCATGTTGCTCTGCCTGAATACAAGCATCTTTTCCAGGCTTTAACAGACATGAGTAGGGCAGACTATGAATTATTAAAAAGAGAAATAGATGACCATTCAAGAATTCACCTTGTTGCAGATGACATGTTTTCAGCTGCAAAATCTGTTTATGATGACCAAACATCAGGACTTGAAAAAATAAATCTAAGGAAAGCTAATGCATTTCAGAGAGGAGTAATCTCAAGAATTCTTCCAGAACTTAAAACGCAAAATAACAACATTCTGGTGCATTGCAATGACTGGATGACAGGTCTTATACCAGCTGCTGCCAAAAGTCAGGGAATAATGAGCCTGATGACATTACATAATACTTTTACATATAATCAATGGCCAAAAGGACTGCATAAACACAGCATTGATATTGAGCCATTTTGGGAATACATATATTTCAGGCAGCATCCGCATGTTTTTGGCAGTTCATATAAAGATAATTATGAAAAAAATGAAGTAGATTTTATGACTTCTGGATTATTTGCATCAGATTTCATAAATACAGTAAGTCCTACATTTCTAAAAGAGCTTGTTGAAGGTTATTTTCATGAACACCATATAATGCCAGACCATATGCGTGATGTTATCAGGCATAGATTTTATCATGGTTCTGCAACAGGGATTCTCAATGCACCTTTAATAACAGCAGACCCAAGAAAAGATCCTGAAATAGTTCAGAAATACTGGCATAAAACAAATGGGAAAAAAGACATTGTGGGATTAACAGAAGGAAAACAAAAAAACAAACTATATTTTCAACAGAAAACTGGATTGGAAGTTAATCCAGACAAACCATTATTTTTCTGGCCGTCAAGATTGTCAAGGCCTCAAAAAGGTTTTGAATTATTACTTAAAGTAATACCTGGTTTAATGCAGGAATCAAATATGCAAATTGCAGTTGTTGCGAATGGTGATCCATATCTCATATATGAAATAAGAAAATATCAAGAAGCATTCAATGGTAGAGTGAGTTACATCCCTTTCTCAAGACAACTCAGTCAGATTGGAAAAGCAGGTGCTGATTTCATTCTAATGCCATCATTATACGAGCCCTGCGGTATTCCTCAGGTTGAAGCACCTCGCTATGGAACAATTCCTGTAGTAAGGCGCACAGGAGGTCTTGCAGATACAGTACAAGAATTATCAACAAATGGATTTCAGGGAAATGGATTTCTTTTTGATGACTTCCTTCCAAGCGGGCTTAACTATGCAATACGAAATGCTCTGAACTTTTATTCCAGAGAACCAGATTTCAAAGAGAAAGTACAGGCAAGAATCATGGATGAGAGTTTTGCAAAGTTTAATATAAAAAATACTGCAGACCAATACATTAAAGTTTATCAGGAAATACTTGATAGAAATCGCACTGGATTAAAGGTTAAATAAAAATTAAAGGTTAAAAAACTCATTTATGCGTATACCAGAAAAATAATTTATCTTTTTCTTTTTTTAGAATAATTTCTTCAGCTCCTTAACGCGCGACTGATAATCTAATGATGTCCTGAAGAGATTCCAAAACACTTTTTGAAGCCAGGAAACCCATTCATCATCAAAAACTTCATAAACTATCCTGGTATTTTTATGTAACTCTCCTTTTTTGTATTTTTTTTGCTCTTCTTCATCCTTAAATCTTGCAATCTTGTCATCTATGATGAATCCTCTCAGAGGTTGATGACAATGTCTCACTTCAAAACAATCAGGGTATTTTGCATTAAGTTTTGAAATCTTGCTCAGATTGGAAATTGAAGCTAAGTTTACTCTGCAGATAATTTTAAACATTATCTTTTTTTTGGCCAGTTCCTCCATGACTTGAAGAATTGATTGGTTTTTTTCTTTCATATTAATAAAAGAAAGGTTTCCTGAAAAGCAATAAATTGTGTTTTTTGCCTGCCTAAACAAAGAAATTATTTGTGGATTCTTTGAATTCTCCTCATTTAGGTATTCCTCTGTAAATGCTCTCTTCTTTTTGTTAGGAACAAACTGATATATGTCCATGAAGTCAAAGTCCTGCTTAATTCGCCCAGCTCTTACCTCCTGAAACAGCACGTCTTTCACTTCATCAAATGATGAAGCACCTGAGCCTGAGTAAAAAACAATTTTCAGTGCTGCCTGAGTTCCTTTTCTGAATGTTTTTATGTCGATCAAGCCTGTTCTTTCTTTTATTTTTTGAAGATAAGAATCAGTGGTTACCCAGCTCCTACCAATGTATCTGGAGATATCCTGGACGGTGACAGGCTCTTTTTTAACAAAGTCAATAATTTTTTTCACATCTTCTTGTTCAAGGACCATGAACTCAAGGAATGGAATTGAGTTTATAAAATTTATTAAAAATAAAACAATATTAAACTTTTTTAAAACTAAATTATAACTATATTAAAACACTACATAATATTATGATAAGTAACTTAATTAAAATTGAACAGCAAGGAAACCAATTCATATTATTCAACAAAAGAGGAATGGTCTTAGAATTAAATAAAAAAGAATACAATCTCTTTCAAAAATATGCGCATCAAAAAAAATTTCCCTGGAGACATAAAGAATTCTTCAACAAATTATGCTATTATGAAATGACTGACTTTGAAGATTACCTGCCAGTAAAAGTACCTGTTGAATATTCGCAAAAACTATTAAGCCATGATTCTGAAAAACCACTTTACAAATCTCCTATAATAGCACATCTAGGTATCACATCTGCCTGTAATATGCAATGTGAATACTGTTCAATTAGACAACCATATAGGAAAACAAAAGAATTATCAACAAAAGAATGGAAACAAGTAATAAAAAAACTCTCGAATTTTGGCGTGTTTCAAATAGGATTTACAGGCGGGGAACCAACCCTTAGAAAAGACTTGGTTGAGTTAGCAGAATATGTTAGCTCACAAAAATGCACTTTTAATCTTACTACAAACTGCTGGAACATAAATGAAGATCTCATAGTAGATTTAAAAAAAGCAGGTATGAAACAATGTCAAGTCTCACTTGATTGCCACAAAGCAGAAGTCAACGACGCTCTCCGACAAAAAGGTTCTAGAGACCGTGTTATAAGATCAATTAAACTCCTGCAAAAACACAACATTGTTGTTGGAATTGATTGTGTTGTTTCCAAAAATAACCTAAAACATATCCTTGAATTTGTGAAATGGCTGGAAAAAGAAAATGTGCCTGCCCTAACTCTTATAAAAATAAAGCAAGGAGATCTTTTGCTGAATAAATTCAAAGAACTACTGCCGGATTATGTTGAATACAGCAATTTAATTAATGAGTTATGCAATCGAAAAAATGAAAACCCATGCGTTACTATAGACTGTGGTTCAGTGAGCAATCTTCAATCTGTGCTAAAAAAAGATGAACTAGATAAAGTTCCTGTAGCTGGGTGCCCTGTGGCACACACACTTCTTTCTATCTCGCCTAATGGAGATATTTATCCTTGTGTGGCGCTAAGTACGTCTGAGTTTAAGATAGGAAATGCTCTACAGGATAACCTGTATGATTTATGGGAGCAAAATAAAGTACTCTGCACCTTAAGATTAATGAAATCAAAAATAACAGGGCAATGCCAATCCTGCGACCGTCTGGATCGCTGCCGTGGCGGATGCAGAGGCATTGCAAAATCATTGTACTCTTCTCTTTGGGAGAGCGATAAAACATGCAAATATTTGGAGGTGAAAAATGGAAGTCAGAGCAGATAAGTTCCTAACAGGGCACTATGCTTATTTCAGTGAACTGCCAGATAGAACGCACAGATTAGAAGGAATAGTGTCAAAAAATATAACGGGAGATTATCAAATAAAAAATACAACCAAGTACTGATAGGAAATAACACTATCTACTAAATTATTTTTATTATTTTTTAATATGCGTAGAGGAGACAAATATGAAAAGAAAACTAATAGAAGTAGCTTTTGAAATAACATATGATTGTAATCTAAACTGCTTTCATTGTTACAACAAGGACAATTTAGGTTCAAAAAAAGAAATGAGCACAGAACAAATAATCATAGTCCTTGATGAATTGGCGGGTTTTGGAGTTGAAAAACTCAAAATAGGAGGAGGGGAACCATTATTAAGACCTGATTTAATGGATGTTTATGATTATGCAATAAAAAAAGGATTAGAAACTAATTTTTCCACAAATGGATTATTAGTCTTGGAAAAATTGGGAGAACTAATTCAGCACAATGTAAAAAAATTACAAATCAGCCTTGATAATGTCGGAGCAAAGCACGATGAATTTCGAAAGCATAAAGGTTTATTTAAAATTGTGGAGCAAAGTGTTATGAAACTAAACAAAAATAGTGTCAGCATAAATATTGCAACCACGCTCACATCAAAAAATCAATATGATTTAAAAGCAGTACTAGATTTTTGCGAAGAACACAAAATTGCCAAGTGGAAAGTAATGAAATATATTCCAAAAGATTCAGCAGATCCTCTGCTTCTGAAAAAAGAAGAGTATAAACAAATCATAACAAATCTGCTTGACTACAAAGAAAATAATAGAACTCAAACAGAAATAATTGTGGCGAGAGAGTTTGATTTAATCAAGGTGCCTAGTGACTACAATGATATGCAGTGTTTTGGTGGAAAAAGCTTTGTAAGTATGAAACCAAATGGAGATATAACTCCTTGCTCTTATATTGATGATTTAGTCGTCGGAAATATCATAGAAGACAGAATAGAAGAAATCTGGAACAATCCTGTTTTAATAAATTTTAGTCAGGATTATCACAATCCTTCCTGTATTTATGCACAAAAATGCAGAGGAGGATGCAAAGCAATCACATATAAGTTAAATAAACAAAGCAGATGTGATCTATACTGCTGGGTAAAAAAAGAATAATGGAAGAATAAGGAAAGAATTAATATAATTCATTCATAAACAAAATTCACGAAAACTCACTTATGCGTATACCAGAAAAACAATTTATCTTTTTCTTTTTTGTCAAGCTTCATAAAGCCAAATCTTTCAGCCTGAATAATATCGCCGACTTTTAGGTCTGCCATCAATGGCTCTCCAAGGCCTTTGACAATACTTTGGTCAGGCATGGTTACTTCAACATGAACAAGATCGTCCTGCACAGGCAGATAATGCATGATTTTATCTCCTTCTGCTTTAAATTTCCTGTACTCTGTGCTGTCATAAACAAACTTTTTGCCTTTTTTCATAAAGTTTATGCAGTCCATAAACCTGTAAAGCTTTCCTCCTTTGAGAACATCATAGTCTTCTCTTGAAATATAATACTCATCTGCCACACTGAACTTTCTTCCACCTTTTCTATGTTCAGGATGCAGATGTAATTCAATATCCAGCTGAGGTGCATCTTCAATAACAATCATGACAGGCTCTGCAACAAAAAAGTATCTGTTGGATTTTTCATCAAGCACTCTTCTATTATGTACAATCAAATCATCCCATGTAAGAGTAGCTTCTGATTTTGTCATGCCTGTGCTCAAAACAAAGTTTTCAATTGCTTCTGGTGTAAATCCACGCCTGCGGAGAGCTACCAAAGTAGCAAGTCTGGGGTCATCCCAGCCAATCAGCTCTCCTTTGTTGATCATTTCCCTGATAACTCTTCCACTACTTGGCACGCCTTTGAGATTAAACCTTGCAAATTCATAAGTAGTTGTGTTTGTTAAGCCAAGCAGTTTTTGAATATAACTTTGGAGTTCTGAGCGCATTTCAAATTCCTTGCTCCTGAGCCTGTGAGTCACGCCATAATAACCATCCATTATTGCGTTTTGAAAATCATAATTAGGCCAGATAGTATATTTTTTTCCAAGCCTTGCATGAGGTTCATTTATAATTCTAAAAATAGTAGGGTCTCTCATAGTGCTGTTAAAGTGCATTAAGTCAATCTTTAATCTGAGAACCATGCTGCCAGGCCTTTGCTTTGGGAATGTTTTCCATTCATCCATGTTTTGCTTTGGAGGCTTGTCTCTGCATGCACAAGGTTTTCCTTTGCCTCTTTTTTCTCTCATACTGTCGACATCACAAGAGCACATGTATGCGTCTCCTGAATTAATGATTTTTTCTGCAAGTTCATAAAACAATTTCATGTTGTCAGAAGCATACTGGAGTTCATCCCATTTAACACCCATCCATTTGAAATTGTCAACCATTATGTCATAGAATTCTTTTTTCACAAGCAAAGGATTTGTATCTTCAAATCTCAGGATAAATTTTCCGTCATATCTTTTGGCCAGAAGAAAGTTAAGCAGAAGTGCTTTTGCATGGCCGATGTGAGGATATTTCTCAGGTCCAGGAGGAAACGCAGTGATTACTTTGTCACCTTGCTGGATTTTGAAAAAAGCAAAGATATCTTTTTCTTCTTTTATTTTTTCAACAAGAAGCTCAGGATATTTTTCTTTAATGATTTTTTTCTGCTCATCCACAGGAAGATTGTTTATTCTTTTCACAGCTTCCTGTATAATCTGAGACAATGCCTTCATGTCTTTTTTAGCTTCATCTTCCAATTCCTGAATAACACTGCCAATAACAGCCTTAGGATTAGCCTTGCCATTAAACTTCACAGCATTGTCTAATGCATGTTTTTCAGCAGCTTCTTTTAACCCCATGAAGAAAAGAATAAGAACTGAAGTTTATATAATTTACGGCAATGTCTTAAGTAATGTTTTTAGCATCATTAATCGGTGATGCCAAAACATTAGTTATTCCAAATTTACCATACTTTTATATATTATTTATTACTTTGCTAAAATTATGAAGCTATTCATCATAGATGCAATCGGTCCTTTTTTCAAAGGCTATAAAAGAAAGACCATAAATTGGTCAAAAATACCATTTTATAATCTGGAAAACGGCGGAAAAGTTGACCTTGACAAGTTTAAAGCCATAAGAAAAGACTTTGACAAGCTCATGAAAAAGTTTTCTGACATAGGATACAATGCAATATCAATAGATGACCTTGCTCATCTTGTGAATTATGATTTTTATCCAAAAAAACTCCAGAACAAGATTGTTCAGTATCAGCAGGAATACAAAATACTTTTTCAGATAGCTAAACAATATGGTATGAAAATTTTTGTTAATACTGACATCATGTTTTTTAATCATTCAATAGCAAGGCATACTAAGAAAAAGAATTCCGGAATCATCAAGATGCTAAAACATGCATGCCAATATGTTTTATCTGAGTTTCCTGTTGATGGAATCATCATGAGAATGGGTGAGGATGATTCGCATGATTTTGAATCTGATTTTCAAAGCAAGCTCACAATAAAAAAACCTGCGCAGCTCAGGAGTTTTGTTAAAAACATGCTTCCTGTTTTTGAAAAATTAAACAAATACTTAATTATGCGCACATGGACTGTGGGGGTATATAAAATTGGCGACCTTATATGGAACAAAAAAACTTATGACAAAGCATTTAAAAAAATCAAAAGCAAAAACCTGATTATTTCTATGAAATTTGGAGATACAGATTTCTACGGCAATCTTGAGCTTAATCCCTTGTTTTTTCGAGATCATCATCAGAAAATAATTGAGCTGCAGACCAGAAGAGAGCATGACGGCTTTGGGCTTTTGCCAGTCTATACAGGATGGGATTATGAATCATATTATAAAAAGCTCAAAAAAATGAAAAACATTATGGGCATTTCTGTCTGGTGCCAGACTGGCGGGTGGACTCGCTGGAAAAAACTAACTTTTCTGGATGATTCATCAGAATGGACAGAGCTCAATACTTATTCTACCTTGAAAATTTACAAGCAAGCGTACAGTGCTGACAAAGCAATTGATGAGTTCTTTAAAAACAAAGAAATAAAATTATTCCTTAAGAAATACAAATCAATATCTGACAAAATACTTTACTTGCCTTCCCAAAAAAAACTTTACTTCAGAAGGTCAAGAATTCCTCCTCAGGCATGGGTGAGATGGGATCAGGTCAATGTCAGCTACCTTATTGAATATTTTTACAAATATCTAAAATGCCATGATTTTGAAGTGAGCCAAGAGGAACTGGCAGAGATTTATAAACTTGGAAAGAAGTTAAAGATTAAAAATATTGATTTCATATTTGCCACGCTCAGAATCTTTTATTTAATAAGAGAGTCATTTACAAATCCTAATAAAAAAATTAAGTTAGTAGAAGAAATTCTGAGTTATGCAAAAAAATATCCTGATTCATACAGATTCTCTATTCAGCACGCAAAAAAAGCAAATTTTGGATTAAAAATAATGCTGAAAATATTCACAAGAAAAAAAAGCAAGTATAGGTTAATTGACAAGATAATGATGACTAAATTGTTTTCATTTATCATGTATGAAATTGCCAAAAGAAAAATTCCTAAAGATTCTGACAAGCATGCAATGAGTTTTAAGTCGCTTTTCAAATAAGTTAGATTAGATATTTATAATAAATATCCCTGATAAATCATTTAGTCAACGCCTCTTAGGAATTCCGCTGCAAAGCAAGTAATATTCTCCTGTCTGATTGTTATGAATAATTTTGCCGCTTATCTGGTATTTTGCATTATGAGCAAATCTTTGTCCTGGGCAGTCAATTTTTAATCTGTTGCCTTCAAAATCAGTTATGTAATAGTTGAACATAGAGCCTCCCATTTCCTGGGAAACAGTGTCAATAATAATTATATCCTGGTCAACAAATCTAGAAGCGTTATTATTAATAGCTCTTACACTAGTGCTATCAACAAAAGTGCATGCTGTGAACAACAATAAGATTGAAGCAATCAGGATTATGTATTTCATAAATTAGTTTCTGTAATTACTCGTATAAATAATTAATGGTTAATCTCAAACATAACTAATATTGTTATTGCCCTAAGGTCAAAAATTCTTTGATAAAATAATAACTTGTGCGTTGCCAGGGGGTGGTCCCTTCGGGAAGGCAGCACTTTTGATAAAGTAGTTTAAATTTTTGAAGGTAATAACAATATGTGATGTTCATTATCTTTCAATACAAAGGAAAACATTTGGAAGTAAAACAAGAAGGAGAATCTAGTTTTTCATAATTATCACGCAGATTTTTCATTATTATTTCTGGCTCATCTTTGTGAATGTTGCCTGCTTTTAAATCGTGCCTTCGGAAACAAGGAGCAATACTTCCGTCATAGTCAATAACAAAGATTTCTTTTCCCATCTGGCAGGGAGCAAAGGGTTTTTCTCCTTCCAGTAGATAACTATTCATCCTCATGTAATGCAGGTTGTAGTTTTCCTGCTTAGCCCAGGGAGCAAGTTTAATAAGCATTTTCTCCAGTTCTTCTCTTGGCAGGTCTTCAATACCATATTTTTTCTGCAGTTCAGGATTGTCAAGTCCTACTGGCTGAAAAAATATTTTATTTGCATAAGGCTTTAAGTTGGTATAAATTGCTCTTACATCTTTGTAATTAATTTTAGTTATAACAACATTAATCTGAATGTCAAAACCCTGCTCTACCATGAATTCAAGGTTTTCTCTGGTCCTCCCAGAGCCTTTTCTCAAAATATTATTGACTTTAGGGTTATGATGGTCAATTGAAGTTATTATTTTCTTGATGCCTTTTTTGGCATCAATCATTTTTTCTTTGTTAATATTGATAAGATTAGTGATGATGCTTGCTTTCATATTATTCTCAGGCAGCCACTTGATAAAATCATATGACCAGGGAACAAGAAACGGTTCTCCGCCTGTGAGAATAATCTCATCACTTAAATCTTCTCTTGCCTTGACAAGAAATCGTTTTAATGATTTCTTATTAATAGCTTCTTTGCCAAAACTGAGCTCTTCTTCGTCATTATAAAAACAATAAAAACAGCCTGAATTGCACTGGTTGGTCATTACAATAAATGGAATCATAGAATAATGGAATCCTATTTGAAATATAAGCTTTGTGAATGGGATAATGTCTATTAAACGAATGATTTATATATTGCTTCTTTCATAGACTTATTTGGTGATTTTTATGAAGTGTATCTACTGTAAATCCAGGGATGTAGTGAAAAATGGTATGCGGAAGAGAAAAGTTAGAGTTAAACAAAG
>JAHJQO010000003.1 GCA_018819305.1 Nanobdellota archaeon
AGTTCTGGTTTTTGTTTGATGCGATGTAAGCCATAGAAATCACCTCGTTTTTATCGATTTTATAGACGAGGAAGTATATAAATGTTTGCATTTGTCGTCGAGAGATAAAATTAGGAAAGGGGTAATTATGGGACAGCCTGAGGAATTGAAAGCAATAAAGTTGAAAATCACTTGCTAAAACATTTCTATGGATTCGAAATACTTGTTTCTCCATATGTTATTGCCCACCTAAAACTAGGATTATTGTTAAAACAAGAAGGACACGAGATTCATGGAAACGAAAGAGCACAAGTTTATCTCACTAACACCTTATCTGACCCCAATGAAACCTTAAATAAATTAACTGGATTTATGAAAGAATTAGCATATGAAACTTTGAAAGCAAATACAATTAAAAAAGATACTCCTATTTTAGTCATTATTGGAAACCCACCCTATTCTGTAAGTTCTTCAAATAAATCTGAGTTTATACAAAAATTGATGAAAGATTATAAAAAAGATTTGAATGAAAGAAACATACAACCATTAGATGATGATTATATCAAGTTTATTAGATTTGCACAATGGAAAATTGAACAAAACCCACAAGGAATTGTAGGAATAATAACAAATAATTCATATTTAGATGGAATAATTCACAGACAAATGAGAAAAGAGTTGTTAAGAACTTTTGATAAGATATATATTCTGAATTTACACGGAGATTCTAGAAAACAAGAAACATGCCCCGATGGAAGTAAAGATGAAAATGTATTTGATATTCAACAAGGAGTTGCCATTGCATTATTGATTAAAAATGAAAAAAAATAATAAAGTTTATTACGCGGATTTATTTGGAAAAAGAAAAGATAAATATGATTATCTAAATGACCATTCCATTTTTAGTACTAAATTTGAAGAACTAGAATACAATAAAGAATACAATTTTTTTGTTAAGAAAAATTTTACAGCGTATAGGAAATATTCTAGTTATTACAACATTACACAAATATTTAAAGATTGTAAAAGTGGAGTTTCTACTTTAAGAGATCATTTTGTTATAGATTTTACTTTAAATGAATTAAAAATTAAGATGGATAAATTTAAATCGAATCTAGATGATTTTACAATTAAAAAAGAATTGAATCTAAAAGATACAAGAGATTGGAATTTACATGTAGCTAGGGAAGAATTCAAGAAAACGGAGTATTCGGATAGAATACTTGACTATTCTTATCGACCATTTGATACTAGATTAATCTGTTATTCTCCTTCACTATATGACCGGGGATGTTCAAGAGAAGAGTTTATGAAAAATTTTTACAAACCCAATGTAGGGATAATCCTTAGAAGGTCATCTACTAAAACGTGGCACCACATATTTATCACTAAAGATATCATGGATATGAATTTTTTGGAAGCAAGAACTTATGTTATTCCTCTTTGGACATATAATGATTCTAATGGAACTATTCAGAAAACCTTAAATGGGAAGAGTATAATTAAAAAGTCAGGTAAAAACTCTAACCTCGCAGAAGACTTCCTAAAATTCATTTCAGAACAATATCCTAACAAAGAAATAAATCCTGAAGAGGTATTAGGATATATTTATGTTGTATTGCACTCTCCAATTTATAGGGAAAAATACCAAGAATTCTTAAAAATTGATTTTCCCAGGATACCTTTTGTTAAAGATTACAAAAAATTTCAAAAATTGTCAAAATTAGGCTCGGAGTTAATCGAATTACACTTAATGAAGAAGCAATTTAATCGAAATATTGCTAAGTTTGAAATTTCAGGATCTAATGATGTAAAATATGTTAAATATAAAGAAAAGAGAATTTATCTCAATGAAAAACAATATTTTGATAATATATCTGAAGAAATATGGAACTTTCATATTGGAGGATATCAAGTATTGGATAAATGGTTAAAAAGCAAAAAAAATAGAAAAATAACTCATACCGAAATTGAAACATACATTAAAATAGTAAATATCCTTTCCGAAACAATAAAACTGATGGATAAGATAGATAAAATAAAACTAGATTAAAATAATCCCCTATTCTTGAGATTTCACTTTATGAAGTCTCCTATTTTTACTCTCAATTTTGTGCACTTCTGGATTAAAGTGTAGATATATGTTTTTAGTCATTGCGACCACCTCACTCTGAAGGTGATTGCTTGTATCGTTAGGGGTTTTTCGTTTAGCAAACCATACATTAAACTCTTAGCTGTTAAGCGACCTCGAAAGAGGGAAAAGTTTAAGTGAAATGGTTTGCGTGAGAAATCCCCAGCTTTAGCTGGATTTATTTTGGGAGTATGTTATTTTCTTAATTTTCTGAGAACAAGGACTTGTAATTAGAATGCCATTCATCTCTGAAATCAGAATCATAATATAGTCTTCTGCATTGGGTGACTAAAGGCTTTAACAAAGGTAATATACTTAAACAACAGAGGTTCAGTTTTTCTTCTAAAGATATTTTTTCAAACACCTCAATACCTTTCTTTCCTCTGTGTGTAGCTTCATCAATATAACTCAGCACTAAACTGTCATCAAAAGAATATCCTTTTTCATCTGCCTTTGTCATTATATTATAATCAGAGAATAAACCAAAAATTGCGCCTATTGATCCCATCATTTTATCACAAAGGAAAAGACTTCAGTATATAAATCTTGCTTGTGAAATAACAAAAATTCCAAAGAATTTTTGAATTCACAAAAGCAAAGCTTTTGGGACACAAAATAAAATATTTTGTTGTGTCATGCAAAAAACACATGACAAACACAAAACTTTTATAAACAAATCTCATCTTCATAGAGATAACCCCGCCTAGCTCAACGGCAGAGCGTTCGGCTGTAGATATCGTGCGGAAAAGGCCGCTTTGGCTATATATGAAACACGATCAGCTGATCCCGAAAGGTTCCCGGTTCAAATGAACAACTGCGTTGTTCGCCCAGAAAACGCAGTTTTCTGAATGTCCGGGGGTGGGGACATTTACCATTTCTGAGTAGTAATAAAACCGAAAGCTTTATAAATCTGAATTACTATGTTGCTTGAATGAATGAATTTTCAAAACCAGAAGATGCTGCATACAAATCAATAATTGATTTGGATATTACTCGTGTTCCTTCTAGGCTTTCAAGCACTGTTGGTTTAATGGGATTTGCTGTTATGGGTCCTAAGGAGGAAAAGAATGTTGAAACTTTGATAGAATTAAAGAGAAAGGATTACAAAAATCTCATGGAATATTTTCAGAAAGAGTTTCCAGAGGATACTCAAAATCTTGAATCTGCTATTCAAAACAATCTAACGCACTTAGAAACTATAAAACCCTATGAAACCGAATTCACTCAGGTAATGGATACCTATACGAATTCTTTTGAGCAATTAAAAAAGATTGTTGTGCAGAAATATATCAAAACAAAAATAGAACAATTTGAAAAACCAAGTCGCCTGTTGACTTTAAAGGAAGCTTTAGGCAAAACATTTCTAAAACGAAAATACACCATTGAAAGAAAAACATATCTTTGCCCTGAAAAAAGTGAGTTGACCCAAGATGAAGAAATAGCTGCAAAAGTTGTTGAGCTAAGTGATTTGTTTGAAAAATGCCTGGATAAGGCCATTCTGTTCACTAATCAATTTGAAACATTCTGTGATTTTGACAAAAAAGTAGACAAGATATATGAAGCAAGAATAAAAGACGATGAATTCTTAGAATATGCAAAAAATCAATTCATAGGAGTGCCAAACCCCAGAACCTTAAACCAAGCAAAAAACATCGTTGGAAATGCAGACTGTATAAGAGAGCATTATTTGGTAAAAAAAAACAAAAACATCTAGTGGTGAGGAATTAGCTTTTTCTTCTCTAATCAATATTCTTGTAGTAAAATACCCTTGCCGGACTCCATCCATCATTAGTACGCCAGGAGTGGGGATTCTTTTCTATTATATCTATGACAAAACACGAATTTCATATATTGTCATATGCCGGACTCGAAATTCAAGCCAAGATTTAAGGCATACAATACTTGTGAAGTTGAAAATGTATTATTGTTTGTCGATATTCCAATTTATTTTCTATTATTGTTAGACGGTGAAAGCCATTTTTTACAGCAAAGTCATCATGAGAAAGAGTCTTAAAACCCTCAATATAAACATTTGGAAATATTACTATTCCGTCTTTTTTAAGGTGCTTTTTCATTCCTTTCCAGAGTTCATCTGCAACGCTTCCATTTGTTAGAACGCTCAAATATTTTGTATCCACAGTTTTATTCCTTGTAATTAATGGAAAATTTGATATTATCAAATCAAATCTCTCTTTTTTTAAGGATTGAAAAAGATTGCTCTTTATGCAAATGATTTTATTTATTTTGTGCAGGTTAGCATTTTCTCTGGTGTTTTGTATCGCTGAAGGATCTGTATCAATAGAAGTAACTTTTTTCGCTCCATTTTTTGCTATAATAATTGAGAATACTCCTGAGCCACAGCCCAAATCGCATACGTTTTTTTTATAACACTGCTCTTTGTTTTCTGTTAACCAGTTGCAAATAGCTATTGTTACAGGCGAAATTTCTGGTCGAAATACTCCTTGATAAACAACAATGTCTTTTAGACCAAGATAATTAAAATAATTCGTAAAGTATTTCGGATGGTCTTTATGAAGCATGACTCTTTCTTCTAGTAGATCTTTCATAAATCAATATTCCTCCTTAATCAAATTGTTGTAGTCGTATAAAATACAGCCTCTTATTTCAGCTTTTTTCCTGTTTTGAATGGTGGGTTTAATAAATTTGACATAACATATGCTTATATTTCCGTCAGGCATGGCATAATAGCCTTTTGTTGCCAAAGTACATTGTTCTTGGATTGATAAAATGGCTTTTAGACCTATTTTTTCTGCATATGTAATGCTTTCATATAATTTATTGATGTCAAAGTGCATCACTTCTTTCGCTCTATACTTTCCAAAAGGAAAAACAGGGCCTAAGACAACATATTCTACACCCAGTTGCTTAACATTATCTAAGGAGTCTTCTAAAGAACTTAAGGACTCTGGTGCGAAGGTTATTCTGACTAGAAAGTCTGCATTAGTCTTGGCTAATGTATTTATTGTGTTCTGGACAATTTCACTTTGCCCTCTTAAAGACTCGTTATGAACTCCATCGTACGATACGGTGATTATCCAGTTTCTTCTTGCCAGCTCCAGAACTCTTTTTTGCTGAGTACCATTCGTGGTGATAAAACATCTTGTGTTCTTATCATCACGCTTTATATTATCAATGGTTTCTATGCCCTCCCAATTTAATAAGGGTTCGCCTTCCCCCATGCAATTTAAATCAATGCAAGCAGAAGGATGCATTTTTCTGATTTTTCTGTATCCTTTAATTATAGCCTTAGGTTTAGTATCTGGTGTTTTTGATTCTCCACCATTTACTGCACAATATGCGCAGCTTAGATTACATCGGCCCGTCAAATTAAAGGATAATTGAACGTATTTCATACTTTCACATCCTGAAGAATTACTTAAATACAGCCGAATCTATAGGGACCTTGAATTTTTTCTTGGAAATATGCGTAATTAGTCTTCGCAATAGCTAATATTTCAGAATATTTAGGATTAGCATTTTGATTATTGAGCGATTGTTTTCCTAAATTAACTCCTTCACATTTGCATTCTAATCCTTTCGCGGTCTTTGAGTCCTCTATTTGGCGAATCATGCTGTTAGCATATAGATACTGATAGATAAATGTTATTTGTCCATTGAAAGGACGAAACATTTAAAAAGATGAACTTTCTACTGAGAGTTATGTTAGAAAAACCGGATTTGTTAGGCTTGGGGCTTACCAATAATGAAGCTGAGATTTATCTTATACTGCTAAAGCTAAAGGAAGCAAAGGCTTATGACATTGCAAAGCACACCCCTATATCCAGGTCTCATGTATATGATTCTTTGAACATCTTACTAGGAAAAGGCCTGATAAATTATGTAACAAAGGGGAAAACGAAACGCTTCAGGATAACTGATCCTGATAATTTAATTAATCTTTTAGAAGCCAAAGAAGAACAAATTGTGAAACAGAAAGCCGAATTAAAGAAAAAAGTTGCTGTTTTAAAAGAAAAGGAGATAATAACATCATCAAAAGTTGAAGTATATGAAGGAGTGGAAGGAATAAAATACATCTTGAACGATGTAATAAATGATGGCATTTCACATAAATATAAAGAGATTTTGGTTATGAACTCGTTTTCAAAAGAGGAATTTATCAAATCAGTACCAGAATATATATGGGAGAGATTCTGGAATATGAGGAAAAAATACAAGCTCCAATCCAGGCAATTATTTGCTGAGGGAAAAATTATTACTAAACATCCATATGTAAAATCAAGAATTTTGTCCCAAGACTACTTTAGCAACAAGGTTGTTCATTCTATTTACGGAAACAAGATAATATACTTCATCTTTACACTTCAACCATTAGTGATTAGAATTGATAGCCAAGAAGTCGCAGAATTGTATCAAAAACAGTTTGAACTTTTGTGGAAAACTGCGAAAGAATAACTACCTAACTCGTAGCAAAACTATCCTTCCAGGAGTGGGGATTCTTTTCTATTATATCTATGACAAAACACGAATTTCATATCTCAACTGCCAAATGGAAACTTATTTATATTCAATTCTTTTCTGAGTTTATTATAAAACTAGAGTGGTGGTGAAGATAGGTATCTTTAGGAAAGAAGAACTGACTTCTGAATCTGATGATCAGAGGTATGGTAGAAAACTTAAAGGATGGGTTAAGTGGACAGCAGGCATAGTGCTGGCCGGTGCAATAGGTTATGGTGCAAACCATTACACAGGCGACAAGACCGGCCTTGAAAAGCTGATAACCCGAGAGAATGCTGTTGAGAAGAAGTCTGCCAGCCAGTACCAGGGCAGGGGAAATGCTGCTTCTGAAAATTACGCGCCATTGACTATGAATGACTTGAAATCTGCTCTTACCGGCTTGAATGCAGAACAACTCAAAGATGTCTACATTATCTGGATAGATAGAGAAGGAAAAATTATGCCTGTGGCTATCAGAGGGGGCATCACTGACAATACCTATACTGAGGTTAAGGAGGTTTTGGGTGGGGAGCTCAAGGAAGGTGACTTGATAATCACAGGATATGCAACCCCTACCTCAAAGAAGAGGACGCAATCCCAAAGTGGACAGAACACGCTTCGAAGCCTGCAGCGTATCATAAGATAACTTTCATCTCTGAATAATTTCCCGGTTCAAATCCGGGGGCGGGGATTCTTTTTCTTTAAGATACTCTTTAGCTGCACGATACCTTACTGTATAATCATTAAATGTGCATTCCCCGCACATTCTTTCTAAGAAACTCCATTTATAAAGGTATTTTTCAGCGATTTTCCGATTTGTGAATCTTTCTTTTTCCTTTTCTTTTTTCTGCTGCCATTCCAGCATATATTGATAAGCTACCTGATGGTTCTTAATATCATTTGGTCCATATATCATTTAAATCACATCTCATGATATTTTTAATATCAATATATTTCTGCATTCTAACCTATTTTTCTGCAAAGAAATATCGTTCATAGCCACAGTCAATTATTTTTATCTTTTTGAATTTATTCTCTTTTAAAACTCTCTCTATCGTTTTAGTTTGAAAAATAACTGTTTTGTGCTTATCAATCATTACTTTTTCCGAATCAAGATTAAAGAGTATGAATGTATGCTGCAGCTTATTTCCTTTGAATTCATCTATCTGAATTAATAAGTCTTTCTCATTTAGTCTCCAAAGCCTAGCAAAGTCTCTTCCTTTTTTTAAAAGCACTTCAGGTTTGGTAACACCTAACACAATCATTCCTTTTTTGTTCAGGCTATTATAACAAGATCTCAAATTTTGCCTGAGCTCGCTCTCGTTTTTGTTATAAGACAATGTATTAAATAAGGATAGGATAGCATCGACCTTCTTTTTAAGTTTGAATTTACGCATGTCAAGAATCTGTGACTTAAGCGTTGTTTTTTGCTTTGCCAGCCTAAGAATCTCTTTGTTTATATCAGAACAGGTAACATCAAAGCCAAGCCTGCTTAGTTCCAAAGATGCTTTACCAGTGCCACACCCTAACTCCAGAACAGTTTTAAGGCCACTCAATTGTTTGGCTATAAGTCTGGCTTCTGTAGCATAGTCTCTCTTTGTCTTTGCTATGAATAAATCGTACAAATATGCTTTTTCTTTATAAAGTTTCATTTCGTATGTACTCCTTGAATGCATCCACTGAATATGGATCTTGGCCACCGTACTGAAATTTTCTCAATGGACAGCCGAATTCTGTTTCATTATGTTTCTGAACTAATCTGAATAAAGGATTCTGATTATAAGTCAGAAGACTGTCTTTATCAAACAAGTACGCACCTTGTTTTTTGCTAAGATTCAAACCGCTCATAAAAGGACATGGCAGAAAATAATTGTCTACTGTAATCGCTGCTACTCTTCTGGCAGCGCTACAAGCTGAAATCGACTTACCATACATCAAGTATTCTTCAATAGCAAAATCTGGAAGGTTAACATTATTATAACTCTCTTTTTTTTCACGTTGCAAATACAGAAAAAGCCTAAAATAATTTTCTGGAGATAACATGATATTATTCTGCTGAGTATTCCCTATCTCTACACCCAAGCTTATATTCAAACGCAATTCATTTTTTTGGCAGTAATTTACAAGAGAGAGCACATCTTCTGCGTTGCTTGCAGTGATTGTGAGTTTCATCAATGGATTAATCTCGAATTCACGCAGGTTGTCTATAGCTAATTCTACTCTCTTAAACACATTATCGCCGCGGATATAATCATGCTTATCAGCTAATCCATCAATGCTTATTTGAATAGTGTCAGGATTTGCTTCTGCTAATTTCTCAGCATTTCTCTTATTAATCAAAGTGCCATTTGTCAGAACTGCAGTGTCAATATTGTAACTTTTGGATCTCTTAATTATCTCAAAGAGGTTAGAATTCACTAGAGGCTCGCCGCCAGTTAGTAGGAGAATCTTGACTTCATTTTCTGCAAAGCAATCAATCATTTCCAGACTACTTTCCAAATTTAACTGAGGATAATCTTTTCTTCCTCTTTGATAGCAATGATTGCAGAAAAGATTGCAATTGCCTGTTATCTCCCAATAAACTGTATCCAAAGCCACTTAAAAACCCCCCCCAACACAATATTTCTAATAAAAAAATATGTCCTGATTACTTTTTACCAAGGTATGCGCAAGGTATAGTGGCGCACTCCCTCATCAAAGTTTCTGTTTCCTTCTTTGATCCAAGATATGCGCATGGTATAGTAGAACATTCCCGGACCAACTCAGAACCATTAATATTTTTCCCCAAATACGCGCAAGGAATTGTAGAACACTCTCTGTTCATCGCATCGCCACTATTTTTTTCTGGGCTGTTCAGCAGTGCAATCTCTCTTTCAATAATTTTCCCAATGTCTTGGGCTTTTGATTGAATTAAACTGTCATTTTTCATTTTACACACCCTCCATAAATATATATTTTTTAATTTACAATATTGCTATGAGTATAAATAATTTATGATTCCTCGTCGGAAAATTTTCGGATGAATAATCTTATTTATAAATCCATACCATGATTTTCCGCAAGATTTTCGGATGTTAGAAATAACATCCTATGCACGTTCAGAATAGTTTTCTAACATAAAAACACCCACAGAAATAACTTTAATATTTGTAAGTTTGAACAATATCTAAAAAACAGCTAATTTTTGCTTATTCTCCACAAACCAACTTTTATTTTCTCAATCTTTTTTTTGTGATGCTCCATGGTTTGTTTTAATGGAAAATCATATTCCTTGTAATGAGTTGTTTTAAAACCATAGTCAGCAACAAGCTTGTCAATATAATCTTTTGTGCTGGCCTTATGAAATGAATAAATAACAGGAGCAATAGTCATTGCTTTGAGCAAAAACTGAGTGTCAATGTTTTCATTTTTAGTGCCAAACGGAGGATTCATTATCACAACATCTGCTTTTTCATCAAAAACAATCACATCTCCTGCAGAAAACACTGCATTGAAATGTTTTTCAGTTTGCTCCTCGACAAAAGCCAGGTTTTTCATTGCCAGCTCCATGGATTTAGTGTCTATATCCACGAGAAAAGCTTTTTTTGCACCCAAAACTAGAGCACCCAAACCCAATATACCTGTACCCGAACCAAGATCAGCAATTGTTTTGCCTTCAATATCACCCTGCAAATCCGCAAACCACAGGCAATCCCCTGCTATTTCCGAGTCTGTCGGATACTGCTCAAGCCTCATAGAAGGGTCTGCAAAGACACTTAATTTTGATAGTAATATGCATAGTTCTTTCTTGGACATGAACCCAAAGGAAATGTGTTTTGTTTAAAAATTATTTGTTTCAAACCCTCTTTTACACAACAATAAACTATATAAACAAGATAATACTTTATGTTTTTTCAAGTCGAGAAGTCGGTTTGTGGGGTGAAGTGAGATTTTCAATTTTTTATCTAGTAAAAAGAATAGTGAGCTTAACAAACTAGTTACAGGCATAAGAAAGGCTTTTAAGGGTGTTAAGACAGAACTTAATGATCATTTAGATTCTATTAATCAGAATACTGCTGAAATTCAGTCAAGTCAGGGTTTATTGGCTGAATTAGATGCCAAAATCAACAAGATTTCTGAGCGTTTGGATGAATTAGAACTGGCTGTGAATCCTCACAAATCAGAGCAAATGGATATTAAGCTAAGTCCTCGCGAACAAGAGGTTTTTATGATACTTTATCTTAGCAGAGGCAAATCCATACAAGATGTTAGCAAACGTCTTGGTTTTACACAAGACAGAGTGAATTTGTACCTTATGAACCTCATGAGCAAAGGTGTGCCTGTGAAAAAAGAGATTGTTGATGATGTTCTTGTTTTCAGCCTTGAATCTGAATTTAAGGATTTGCAGGCCAGAAGAAATATTCTTGAAATTGATCCCCGAATTGCCAAAACCTTGTCTATGCACAAAATGTGAATAACCTCGTGGTTTTTGAAGGTTTCTATCTGAACAAACTCATATTTGCGCTTAAGATCAAAATTTCATCAAAAAAATGAGCTTGTGCGTTGCTGGGGGACGTCCCATCCGAGGAAGCAGCACTTTTGAGCACATATTTCAAAATTTTGAAGGGTAATGAGCATAAAATATCCTTGTTTTTTTCAAAAATTTTTGATATTTTGCTTTTTTTATGAAATAAAAACTCAAAAATTCATTGAATTTTTGGTGTAAGCATTACTTAAAACTTTTAGAACTACTTCAATATATATTTTACAATATAGAATATAACATTTAGTTTTTGATTAAAAACTTTATTATTGTATGAACAATATATTGGACAAGCAATAATATAAATTATAATAAATGCTAAAATGTTTTAGAATAAAGAAAAAAACAAAAAATTAAGCCAAAAAAACAAGAAAAAACCTTATAAATCGTCGAGAGGACTCTTAACATTTCTGATGTGTTCCCGAGAAACACGGGTGTAAATCTGGGTTGTTTGAAGGTTAGAATGACCTAATAACTCCTGAATAACTCTGATGCTAACTCCGGCGTCCAAAAGATGGGTTGCAAAACTATGCCGGAGCTTATGAGGAGTCACAATTTTTCTGATGCCAGCTCTTTTTGCAGTTTTTGAAACAATTTTTTGAGCGTTTCTGGCAGACAAAGCCTGGTCTTTTTTGTTCCTAAAAAGCAAGCCAGAAGAAAAACCCTGTTTATCTAGATATGCCTTTATACTGATAATCAGAGCCTCAGAAAGCAGTGTAATTCTGTCTTTTTGTCCTTTTCCCTGCTTGACAGCACATATTTTTTCATCAAAATCAAGGTCTTCTATGCGTAAATTAAGGCATTCACTCACACGCATGCCTGAAGAATAGAGTAATTCTATCAAAACCCTGCTTTTTTGGGTTTTGCAGGCTTCTAAGAGGGATTTAACCTCTGATTTCGAGAGCACTTCAGGCGCATTTCGCTGGATTTTAGGAGTTTTTATCCTTGAAAATCCCTTGTCAAGCACCTGATTGTAGAAGAACAACAAAGAAGAGCGCTCAAGAGCCACAGAACTTGAAGAGAGCTTTTTGTCAGATATCAGATGAGCCATATATGTCTTTAGATCATCTTCTGAAACAGCTTCAGGCTTTTTGTTAATAAAAGCGAGAAAGGCCTGATTATGCCGCATATAAGCCTTTACAGTCTCAGGGCTGAATCCTCTTATTTTTAGCTCTGTTTCAAGTTTTTTGAGTATCATCACAGTCATTCCTCTGATATTCAATCAAATCAATCTAAAGATAATAAGGTAAAAAAGAGTTTAGCGCAGGTAGCTGGCATGAAACTTATATCTGGCTAGTCTGTATGCAGTGATTAACAAGAAAAATCCTGCCAGTATCAAAAGCACATTTCCTACTATCTGTGGTACTTCACCAACATATTTTGGTATATAGTCAAAGTTGGCAAGGAGATTATATGCTCCAAGTGCCAGGGAAACAATCCCAATTATGACTTCCTTGGTTATCATACTCTTTCCTTTAGGCTTTGGGCCTATAGAACTCGGGTTTGCCATTCAAATCACCTCTTTGCGAGTTTTTTTCGCAATATTCGGCAGTTTTCAGAGCCTTTTTCTCGTCGATAAAGCACCTGAAACTACGTATAATGAGTATTATACGAACTACACATATTTAAATTTTTTGGAAATTTTTTGATTAGAACAAAAACCAATTTTAATTCACTCAGATCCAGCCAGAATCTTTCAATGAATATCTTTCTTATAAGAACTAGCTGTGCTAAGCTCTAACTCTTCTTGAGACTCAATCCTAAGCTCTTTTTGACAAGTCTCATAAATCTGCTTGATATGTTCATACACAACAGTGTAAAGCCTGCACAAGCCAGCAGATTCTTTGTACAACTCAGACAAATCCTCCATTAACTCCCTTAATTGACGCAATTCTTCCCGAGAAAGGCTGATTTTTGCCTGGCTTTCATTATGTACTTTGAGCATAAGCTTGTCAATATCCTCATAGCGTTTTTCCTGCAGATTCTTCTTAATGTCCTCCATTAGATTGATCATTCTGGAGCTCTTCTTTCGCTTGTCTCCAATAGTCTTTTTCATGACCACCTGATCGAGTTTTTTGACTATTTTGAGAATTTTCTTGATTTTTGCAATCTGAGAAAAGGCCTTTTCCAGCTCTTCTGAGACCTGTACAATGTTCTGCTGCTGATCATGTATAAGTTCCAGTTCGTCAGAAACATATTTAGATGTGTACCCAAATTCCTCTGATCCTTGAGGTTCCTCACCTTCTTTTTTGTTTAATAATAGCATTTTCCTCACAAATCATACACGAAAAAATGTGTTTAAAACTTTTAAGCAAAAATTATAATTTATATACTATTTTTCTGTTGTTTCACTCTTCTTCTTTGCACCAACTTTTTTCTTAGCAGGTTGGCGCACAATCTTGTTTTTCAAGCCAAAAAAATACTGGCTGAACAAAGAATAGAGCCGCTCAATCTCTTTTTCACCTGTTTCAGTCAGAAAATAAGTTTTTTTTCGGCCTTTGCGTCTGTAGGCGATGAGTTTCTTTTTTCGAAGCCTTTTAAGCGCAGGATATATGGTTCCGGGGGTAAGAGAAGAACCTTTGCGCTTGCCAATGTTAGTAGAAAGTTCATCGCCACAGAGCCTCTTAAGGTTTAATTCATGTATAATCAAAAACGATAAAAATCCCTTCAACTCCAATTCATCAGAGCTCGTCTGTGCATTTCCACTCTTTTTCTTCACTCGACAAAATAGATAAATGATATTTATATACTTATTGGTTATAAAATATGTATTTTAGACAATATATATTGTTAGCAATTAATAGGTAGAACAATAAATAGTTCAAACAATATATTGGTTAAGCAACAATTAATAAATCAAAGTTATTGGATTTCAATAAACACATAAAAATAATCAAAAATTGAGCTCATACAAGCAAAATTCACCAAAAACCATCAGGTCTGAAAAACAATGGCTTTTCAGCAAAAAATGATCTGAAAAAGACAAAAACCCTTATTTTGAGAAAATCAAGCTTTTCATACACAGCTCATACACAAAAACCCACAAAAACCATGACATTAGACACAAGCTTGGAAAAAGAGTCAAAAAAAAGCTTGATTTGAGATTATGAACACCAAAATGAGCAAAAACCATCAGGTTGTAAAAATATATTAAATTATTGATAATTTTGATTAATGATAATAGGCAAATCAGAAAAACATCAAAAACCATTAGGTTAATGCATAGATCTAAAAAAAAGATTCTAAAGATTCAGAAAAAATAGAAAATAAGTGACAAAATCAAGGTTTATGCTTAAATTCTGCCAAAAACCATGAGGTTAAACAGTGATATCTAAAAACAGATCAGAAAAATCTGGAGAAAACATGTTGATACAAAGATTTATACACAAAAAAGCCCAAAAACCATTGGATTAAATAGAGATATCCAAAAAGAGTCTAGAAATTATCCGGAAATATTCCAAAAATAATAGCTCATGCACAAAAACTGCTAGAAACCATTGGTTTTTCTGAAGGTTCTAAATTATGGAATATCAATAATTAAATAGTTTAAATTTAATTAAATATAAAATTATTGTTAAAAGAGATTTCCCAGAAAACAGATAAATTTATGTTTGTTCTTTTACAATTTTTTTGCCAGAAATTGTGCTAAGAAAAAAACCCTTGCATTGAGGAGGTGTTGTTGATTATGATATTTTTCTAAATTTTTAACTCGACGAGAAAACATGATTTAATTATCCAAAACAAAAGATTTATAAACTTACAAATCGTTAAGTTACAAATGGCTGAGAAAAACAGGTCTTCTTTTATACTCACTAACAAAGAACTTGAGATAATTCAGGATAGACTCAAAGGAAACATGAGTGATCCCACTGGCGTGTTCTCAAGAAGAATAAGACCAAAGCTAAAAGAGATACTTGTGTGGAGTACGCCTGACATGAGAAAGAAACTAAAGACGCTGTTAAAACAACAAAGAGTAACTGATGACACAAGCCATACTACTACAGCCCCTGTAAAACAAAAAGAAGTTGATTTTGAAGAATTCAAAAAGAAATATGGATATTAAAAAAATAATAAAATTAATTTATGTTGATTATTTAATAAAAGTATAATGAATATTAATAATTTAGAAAAGTTTATATAGTATAATCATAAAGATTGAAGGTAGACATAATGAAAATTAACAAGAATACGGTGAGGTATCTACTCTATTCTATATGCATGATTCTAATAGCTCCGCAAGTATTCGCAGCTGGACGATCAGGAATCAATCCTCTTGACAGAGCTATAGAGATGATAAGCGGGATTTTTAATATTGAAGTCTTACAGAACAATGAAACAGTTCAGATTGGTTTCTTAAAATTCATGTTGTTTATTGTCTTGTTTTCAGTTTCATTCTGGGCACTGAGAAAAACTAAAATATTCGACGATGCACAAGGAAAGAAAACAGCAGGAATAGTCTCTTTTGCATTCAGCATGATTGGCGTGTTTATGATGCCATACGAATGGATGCTAGCAACAGGAGGCCTGATTACAGTAATCATGAGCTCAGTTATATTCCTTGCATTCTTTGGCGGAATAGGATATGTGGCGGTGTTTGTTTTAAGATCGACAGGTGAAGACGATAAAGCAGGGTGGGTGAAAAATCTATTCGGTCTTATAATTTTATTTATCTTATTTTTCTTGGTGAGCGAATGGTCAATATTTGTAAAGATGCCTATGGTATTATTTATCAGTCAGAATTGGATTAAGAAATTTTTCAAACCTAAAGAGTAGCAGAAATGGTAGTAGCAGATAGTTTTGTAATAAACGCGTACGGAGCAATTGTTAGCTGGATGCATGTTCTAATCATATTTCTAATTATTTACAAGGTAATAACTTTATTTTCAGGCGCAGGCAGTCTTTTTGGCAAGAGAGGAGGAAAAGATCGCACCAAAGAACCTTGGCGAGACCCTGATGGTTCTACTACTAAAGAACCTAAAAAAAGCCCTAAAGAAATCAAAGAAGAAGAGAAAAGAAAAAGATGGGAAGAAGGAATAGAGAACCCTGCATTTCTACGAGTTTGGGTTCGAGGAGATCATGACAGGTCTCTGCGAGGAGCAGAAGTAACTGTTTATTGTAAAGTAAATAAAAAAGACACAAAAATACATCTCATTACTAATAAAGATGGAATTGCTCCGGCAACAGGTGCTGTTCCTGAAGAACACGGCGGGTTTCTAACAGTTACTTCTGGTCTGCCAATACGAGTTGAAGCTGTTTACTGGATACCTTGGAATGAATGGTATAAATCTGAAAAAAGAAGCAAACTAACTGCCGGCATTACCAAGAAAAGACGATTTAAAGACACTGCTAATTTCACACTCAAAAAAGGACAAGAATATACTCATGCATTTGAATTTAAGATTGGCTCTGAATACGACAGAAACTTCCAGCCAGTCATACTTGAAGCAGATTATGAAAGTGAACCTGGAAGAATAAAAACAAAAGGAAGATTAGATTCAATGACAGGACCACCATAAGAGAAGAGATAAAAATGGCAAGAACAAGAAAATTGTTTTTTAATGCAGGAATTCGGAAAACAATAACTGCAAAAGAAAACTCTCATAATGTTTTCGTAGCAATAGCTAGAAGTATTCTTGTGACAAAGATTAAGTTTGGTGACCTTGTCGGGTATCATAAAGACCTTATTGAGTTAATGAAGCTTGCTTATGCTAATTATGTTGCAACAATAATCATTGATGAAATAGATGCAGGAGGAACAGATTTTCTTGATCTGCCTTTTAATGAATTTCAAACTGCATTTATAGGTGGTTTGAAAGAGCTTCTTGTTGATGACAATCCTTTGAAAGATTTTGACCATGACAGGCTCTTAGGTCTGGGAATCTTAACCGGTGTTAATCCAGACTGGTTTGAAAACGGCAAACCTTCAGCACCCGGCCTTCTGGGCAAAATAAGAAATATTGATCACAGAATTCACCTTAAAAGAAATTTCAAAAACATGTCTAGAGACTTAAATAATATACAAGATAGAATAAAAAAAGCATTTTACAAAGGATTCAAAAAACTTCTTGAGGGCTGGGAGAAAAGCCTGAGAGCATCATGCCAGACAGCAGAGAAAAGAAAACATGAACTTAAAGAACGAATTAAGAACGATCCTAACTTTGGGGAAGCAGTCAGATATTTTTTCACAGCTGAATTTTTTCAGGATAGCTACTTAAAGAGGCTCAAGAACATTTATGTTTATAATAGAAGACAGTTAATAAAACCAAACTCACCATAAAAATGGCAGACCCAACTGAAACCAACACATTAGGAGAAATACTGGATGCAGCTGTTGACGACCTTATTTCAGCGAGCGGTCCAGGACCTGGAAATGCTTTGCCTACTGTTGATTCTAACGCTAGAAAAAAAGGCGAGTTATTCTTTTATCAATGGTGGGCTTTTAAGAGTGAAGAAGAT
This sequence comes from Nanobdellota archaeon, assembly GCA_018819305.1. Taxonomy (GTDB): domain Archaea; phylum Nanobdellota; class Nanobdellia; order Woesearchaeales; family SM23-78; genus SM23-78. The sequence continues at coordinate 17,565 of JAHJQO010000003.1, forward strand.
TTTAGAATTATCCAAAATGCTCATGCATACCCTGACAGCATTGAAAAACTGGAAAGGGTTGAGTATAATGAAGTTGGTACTAAAGATATTAATATTATCATGGAAAATGGAAAGCCAGAAGGAAAAGTATCTGGTAAATATCTTGGAATCAAAGGATTGACTTTTTTAGATCAAGAATTTGAAAATAAAGAAAATTTCACTACTGACCCTAATGAATATCCAATCATTGCTCTTGGAGGTGCTGTTGCAAGAAAAGAAGATCTAAAAGCCAAAGATCCAAAATTCAGAACTCTTAATGCCCAGGGTTTAACCTGGAGATGGGCTATGTGGAAAGACGGAGAAGGAGAAAAATTTTATACAATAAGAGGAAGGCTGATGGAACATGGTTCATGGACACCACCCCCTCCAAAGCCAACACCATCAAATCACGATGATCCAACTGCTCTTGCTTGGGCAAAAAACATTGTTAATGGAACTGATGGGAGTGGAATTGACGGGCATGATGTAACAGTTAAATATAGAAAACCAGGCGCAGGAAAAGATGATAATTCCAGTGATAAAACTAAAACAGTAACTATTTCTGGAACAGATGTTGATGGAATTTTTGAAATCAAAAATATTCCAAAAGATTCAAAGATAAAAGAAATTAAAAGCACAACTACTACGGGTGGTTATGTAACATCTGAAATCGAATTCATGGAAGACCTTGCTCTGAATATTGACGACACAACAGCAAAACCATTCATGAATGTTGTTCTGAGCAAGAAACCTGCAGGACCTGGAGTAGAAGAAATACTTATTGTTCCAACACCCAATTTTAATCCTCATAATAATCCTTGTGATGTTCAGTTCGGACCAACCACACCTTCTATTATTACTCTCTCTACTGCAACTCCTTCAAAAACAGGAGAAAACCTACCTTTTAAACTCAAAGAAGTTAAACATAAAAAATCTACGGAATGTTATTATCATATTTTCTTTATGGACCACACCGGCCAAATCATTGACTGGAATAGATTAACAACATACTTCAATATTCAAAACATAAAAGTTTTCTATCAATCAGGTATTAAAACAGGATCTCAATCTTACAATAATAATTACATTCCTGTCGCACCATATACTCCTTATTATAAAAAATTTAATTTAGATAAAAATACTACGGTTACTATAACTGCTGACTTCCATCTGCCAATGATGACTCCTCCTGCAATAGCAAGGATTTTTGCATTTGTCTCTGTTCAAAGAAAAAAATATGATGCAGATGCAACTCAGGCTTTAAAGCAAGTAGCTCTTGATAAGAGAATGTATCAGCAAGTTATTACTCCAAGCGATGCATTAAAGACATCCTTAAAAAAATACGGAGTGCTGGACTTTAATTTAATGCCGATATTTATACGAAAACTTCCATAAAAAAATGACTGACAAAAAAGATCCTGTAGAAAAAGTAGAACTAAGCTTTGCAGAGTTACAGAGATTAATGAATCCTGCTGTTGGCGATGCAGAAGCAGCAAATATTCTAGAACATGCAACGGTTGTTGTTTCTAAAGAAGTGAAAGCAGAGGTAAAGAAAGCTGAAAATGAATTAAGCAAAGCTTTATCCAAATGGGAGAAGAAACATGAATTACTTGACGAGAACAAAAATACAAGCCTAAAATGGCATTATAAGGATGATGTACAAACAATGCAAACAATTGAAAAAGAATTGTATACATTAACTGGTAAGAAAAAAGACAAAAATCAGGAAATAGATATTTCTAGAGAAGGAGATAAAGCAAACAACACTGTAGTTCTCATTATGATTGAAAGAGTTATTAAGGCATGGACTGAAGAATCACCTGAAAAATTTAATCTTTTATTAAACACTAATGATCCTGCTTCAGAACATTTCGGACCTAAAACACATTATAATCTTTACAATAAAATAAAAGGCATACAAAACGAATATTTGGCTAAAGAAAAATAAAAAAATAATCAAACAATAATACAAGGTAAAATAAAAAATGGTTACAACAGGACTTGACTTCATGCATTTGAGAACCACTACAGGCCTTGCCAGGCAGGCCAGGCGACATGCTAGAATACTTAAGCGTAAGAAATTTTGGAAGCATGCAGAAGATTGGAAAAAGAAAATCAAAGAAGGCATAAACCGGGGTTTGATTGATGAAGTCCTGACATCTTTTATGGAGACTTTTAAGATAGAGGAGAAAGAAGAACACCATGAAAACATTATTTTCAAGGATGATGTTCTTTTACTGCATGAAAAGGAAAAACAGCAAAATAAAGAACATGACTTCATTAAAAAACTTGAAAAAGTGCTCACACAAATAGCCAAAGAAGAAGGTAGTAATGAGTGGTTTTCAGAATTTAACCAAAAAGTTTTGGGCCCTCTTAAAGAGGAATATAAAGATTTAGGAGAAGCAGCAGGTAAAATTACCAAATTAATTGATGATATTATTCATGACAGAGAGCAGCTTCTTGCAATGAAAGGCAGTAAAAATGTTTTACTGACTAAAAAAATGAAGTTCAGAAAGATGCAGACAAAAGAAGGATTGATATTAGGTGAAGAGTATAAAAATGAGCGCGACTATGACCACTGTGAACGCCTATTGTATGAAATTGAAAAAATTATCAACACTAAAGCTGAAAAAACAGGAGGTGATAAATCAGGTTTTAGCAGAAAAGACCAAATAAAGAAAAAACTTGAAGAGCTGTATAAGTTCCAAGGAGAATTTTTCCAGGACATAATAAAAGAAGCAGGTTTCCTTGTTGAAGTAATTACTCTTGGTGCAAATAATTATGTTGAAATCATGAATGATGTTAAAGGACCTTTAAGAAACCTTATTGTTCAGTTGAAAACTGAAAACTTTCCATTGACTGAATACAAAAAGATAGAGAAAAAAGAAATTGAAATCTATGAGACCATGAACACTCATCTACTTAACTTGTTCAAACTAGCTTATTATGAACAGAGACATACAGGCGGTTCAGTATAAGAAAATAGATTAACAGGAAAAAAACTTCTAAAGTAAATAAAAAAGAGGTGGCGATTTTTTTAAAATAAAACGGGTGAATAGAAAATGGTTACAACACAATTGGATTTTTTGCATTTGAGAACAACAGCAGGATTAGCCAGGCAGGTTAGGCGTGTGGCTAGGAGAATGCAATTCAAAGGCTTTGAAGGTCACACAGTCGAATGGGAAGAGAAGTTAAAAAAAGCGATTGAAAGCGGTGAGATAGACACTGTTGTCAATGATTATAAAGAGCTTCTTCATTTATTGATGGAAAAAGAAAGTTATCTATATTTAATAGAAAAAGATGAGCTTATCATGCTGAATGAAGAAGAGAAAAATGTGAAAAAAGAATTTACTTTAGAACAAGACTTAAGACCTTTTCTTGAACAGATGAAATCAAGCAATCCTGGATTATATGCAAAATTCAAGGAAAAATTTGATGTTCCTCTGCAAAAAATAACGTATGACATACATAAAAGAACTGACGAGATAAGAAGGATTCTTGCTTTTCTTAAGTCAGATAATATAGGTGGAATTGCAAGGAAAGATTTTATTAATAAGATGCGTTCTGAAAAAGGTCTGGAGAGGAGCATAGCTAGAATAGCAAGATTTGAGAAAAAATATGTTAAAGACGAACAGACAAAAATCGAGAAGATGTATGACCAATTTCATCAAATCAGTGCTCATGTAAACAAGAAAGAGTTTAAAGAAGCTGAGAAAAATCTTGAGAGAATATTTACGCTTGAAGGTGATGTTTTCAAGCAGATGGAAGCAGAGGCAAATTACATCTATGACATCATTACCAAAGTGACCTATATCTATGTTAATTTGATTGATACTCTGGAACACAAGATTCCTGAAACTCTTAAAAAATTAGAAGAGTTAAAGTTCCCAAATCCTAAACTTGAAGAACTTAAGAAAGAGGGAAAAGATGCATTTGACAGAATCTTTGACCATCTGAAGGACATATATGGCTTAGGTCGCTATCAGGAAATTCATGCAAGATAAATTATTTTATTTTTAATTTTCTTAATCTTTGATTAAGTGCTCAAAACTAGTTTTGGCATACAAAAATCTTTGATTTTTGAATACAGAAAAACTGCAAGGTTTTCTGTAACTCAAAAACTTTGTTTTTGTTGATTCAAAAATATTAAATTTTTGTTTCTTTATTATTTATATTATATATTAGAAATAGAAAAAAACTTCTAAAAAAAAATAAATAATTTTTATTTAACAGATTGTCATTCCGCCTAATGGTATGATCCCTTTGCATATCAGCCACATTATGAGCATTCCTACTAAGAACCCAATTACGATTGCTACAAGGGGATGATGTATGTATCCTTTTTTATTCATCTTCATGAAAATCACCTCAAGTTATTATGATTTTCAATTTCAGCTTATTTAAATATTTCTATTTTTTGTATCTAGTTAGCCATTCTAAATGAATTTATGTAATCTGTGTTCTTCAAAACCGAAAAGTATTTATATCTTAATATATATTTAATATATATTAAGATGAAAAGAATAAAACTAGAAAAAACCACCGAGATGACTATTAAGG
>JAHJQO010000026.1 GCA_018819305.1 Nanobdellota archaeon
ACATGCTGGAAAATAACAAGAGCAAACACAACAAACTCCAAATACTACAAAACAGTTGACGAATTACAAGACTCTTTAGAGAATTTCTGGAATAAACATTTTTTTAAGCTAAATTTTATTAATTACTTATGTCGCTGACTATATTAAGGAAATCTTAATAAAGGTGTTAATATGAAGAAGATTCTCTTTCTTGGAGCAATAATGTCAGTTTGTTTAATGTTATTAATGATAGCTGGTTGTATACCACAGACATCAATCTGCGGCGATGGAATCTGCAGTGTGGAAGAAGAAATGCGGAAGATGTGCCCGCAGGACTGTGAAGAACCAGAAGGTTTCATAATAAAAGAGAATTTTGGCAGATTAATGTTTGAAGTTGAAGAAGCAGATCCTGGATGCGAGTTATTAAGACAAGGAGACTGCGTGGTTCATACAGGAAGATATAATTATTATGACCAAGGTCTCGACCAGGCGCTTGTGGCTGTTGAGAATCATAAACAACGTTTTTCTAACAGAGATGCAATCAAAGCGATTTTTGAAGAATTTTACAATGATGAACTGATAAATGTTGAAGATGATCCTTGGGACGGAAAAAACAATGTATATATCTTTCTTTATGAAGAAAGTTCAACCGGCACATCTAATGTTGCTATAGTATGGTATAGTGGAAAAAACATTATTGCGATTTTATTTGACAACTTTAATGATGATGAACTTGAAGAAGAGTTGGAACTTGAAAAGTTTATCCAAGCTTATATGGATAAATATCCCTCAAGCCTTATTTTTGAGCCTATGTGCGAGGATACTGATGGTGGATTTGATATTTATCAAAAAGGAGCCGCAGGGTTTACAACTGGAAGCAATGAAATGGTTGATCACTGTGATGGTAATGTGCTTTATGAAGGATACTGTCCAGGAATATTTGAAACTCCAGCATATACTGAATACTTTTGTGGTTTTGGATGCAAAGACGGACGCTGTATTATGAGTTCTGCTCTTGGCGGCTTTGAAGATTATCCAACACAGTTCTTTGATAACAACCAGTTGGATGTGCAGATAGTTGTTGGTGTGAATGCTCCAATATCAGATGTGATTGCAGCTATTGATATTGCTGCTAGTTTGCAGAAATTTCCAACAATAAATACAAACAACTTAATTGGAACAGCTCAGGAAATAATTAAGACAGAGCCAATACCAGTAGGTCTTGCAGTGCTTGATATAAATGCAAAAGACCCAATGATGTATAACACCATCTCTGTTGGCATTCCATGTTATAACTCAGTATCTGCAAAACTTTTAGGCAATCCAGATGACTGTTACAAAGGATTTGAGCCTGGCAAAGGAAAACTTTTGATGTATCACTTTGGTGGCAAAACACAAATCCTTGTTGCAGGTTATGGAGAACAAGATACACGAGGAACAGCACGCGTATTAGCAGATTATGAAGATTATAGTTTATCAGGTGAATGTGCTGAAGTTATTGTGGCTGATTTGAATACAATCATAGTAAATAATTGTGTTAATGGTGGTGGGGGCGGCGGATACATCTAATAAATTATTTTTAATATTTTCAAAACTCATTTAGTTTTTTCTGAGTTTTTATTGTATTTAGAAGTATGCTCTTATTCAGCAACAAATCAGCATTGATTCCAAACTTTTTCTTGACAATTACTTTTGTGTAGTTTAACATGAGTTCTTTGGAACCAAAATTCAGGGGTTTGCTTGCCAGAGTCTTTCTTACAGCTTCGCGTACAACCCAAACTCCTAAAGGTGCATAATATTCTCCTGTGATGAAACGAAGAAGCAAAACACTTGCCTGTCTTTTAATTTTTTTCAGATGCTCAAGCACTGGAAGCCTTGCTGCATAATAACCACCAACAGTATTGCTTGCATAATCTTTTCTACCATTATAACCTTCATAATCAGTAGTTGTTGTGATTCCTTCTGAATCATGCCATGTGCTCTTGCCAGCATAGGTTTCAAATAATTCATAACTCCAGACTTCTGGAAAAAACAATGCAACATAATAATTACCAAGGTGTCCGCCAAAAAAAGCAGTATAATCTGTTACTTGATAATCTTTAACTTGTTTAATCATTTCTTTTGCAAGTGTATCATCAACAGCAGTGATTGACCAGCGCGTCGGAACAAGTTTCCTTTGCTTCTTAACTCCAAGAGTTCCAATGCTCAGCAGTCTTGTCAAGTAATGCTCATCAACTTCATGCTTGTAAAGATAGCTAAGTGCTTTTGTAGCTTTCAAATCAATATCAGAAACAACTTTGTCAACTTTCTTAGGAATCTTTGGGTTTTCTGTGATTCTTGCCTTTTTGAGTTTCACACTCGGGCCATGAGGCATTGTGTCCTGGCCAAAACTCAGACTAAAACTTGGTTTTTTCGAAAGACCAATCTCAACATCAACAGGATTTTTAGCCATTCCAATTTCCTGGCTCATTGCAAGGTATCTTTCTTTGAAACCAGTTATTTGGGCCTTAAAGTTAGAATTAATCAAACTACTCCTAAGATTAATTATTTTTGCAATATCATAGTTTTCTTTAGACCAGAGCAAAGGATTGTCATGTTCTTCATAGTGCTCTGTGCTGAGAACACCAACATTAACATCAGGATAGCCAAATCTGCCAACAAAAACATTAGGGCTTTCGCCAAAATACTCTTCTTTAGCCTCAATATTTACTTTTTTCTGAGCACTAATCTTAGCAACTATTGGACAGAAAGTTCGGCCACAAATACTTGGGTCTCTACCCTTGCATTTAATACACCTAATGTTCATATCAATAAGAATTTAGAAGTTGGATAAAAATGTTTTTGTTTATGCTGCACTGTTTTGAAATATTTCTTTTTCTTCATTTACTCTGTTTATGTATTTTTGATTTTGCCACTCTGTGTTTGGACCTGTATTATATTTACTTTTGGCTTTATTTAGTATTTCGTTAGATATCATTAAGTTTTTTCCATCCCAGCCAGAATCTTCTAGACAATATTTAAAAAACCAAGCACCCATTCTTAATTGCAGTTTTGGAAAATATAAAAGACTTCTTTTTTCTTTTGGCAATGATTTGTCATAATAAGGAATTGTTTTTGGCAAGCCTTTTATACCTTGTGTTTGCATTTTTCTTAGAACCCATTTTTGGGTTGGAATTCTCATTTGAATATATCCTTCGGAATGAGTTCCCCGACTTTTGAATTTTAAGTCCCCTAACATGTTTGTAAACTTGCTTTCATGTGAAATCAGAGCTGTATAATCTACTAAAGGCACATGGAATTCTTTTGCAGCTTTGAATATATATTCTGCTATTTCTTTGGCTTTTTGTGTGCTTAAATTCCTTTCTTTTTTGTGATAAGTGAAATATCTTTCTTTGATAAATGGAACAGTCATGTTAACATATTCTTTTTCTTCATTAATTTGTTCTATTCTTATTTTGAATTCTGTTTCCATGGATTTTATTCTTTCTTTTCTTTCAGATTTAGGCTCTTCATATAATGGTGTGATTGTCTCAGTATTAAGAATTCTGTAAGGTTTGGCTTGTTTTTTTGGGTTAAAGTATTCGTTTTGAATCAGGTTTTCAAGGGTTTTTTTGTGATTCCTGTCTGTAGTTCCTACAATTGTTCTGTAAAAAACATCTCCTTGTTTTGTTTTTATTCTTTGTACATATGTTCTTTTCATGCCTGTGTCTTTTAGTGTTTCTAGATTTAGTAAGGTATAGTCAAAATATTGGTTAGAAGAAACAATTATTCCTTGGGTGTCTGGGTTCATGTCCAGCCACTCTTCTATGCTTTCTTTTATGTTGTGGCTTATTTGTCCTTCTAGAATTTTATCTGTACCTATGTATGTTGCGGCAGCGCCTCCTACTAAAGCACCTCCAATTAAGCGTAGAGCATTTCTTCTGCTCATTATTTTTTTAGGTACTCTGACCTTAACCCCTTTTTTTGTCATGCATCTTTATTTGATTTCAGCCTTTATAAAGCTTTCGTTTTTTTACCACTTTCAAGTAACAAAATAAGAACAAAGGACAAAATATAAAAACATGCTGTTCTCCCAATTTATTTTCTCATATTAAAAGAGCAGGTGACGACATATGAAGAGATACGAACAAATTGCAAAATTCAAGGAAATTGGAGAAAAAGGGCAGAAAGCCCTAACTGAAAAGTCTGTAACGATTGTAGGGATGGGTAATATTGGCTCTACAGTTGCTGTAATGCTTGTCAGAGCAGGAGTAAACCTCAGGCTAATAGACAAAGGTAGGTGCTTAACAGCTGATTTAGCTTCACAATCATTATATCTTGAAGAAGATGATACTAGATTCAAGGCAAAACAGGCAAAAAAACGCCTGGAGCAGATAAATCCCGAAGTCAAAGTAAGGACTTTTCATGAAGATCTTACAAAAAATAATCTGTATTTAATAGAATCAGATGCAGTAGTAGACGCCACAGGAAATTTAGAAACTGGAAAGCTCATTAGCGATCATGCGAAAAAAAAGAAGATTCCTTGTGTATTTGCTGTTGACTCCGGAAGCCAAGGGTTTATTATAAGTACTGATAAGGGTGTTAATATTGATAAGCTTAAAAAGCTCCTTGATAAGATGAAGCCAATAAAAGAAGCAGGCATTATAAATCCTGCTGTGCATATGGCTGCTTCAATTATTGTAAAGAAACTTTTTAAGATTCTGCTTAAAAAGCCATATCATAAAGAAGCAGTGATATTTGACATTTGGAAAGATACTTATCGTCGACAAAAACTATGAAAACAGTTTTTGAGTTGTCTAAAAAAGACAACGACAAAAATTGTAAAACCAATTTTTGAGCTGTCTAAAAAAGACAACGACAAAAATTGTAAAACCAATTTTTGAGCTGTCTCAAATAAGACAACAACAAAAACTATGAAAACAGTTTTTGAGTTGTCTAAAAAAGACAACGACAGAAACTTTAATGAGATGTGAGTGATATATAACAATGGCATTGACAGAAAAGCAATTACAGAAATTAAGAGAAATATTTGATTCGTGTATTCGCCCTCTTGTTCTTTTTGATGCTGACCCTGATGGCTTGGCAAGTTTTCTGATGATATATAAACATATTAAGGATGGTAGAGGAGTTCCAGTGAAAAATGCTCCTGAACTTGGCCCTCAGTTTGCACAAAAAGTTAATGATTATGGTCCTGATTTAGTTGTTATTGTTGACATGCCTATTGTGAGCCAGGATTTTATTAATAAGATAAAAGCTAAAATTGTTTGGGTTGACCATCATCCTGTGATGGAAAGAAAAGGAGTAATGTATTTTAATCCAAGATTAGAAAATCCCACTGACAATCGTCCGACTTCATACTGGATTTATAGGGTTTTTGAAGAAAATCTTTGGGTTGGAATGATTGGAATGATTGGTGACTGGTTTATGCCAGAAGAAGAAATCGTCAATAAATTCAGAGCTAAATATCCTGATCTTCTTCCTCCTGAAATCAATCTGCCTGAAGTGGCGCTTCATAATTCAAAACTTGGAGAACTGATTAATATTCTGGCTTTTAATTTGAAAGGCATGACGTCTGATGTTATTAAGTCAGTAAAGATTTTTACACGGACAAAAGATCCTTATGAGATTCTTGAGCAGAAAACTTCTGGTGGTAAATTTGTTCATAAGAAATACATGAAGTTAATAGGAAGATATAATGAACTTTTGGAGCAGGTTAAGATTAATCCTAAAGATAAACTTGTTGTTTTTGTTTATCAAAACCCTGACATTTCTTTTTCAAAAGAACTTAGCAATGAACTTATTTACAAGCATCCTAAAAAAATTATTCTTGTTGCATGGGAATATGGAGGAGAGTACAAATGTTCTTTGAGATCCGCAACTGTTAATATTATTCCTATTATTAACAAAGCTCTGGAAGGTTTGACTGGATATGGCGGAGGCCATGAATTTGCAGCTGGTGCCTGTGTCAGACTTAATGATTTTGATCAGTTTGTTGAGAATATAAAGAATCAGCTTTGAATATATTGTTATTCAAACCATTGTCATTTAAGTTCTTATTTTATTTTATTAACTATTTCATAATGGTTACTTGCGAAAGGTTTATATATTCTGTGTGCATTCAAAACAACAACAGTGATTTGGGGTGTGGATAATGAGTGATGAAATAATATCTTCTTTAGATGAAATGATACAGAGATGGATTGTTGCTGAAAGGGAAATTAAATTTTTGGGTCAGACACATAGACAATCTTCTGGTTTTTTATCTTTAACACATAAAGATGTGACAGAAAGAGAAATATCTTTTATTAACGGCGGATTTGCGATTGATTCTATAGATAATGAAAAAGCTGTTTTTGCTGATGTATATTTTGGAGATGAGCAAGGCTTAGGCCGCGGTGTTGTAGGAGCAACAGATGTTCCTATCCCTAGTTCTGCTTTGAAAAGAAGCATAGATGCTGTTCTTGATTTGACCCTGAAATTAGCTACAGAACATTATTTAGAGCAAGTAGGTGTTTCACAAACATCTAAAGAAAAAAACATTTTTTATTCTCTTTCAAGAGAAAATGTCATTAAATCAAAATCAACAGTTCCTGTACGTGATGAAAACTTGCTTTCTGATGAGAATATTAGAGAAATAGAAAGATTTTCAGAACGTCTTTATAAGAATCCTTATGTTGAGAAAGTTTCCGCTACTATGCGTTTCAAGGATATTACCAGAAGATTTGTGAATTCTGAAGGAACAGAAATAAGAAGCACGAGTTTTAGAGGAGTATTCCTTGCAGGATTATTCCTTAGAACTGCTAATTCTGAACTAATAGAGTATACACTTCCTTTACATTATTTTATTTCACCAAGCAAAGTAAAAAGATTTAATTATTATAGTGAGGTACGCACTAAAAAAATCCTTGAACACATAGATGTCCTGGCTAATGCCAAACCAATTGATACAGGAGAATATCCTGTTATTTTAGATGGTGCAGCTTTGGGTGTCTTCTTTCATGAGGCAATTGCAGCACATTTATTGTCTGGCAAACATATTTACCAAAATCAATCAAATGTTTTTGCTGATAAAATTGGAAAACAAATAATGCCTGAATTTTTGAGTGTTATAGATGACCCTGCTTATAGATCTGGATTTGGTCATTATGTTTATGATGAAGAAGGTGTGCGTGGACAAAAAACAACACTTGTTGAAAACGGTGTTTTGAAAAATTTCTTACTTGACCGTCACAGTGCGGGGTATTTAAACTTACAATCTAATGGACATGCACGTTGCGAAGGTATTATTGGTGAAGATTTTAGGAATGGGAGACTGAATGTTTTAATGCCAGAGCCCAGAATAAGCAATTTATTTGTTGAATCATCTATGGATTTAAGTGAGGATGATCTTATAAGATTAATGAGAGAGTATTGTGAAAGAACTAATCGTGAGTTTGGACTTTATGTAAAGCAAGGAAGCGGTCAAGTAAATATACAAACAGGCCAGTTTTTTCTTTATCCGGGTGAGGCTTATAAGATTTATACAGATGGAAAAGTAGAGTTAACTTCAGGTATTAATTTGATGGGGGACCCTTATTCTATTTTAAATGAAATTGTGGCTTGCAGTAATAGATATGCTGTGCGTTTTGGCTTTTGTGGTGCTGAATCAGGATTCGTTCCTACATGGGAACGGGCTCCATCTGCTTTTTTCGAGAATGTTCTGTTTAATAAAGAGATTAGAGAGCGAGTAACTGACAGAACTATCCCTAAGTATATTTAATGAGAGGGATAGTTTCTTATGTTGTTTTTTCTGTCATTTTCTTTTTATTTCTTTGTAATAATATTATTTCTATATTGAAAATTATTCTACAGAATCGAAATATTTAAATATGATGACTACTACTTAGTAACAACATAAAGGTTTGGGGGATTAAAAAAAGAATCATACTGACGCGAAACAAAATTAAAAATCATATTCACTACTTTCGTGTTTAGCTGTGTAGCACAGAGCCGGGTGTCTAGGTTCTTAAGATCACCTCACCCACCCTTAACCCTAATATTCTAACCCGCTCTGTGTTACGCACTAACCCTTTAAAATCAAAATGAAAAAAATAAAATTTGAAGTTCTTGGTATTGAAACAGAAATTTCTCATTTTGATCATTATTTTGATGATGGATTTCAAGATGATCTTGTTGATTATGCAGAAAAACTGGCAGATAAATATCATAAACCTTGTATAAACTTTAAATCTATTACTGGTGCATCAGGTATTTGTTTTTATGATGATTCTTTATTTCCTTCGCGTAGAAGAGTTCATATTGCATATAAAAAAGGGAGGGATTATTTTCATAATATTTCGACTAGAGCTCATGAAGAAACACATGCTCTTATTTTGCTTAGTAATATTGAATTACTAGAAAACGAAATATTCAAGCAGTATGATAGAAAGTTTAGTTTTAGATGGCTTGGTCATGAATCTAAAGCAGAAATAGGATCTTTATATGCTCTTTCCCGGATTTTTAAGTTTGAAGAACCAATTTCAGATAGTTTTTTATCTCAATGTGCTCCTAGTATAAAAAAACGTAAAATTCAACAAGCTCATGATATATTTTTCTCCTAGTTATTAATCAAGAAAATCAATTCTACATCTTAAACTTCATATTACCGCCTTTCTGCAGTCTTTGAAGAGCTTTTTGCATGCCTTTTTCAGAATCAGCACCTTTCATCATTTTGACTACTTTTTTGCTCTGACGGTATTGCTTTAGAAGGCCACGTACTTCCTGAGTTGTTGTGCCTGCACCTTTGGCAATCCTTTCAATCCTTTTACTGGTTACAATATCAGGTTCTTCAAGCTCTTCTTTGGTCATGCTGTCCATAACATAACGCCAAATCTCAAGCTTTTGTTCCTGAACCTTAAGAGCTTCTTTAGGCAGCTTAATCTGGCTCATGCCGGGAATCATTTCCATGACCTTACCCACAGGACCCATTTTTTTCATTGCTTTCATTTGCTCATAGAGATCAATTAAATTAAATTCTCCTTTTAAGAATTTCCTGCCTAAATCCTGGGCATCTTCCTCTGAAATCGCTTCTTTTGCTTTTTCAAGCAATGCTTCTAAGTCACCCATTCCAAGGAGCCTGCCGACAAAACCCTCTGGCTTGAATTCCTCAATATCATTCATCTTTTCTCCGACACCAATGAACTTGACAGGAGCACCTGTAACTGCACAGGCAATCAGAGCACCGCCTCCTTTGGCAGTGCCTTCAAGCTTTGTAATAACAACGCCTGTGACTTTGCATGTCTCATGGAATTTTTTAGCCTGATTCTCAGCAGCTTGTCCAATGTCAGCACTAATAACCAATAGATTTTCGTCTGGCTTGACAGCAGAATGAATATCGTTCAGCTCGCTAATTAATTCATCACTAAGAGCATCTCTTCCAGCAGTATCAATAACAACCAAGTCATATTTGCTAAGCTTTTTCTCAACACTCTTATAGATTTTAACAGGGTCTTTTTCTCCTTTTATTCCGTAGAAATCAGCACCTGCTTTTTTAGCATTAGTTTCCAGTTGCTCATATGCTGCAGGCCTCCAGGTATCAGTTTGAACAACAGCAACTTTTAATCCACGCTTTTTGTAAAAACCAGCAATTTTTCCTGCACTGGTTGTTTTTCCATTACCAAACAAACCAACAAGCATGATTTTGAAAGGTGTGCCTTTAACAAGAATCTTGGCGCCTGCACCGCCGAGGAAATTAACTAGTTCATCATAAACGATTTTGATTAAGAATTCTTTTCTGGTAACTCCGCTTGGAGGCTGTTCTTTCAGGGCTCTTTCTTTTATCTTGCTGGTGATATCAAAAACAAGCTTAACATTCACATCGCCCTGCAGAAAAGCACGCTGAATGTCTTTGACAAGCTCATTAACCAGTTTTTCATCTATAAAACTCGCGCCTGTAATCTTCTTCAGCGTGTTCTTTAATGAATCTGAAAGCTTGTCTAAAACCATGTTTGTCCTCTTTAGAGGAGAGGATGAGAAAGAGGTTTAAAAAGGTTATGGATACCAATATGTGTATATGATAAATAAAAAGAAAAAACAAAGTCAAAATATTTTGATTATTCACAAAAAGTAAATAAAATAAAAAGAAAAAATAATTATTTCTTTTTCTTTTTAGCGCTTGTTTCGCATGAACACACTGGCACGATAAACATAATAATTGCTTTGATTATCAAGAGTGCACCAAGCACAACCCAGATGTCCCAAGTGGTGAACAATCTGACCAGTATCAAAATTATACCAAAAACTAACATTTTAGCAGCCATGCACTGCGGTGTACAATGTCCCATATTATCACCTCATTATTAGTATTGGTTAATATGGGCTTTGCCTTATTTAAAGTTTGCGAAAATTGAATTACCAAAACTTTTATTAATAGTGGATTATCTCGTTATATACAGCGCGCCGGTAGTATAGTGGCTATTATCTCGGCCTTCCATAACAGAAGAGAATCTTCTGAACTCTCTCTGTTGAAAGAGAGCCGATGACCTGGGTTCAAATCCCGGCCGGCGCATTCTCTCTTAAAAAACCAAAAACTAATTAAACATGGTTTCTAAACTAGGTTATATGGATAAAGATAATGTTGATACTGTGAATACTAAGAGTAAGGGATCTATACTAGTTATATGTGCTCATTCAGATGACCAGATTATTGGGCCTGGCGGCACAATTGCTAAGTATGCCAAAGAAGGCTATGATGTTTATACAATCATTCTTTCATTTGGTGAGTTTGTCCAGCCTCATGTAAAAAGAGAAATCATTTCCAAGACAAGGATTAAGGAGTCCCAGAAAGCAGATAAGATTATTGGAGGTAAAGGAGTTGTGTTTATGGGGTTAAAAGAAAACAAGTTTGAAAAAGACCTGCATGAACGTGGCCTGGAAAAAAACTTTAAAAATCTTATACGTAAGTATAAGCCTGTAAAAATATTCACGCACGCGCCTGATGATGCTTTGAATGACCATAGAGCAACATATAGAATGGTTCTTAAAACTTACAAGGAAATGAATCTAAGGGCAGACCTTTATACATTTGATGTCTGGCACTTATTTAACCTGAAAAAAAGATACAGGCCTAAGTTTGTAGTTGATACTACTGATACTTTTAAGATTAAGATGAAAGCCCTGAGAGTATTTAAAAGCCAGATTGACCTTTCAACATTTTATAATTACCTTGTTTTGAATAATTTTTTATTCATTTTAATTAATATAAGAGACTTGCTTAAAGGCATAAGTAATAATACTAAATATGCAGAAGTTTTTCATAAGGTAAGATAAGATGGCAGGAAAAACAAAATCCAAAGATTTTGAATATGCACAAAAAGTGCATAAAACAAAAAAAGAAAAGAGAAAAAAAGTAAAAGAGGAGAAAAAGCAAAAAATAAGCTCTGAAAAAGAGCAGCCAAGGAACAAAAGATTGCTTATTGCCACAGATAATTTTTTGCCAAGATGGGATGGTATTTCTCGTTTTTTATCAGAGATGATACCAAGATTAAAGCATAAGTTTGACATCACACTTCTATCTCCTGATTTTGGGGCTTCCAGCTTTGATAAAGATAAAGATATTAAAATAATAAAAATCCCTTTGGGAAAATTCAGAATGGGTGATTATACTTCAGCCAAGTTTAAATACAAAACAATTCGCAAAGAAGTCAAGCGCGCAGATATTGTATTTACGCAGACAATAGGACCGGTTGGATTGCTGGCATTAATGGCTTCAAAAAGATGCAGGAAAAAATCAGTATCTTTTATGCACTCAATTGAATGGGAGCTGGTTTCAAAAGCAGCAGGTATATTTTTGCTGAAAAAATATTTGCATGTGATTGTTAAATTAATTGCCAAAAAAGTTTACAAAAAGGCTTCTCTGCTGATTGTTCCTTCAGAAAACATTGCAGAAATGCTGACCTGGCAGGGAATTAAATCCAGGAAAAAAGTAATACATCTGGGTGTTGACACAAAGAAATTTTTGCCTGCAGGCAGCAAGATTAATGCAAAGAATAATCTTGGATTAAATCCAGATTCTTTTGTAATTGGGTTCCATGGCAGAATTGGCAGAGAAAAAGACCTGCCAACTTTACTCAGAGCTTTTATTCAGGTAAAAAAAATTCATCCTAACACTCATTTAATGGTTATAGGAGATGGTGTTGAAGGCATAAAAAAGAAACTTGCAAGTGTTCAAGGGGTTATTCTGCCTGGCAGCACAGACAATGTTGTTCCTTATCTGCAGGCTATGGATGTATATTGTTTGCCAAGCCTGACAGAAACAACAAGTCTTACAACATTGGAAGCAATGGCCTGCGGTGTGCCGGTAGTAGCGACCAAAGTAGGTTTTGTCAAAGATTACATATTAAATGGTTTCAATGGCTTGTTTTTTCAGGAAAAGAATTCATATGACCTTACAAAGAAAATACTTTATTTAATGAAAAAACCAGAGCTAATGAGACAGATAAGCCTTGAAGCCAGGAAAACAGTGGAAAAAGAATTTGACTGGGACAAAACAGCCAAAGAAATAGAAGAAGCTTTGAGTGAGATGGTTTAGATGCATGGAATTCTGACTTTTGGAGACAGCATTGTTTTTGGCAGAGGTGAAAAACCAGGCACTGGCTGGGTTGGCAGATTAAAGAATTATTTTGAAGAGCAGGATTTTTATCATGCTGTTTATAACATGGGAATTCCTGGAGATACGACATCTGATTTGCTCGCAAGGTTTGAGATAGAATCTAAATCCAGAATTCATTATTTTCACACAGGAGATAAATATATTATTATGTTTGGAATCGGCACAAATGATGCCAGATGTATTAATAACCCTGAAAACCATCAGACAGAACCTGATAAATTCAGAAAAAACATTATCTCTTTAATTAGCAAGGCAAAAAAGCACACAAAAAATATTGTTTTTATTGGCTTGCTTCCTGTGGATGAATCCATTACAAATCCTTATGAAGACACTTATTTTACAAACAAGCTGCAAAAACAATACAATGACATAATCAAAGAATGCTGCAAACAAGAAAACATTGAATTCATTGATTTGTTTGATGACTGGATTAATATAGATTATAAAGTTCTATTAGATGATGGCTTGCATCCTAACTCAGAAGGATATGAGAAGATGTATGAACAAATTAAAGAATTCTTGGTTGAGAAAGAGATGATAGAATAATAATACCTAAGTTCTGTTTGCCGAATTTTTTTCGAATCCTCTGAAGATTTCTTTGATTTTTTTTAATCACAAATATAAATGAGTTGTTTGTTTGTTCTAGTTTATAACACTTTTAACAAAAACTTTAAATACAAGATATATCTTACTTATCTTGTAAATTTTGTTAAAGGTGATATTATGGAAGCAATGATTGAAATGGGAAAAATAAGCTCAAGAGGACAGATAGCAATACCTTCAGATATGAGGACGCACTTAGGATTAGAAGAAGGGACAAAAGTATTATTCTTTGTAGAAAACGATACTTTGCTGATGAGAAAAGTAAAACCAGAAACATGGGAAGAACTTACACGTCCTTTAAAAGATGCAAAGAAAAAAATTAAGGAGAAGGATGTTAATGCCCTGATTCACAGAATGAGAAAAGATGCGCGTAACACTTGACACAAATGTACTGGTTTCAGCTACTTTTTGGAAAGGGTATTCTTATGAAATTATTAGATTGATAGATGATGAAAAAATCATATCTTTAACATCACACGAAATCATAAAAGAATATTCCAAAGTAATTTTTAGTAATGAAATCATTGATAAAATAAGAGAAAAAGGTTTAATAATGGAAAAAATAATTGGTGGCTTTATGAAAAAATCGTTTTTTATTGAACCCAAAAGAAGCTAAACCTGGTGAAAAATGACCCTGATGATAATAAAATCATAGAATGCGCTCTTGAAGGAAAAGCAGATTATATTATTACACAAGATAAACACCTACTAGACTTGAAATTTGACAAGATAAAAATACTAACACCCAGAGAGTTTCTTAGGAGAATTAAATAATAATGTAAGAATAGTCAGGTTTCCATATTCCATTTATTTATCTTTCCCTGATTTTCGTTTATTTTCTCCAGCTCTTCTTCACTTAACTCTTTCTTTTTCAGCCAGTATTCTCCTTTGTAAGAATCTTTTCCAAGATAATTAAAATTAACAAGCTCTCTCCTTATTAGTACATGGTCTTCGACATCAAAGCTTTTAATCATCTCATTTACTTCATCTTCAGAATAAGTTTTATCTTCTTCAAACTTTGCAGCAATTTTTTTGAGAATTTCCTGTTTTTCAAGGTCGTCTTTTGGAAGGGTTATCATTTTTATTTAATCTTATACTTCAAAAATAATTCATCTAACATTTTCTGATACTTGGTTACAAATTGTTCTGCTTTTCTTGGCTTGCTAACATGCCAGTGTTCATAAGCAATAAAAACTAATGCGATGCCGACTGCTGTGTAAACATCAATGTCTTTTTGCGAGCAATGTGTTTGCACTTTTTTCTTTTTCAAAACATTTTCAAATGCTTTTTTGCCTTTTGGAAACTTGTCTAAATCGAGGTCTAGATTTAGCAAATCATTTTGAGGTGGAAATGAGCCTGACCATTCCCAGTCAATAAGAGCTGTTATTTTTCCATCTTTTACCATGAAATTCTTCAGAGCATAATCCATGTGAGTTAGTACAAACTTTTCTTTTGGCTTATATTGCTTTATTACTTTTTCCTTGAATTCAATAAACTTGGGAATATAAGGAATAAATCTTTCTTTTTTCTTCATTTCAACAAGCCTGCACTCAAGTTCAGCAGCAAGATAATCACTTGCATTATCAAAAGGACCTTCTCGAATATCAACCATTGGCCCGATTTTCATGCCTGGCTGAAAACTGCCAATCTTGTCAAACTTGAATTTTTTTAATTCAGCAAACACCTTTGCAATTTGCTTTAGATAATGTAGTTTCTCTTTATCTGACAGTTTGTTGTATATTTTTGATAAAGGCTTGCCTTTAATCTTCTCCATAAGGATATATTCATATCCAATGAGTTTTTTGTCAAGAGAATAATCATATACTTGAGGAACAGGGATGTTTGTATTTTCCCTGATAAAATCCATTATTGTAACTTCATGCAGGGTTTTGAGCCTTTCCCATCTTTTTAATGGGTTGGTCACTCTTAGAACAAGTTCTTGTTTATTTTTGGTTTTTTTATCTTTGGTTTTTACAAAATATATGGGATTATTAAATCCATGGTCAAATAACTTATAATCTAGAACTTTCTTATTGACTCTTGCCAATACATCTTCAATATTCTTTTTTGAAAGTTTAATCTTGTATTTATTCATTTTAGAACTATTGAACTATGGGGTTTTATAAATATTTAGAAAAAATCAGATTTTAAGAGTAGTAACCTTGCTAATCGTATCTTTATCCATGCTGACGCCGTAGAGGTTGTCTGCTTCGCTGATGACTGCGTCATTGTGGCTTATGATTAAGTATTGTGCATCCTGGCAATAGCTTCTTACAAGCTTAGAAAGTTTCTCTGAGTTGTGCTTGTCAAGTGCAGCATCTACTTCATCCATTATATAGAAGCTTGCAGGTGCATATTCCTGCACTGCAAAGATAAAGGCAAGTGCTGTAAGTGTTTTCTCTCCTCCACTCAGGCTTCTTATATCCATGAACTTCTTGCCTGTAATCCTGACTTTGATAGTCATTCCGCCTGCAAATGGATCATTCTTGTCTTCAAGCTCAAATGAGGCATCTCCTTTGGTTGTAAGGGTGTTAAATATTCTTTTGAAGTTATCATTCAGAACTTCATAAGTTCTCATAAACAGTTCTGTTTTCTTGCTGTCAATCTCATTAATCATAACCAGAACATCTTCTCTTTCAGTTGTCAGCTTGTCTCTTTTTTTGAGCAGGGCATGGAATTCTGTTTCTGCTTTTTCATAGATTTCCAGAGCTTTCATATTAACAGCACCTATGTCTGAGACCATTTTTTCAAACTGCTTTATTTCTCTTTCAATCTGTTCTTCGCTCTTGTCCTTGAACAATGGCACGCCTTCGTATTGCTTGAATTCTTCATTAAGTCCTGCTATTTCTGCTTTTACACCTGCATTATCAATGCCGAGTGTATTGTTTTTCAATTCAAGCTCTCTGATGCTGTTGTCTTTGATTTGCACATTGCCTTCAAGCTTGCTTACTTCATCACTTAGCTTGGTCCTGCTGTTAAACAAGGCTTTAAACTGCGCATAGAATTTGGTCTGCTTTTTATCCATCTCTCGCAGGTCTGATTCCTGACTTTTTATCAATTTCTGCAGTTCATTTTTCTCTTTTTGGAAATCCTCTTTTTCCCTGTCATGTTGTTTTAGTATTTTCTGTATGTTTTCCCCTTCAGGACCTAGTATGTTTTTAATCTCACTTTCATTATTCCTAAGCTCTGACTGCAGGCCGCTCATTTCTTCTTTTAGCTCTGCTTTTTTCTGCTCAAAAGAATTAAGTTCTGCAAGCAATGAAGGGCTTCTGAGTTTTGTCAGTTTGTCCCGCAGTGTTTGTTTTTCTTTTTTCAGCTCAGTAAGCTCTGTATTCTTTGTAATCAGCTGTTTTCTTACAATTTCAAAGCCTTTGTCAATATCCTGAAGTTCAGAGTCAATATTTTCTTTTGCTTTTTTGCTGGCATCAAGGTCTGCTGAATCAATATGCAGGGTTTTCTCAAGCTTGATAACTTCTGCATCATGCTCTGCTTTTTCTTTTCTAATGTCGTCGATTCTTACTTCATTATTCTTTTTCTTAACATCAAGATTAGCAACAATTGCAACTAGATCTTTTATTTCAATCTCTAATTTTTTAATGTCTTCTCCAATCTTCTTGTCCTGAAAGCCAATTCCTTTTCTTCTCTGCCTGAATCCTCCCTGCATTGCTCCGCTGGTCTCTACTAAGTCACCTGTAAGGGTAACCATTCTTTCCTTTCCAATACCAACTTTTCTGGCAGTTTCAACACTTTCTACAACAAGGGTGCTTCCAAAAACATATGAGAATACTGTTCTGTATTTCTCAGGGAATGTAATCAAGTCAATTGCAAGTCCTTTTACACCTGTTGAATTAAGTTTTCTTAAAGAATCATTAACATGTCTTGGCTTTAGTTTGTTCAGAGGAAGAAAAGTTGCAATTCCAAGCTTATTGTCCTTAAGATATTTAATGCATTTTGCAGCAACAGAATCTGTTTCAACAACAACGCTTCCAAGTCTTGGGCCGGCAGCCACTTCAAGTGCAAAGGCATATTCATCTTTTACCTGTCCGAGTTCAGAAACAGTTCCAATAATTCCCTGGATAGTTCCTTTGGCTTTTAGCTCCATAATTTTCTTTAGAGCTATTCCTCCTGCCAAAGACTCTCTGAGACTTGCAGACCTGGCTTTTAATTCAGACTCCTGCTCTTTTTTGCTCAATAGTTTGTCTCTTGCAGT
The DNA here is from genome assembly GCA_018819305.1 of Nanobdellota archaeon. GTDB lineage: Archaea > Nanobdellota > Nanobdellia > Woesearchaeales > SM23-78 > SM23-78. The sequence goes on from JAHJQO010000026.1 coordinate 17,442, forward strand.
TCCCAATTGTTCTGCAAGACTTGAATCATAATCAAGAGCATTGTTAAGTTCGTTTGTTTTCTTTTTAAGAATTTCTTTTGTACTCTTTAGTTTTTCAAGGCCGACTTTGTTTTCTTTTTCAATACCAATAACTTTCTCAATCTTATCATCAATTGACTGGATTGTTAATTCAAGCCGGTCCTTATCCCTTAAGAGTCCCTGCTGTTTTTCTCTAAGAGTATGGGTTTCGTCTTGCAGTTCATCAGCCAGCTTATCAATTTCAGAAACACGAGTGTCAATTTCCTGGGCATCTTCAAGCTTGTTCTTTTTTCTGAAATCAACAATCTTTTTCTCGACAATGGCAAGGTCTTTCCCCTTGCTTGTTATCTCTAATTCAACTTCTTTTTTAGTCTTTTCAAGTACAGTTATTTTGCCAAGCAGTTCTTTGTAGCTTTCTTCAAGCTCAGCTTTTCTATCGCCAATTTTTTTTATTTCAGTTTCAATAGTCTCAATTCTCTGCTTGTTAAGTGCGCTGTCAACTTTTAGTTTTTCAGTTTCTTTATGAATAGAAACCTGTCCTGTTTCGCCTTTTTCTTCAACTTCTTTGTTTATGGTTTCAATCTCTAGTTTCTTCTTAGAAATAGTCTCTCTTAGTTTTTCAATTTCTTTTTTCAGGGTTTCAATCTTCTTGTTGTTCTCACTTATTCTTTTGTCAAGCTCATCTGCCTTGCTTTTCTTGTTTTTTATCTTGCAGTTCAGGCTTGTGGCTTTGTTCTGCTTAATCTTGTCATTTAAATCTCTAAAGCGCATTGCCTGATTTCTTTCTTTTTTCAGCTCTTTGATATATGTCTCTCTTTCTGCAAGAATAATAGTGGCTTCATTTATCTTTTCTTCAACTCTTGAAAGCTCTCTGATGGCTTTTATTTTTTTGTCTTCATAAACACTAATGCCTGCAATCTCTTCAATCATTCCTCTTCGTTCCATAGGAGTCATTTCAACCAGCTGGACAATATCTCCCTGTAGAATTATATTATGACCATCAGGATTAATCCTTGCCCTGCTTAGTAAATCAAGAATCTGCTGTCGGGTTACTGTCTTTCCGTTAATCTTATATTTTGACTGTCCTGTCGGTCTGACAATCCTTGTAACCTCAAGCTCTTCTCCCATTTCTGCGCCAAAAATCTTTTTGCTGTTATCAAAGTAAATACTTACAATGCCTTCTTTTGCAGGGCTCTTTCTCTTGCCACCATTATAGATGAGATTGGCAGATTTTTCAGCTCTCATGCCTTTTATACTGCTCTTTCCAAGGACAAAGCATAAAGCATCAAGAACATTGCTCTTTCCAGAGCCATTTGGGCCCAGAATACAGTTAAAGTTATCTCCAAAAACCAGCTCTACCTTGTTTGCAAAAGACTTAAAGCCTTTCATAACAAGCCTGTTAATCTTAGTCATAAGCGCTCACTCACCCTTTTAATATAGTTAATATTTGTTTTATAATATTGTTTTTATATTAAATTAACGTTAATAGAGTAACGTCTCTATGTATTTCTATAAGATAAGAGTATAAAAAGGTTATGTTTTTGAAAGCTCATTTCTTTATATTAAATGGTGCATAACCTTTTTTCTTAAGAAAATCAAAAAAATCTTTGTCTGAATGAAAAAACTTGTTTATCATGTGCTTTTCAAATGGGCCGTAAAATTTATCAGGAGATATCATCCATATTTCTTTGGTTGTGTCAAAAGCATGATTAATCTCAGTCATAACACCTGCAGAAAAAACAAGACTAGGCAGGTAATAAACAATTATTTTTTTAGCTTTTCCAGTAAACCATCTTAAATCGCGTTCATAGGTCTGGGCAGCTTGTTCTTCATTGAAATTCTTGGATAATTCAATGCTTCTGGGGTTAAGAACTGCAAAATAATTCTGAAGGTTCTTGATGAAATCATCAATTCTTTTTTCATCTGCCTTGCTTTTGATGTTGCTCATTGGAAAGCTGGCATAAACCAGCTCTGCTTTTGGTATGAACATCAACTTAAAAAGGAGATCTTCTGACTCTCTTCGGGGAAGGATATAATGGGGCTTGTTCATTAGCTGGGCCCAGCCAGAGGTCACATTCACCTCAACATTTTGCCAGGCCAGAATTTCATGAGTTTTCATGTTTTGATCTTTCCATTGGGCATTTGTTTTCATTCTTTTTTGTATGGAATCAGAATTATGAATTAGAGTGATGTACATGTCTGGCTTGATAACTTTGAGATATTTCCAGTTAAATGCATTTGTAAAATTCTTTTTCCAGAAAAAAGTTGCATGAGTAGATACAATTACATGCTTATGTTTTTTTATCTCTTCTTTTACAGTGTGCATAATATTTTTTATAACTAAAGCCCGGAATTCAGAGTCAATATTAAGGACATTTTTCTTGACAAAAGTAGCACCCAGGTCTGATTCTAACTGCTTCATTAAAAGTGAGCCCAGAGAAATATGTTTTAATGTAATGCCATTTTTCTTTGCAAGCTTTATTGTTTCATCGATGAATCCATATTTGTCTGTTTCTGAAATTGCTGTTAAAAAAATAATCATATTGTATCACCTTTATCTGTTTTCTTTAAATAATATAAATAGCATTAATAAATAACATTAAATATTTTCAAAATTCTCCTAATTTTTTTTGAGGAGCCTGTTTTTTTGCTTTTTGCCAGGTTTCCCAGCTTTTCCTGAAAAAAGGATATTTATTAAAATTTTTGCTTGTGAAAGCCATTGTTAATGGGTCACTTGGGTAGCCGCTGCCAAAGTCAACACCAAACTCTGCTTTTAGCTTTCTGACTTCACTATCACGTGTTACCTTGGCCAGTATGCTTGCTGTTCCGACAATTGTGTAATTAACATCAGCTTTGTGCTCAACTATCAGCTCTGGCTTGTAATTTAGTTTTTTCTGAATGTAATTTTTGTATGCATCAAGATTAGTGCTTGGGCAGTCAAGATAAACCTTGTCAGGCTTTAGCTTGTTAATCAGAATTGCTGTTTTGTCAGCTTCAAGCCAGTTAAGATTAGTCTCTTCACTCATAACAGCAGCATCAACTTCTTCAGGACTCACTACAATGATTTCATACTCGCATAAGTCTATGATTGCATCATAAAGCCTTTCTCTTTGCAAAGGAGTGAGCAGTTTAGAATCCTTGGCTCCCATAGCCTTTAGTTTGAACTCATCCTCTTCTTTTACAGCTGCAATAGCAATCACCAAAGGTCCAATTACAGGTCCTCTCCCAGCTTCTTCAACACCAGCGATTATCATACATACATGAGAAACAAAGAGGATTTTATAAAGTTATTTGATAATCATTTAAATTTATTTGATAAACTTCTTTACCTCAGAAATATCTTTGCTCAGGGTGATTTTTTTCCTGAGTTCAGCACCACCAATCATGCTTGTTGTGAAGTGCTGGCAATGAATCTTGACGCGAGCAAAAGGAATCTCGAACTTCTCTGCCAGATTTAAGTAATCCTGCATAATTTCTTTTCTTTTGCTCTCATCAAACTCTTCACACTTGCCAGTTGCCAGATAATCATTTATCTGCTTGAACACAAAAGGATTCTTCATGGCAGCCCTGCCAATCATTATATAATCACAGCCAGTCTCGGCAAACATCTTCTTTGCATCTTCAGGAGTAAAAACATCTCCGTTGCCAATAACAGGAATGCTCACAGCTTCTTTCACCTGCGTTATAATGTTCCAGTCAGCTTTACCAGCATAACCCTGACTTGTGGTTCTTGGATGGACAGTAATGGCAGCTGCGCCTGCTTTTTCGCAAATCTTTGCTATTTCTACTGCATTTATTCTTTTCTTGTCAACACCGCTTCTTATTTTAACGCTAAAAGGAGTGCTTAGTTTTTCAGCACACGCACTTACTATCTCTTCAATTCTGTTTTTTCTCAAAAGCAGAGCAGAGCCAGAGCCTTGCTTGATTATCTTGCTTGCAGGACAGCCCATGTTAAAGTCAATAACATCTGGCTTGAAGTTTTTTTCAGCAAAAAGTGCTGCGTTTAGTATGTTTTCAGTTTTCTGGCCAAACAACTGAATTCCAAAAGGTCTTTCATTTTCCTGCATATCAATCAGCTTCAGCGTGGCTTTGTTTGACCTGACAATGGCTGTACTGCTTATCATCTCAGAAAAAATTAGTCCACATCCAAATTTTCTGCAAAGTATTCTGAAAGGCAGATCATTTATGCCTGCCATTGGCGCAAGAAAAATCTTTGACTTAAATTTTGGAAACTTCATTTTGTTGTCTTGTTATTCTAAACTAAATTCTTAAATGCACATACATAATTGGATTGTAACCAGGGTTTCTTTAAATAAATATCGAGAATTAAACTAAGTATTAAGTCAATGAATGAGGATTTTTCTTCTTAAAAAGATTTCTTTTCTTGAATTCTCTTTTCTTTAATCTCTGTTCCTTTCTCTCTAATCTTTGTTCTCTTTTCTTGAGTCTAATTTCCTTTTTATTTAATAGCTTTGACTGTAGTTGCAGCAATGGGCGCAGTTCTTTTCTGAATAATCTTCTGCTAAGCCCGAATTCCTTAAGAGAATATTTATGCCTGCTTTTGAATCTTTTATTTTTCTTAATTTTCTTATTAAGAGTTGTTATTGTCTGTTTTTTTAACTTTAAACCAAATTTTTTGTAAATATCCTTTATTATTTTTTGAGGGTCATCTTTTAAATCAGAATAATTCACAATAAACAGGTTTTTCTGATTGAGTCTTGGTTGTACTTTAAGGAAATGCTTATAGAATCTTATGTTCATCTTACTGATTTCCTGGATTTTAGCAGACCTTTTTTTAATATAAGGATATTTGGTTTTCCAATAATGATAATACAAGCTTGTTGTCGAAGCAATTTGTTTTTCAGGGTCTCTTAGAATATATATTATTTTAGCATCAGGAAAAACCGCCTGTATGCTTAAAAGCCTGCCAATTGCCATGACATTCTTGCTAAAATACGTTTTGTTTTTGCCATGTACATACATGAATCTTTTTAATGAGTTTTTATAAGCAGTCATTACCTTTTCTCTGACTTTTTTAGGCAGAGCATCAAGTATCTGGATATAATTTAATTCTTTTGGAAAAGGTACGTAAAATAAGATGCTGGGCGATATCAATGTCTGGATAAAAAGATTTTCATCTTCTTCGCTAGTATTTAACTTAACAGGATGAATATGCTTGATAGTGTCAAAGCGCTTTTCAACACTTCTTATTATTTTACTAAACGGCCGCCCGATTTTTCTGTTTATTGACCTGATAAATGTTGTAAATTTGTAAAGAATAATAGAGCAGAAAAGGCTTTCATAAAGAACAGGACTTACAAAATCTCTGTCTGATTTCATGAGATTATAAAAATAAGTGCTTCCGCTTCGCGGATTTCCAAAAATAAAAACAGGGTCTTTGATTTTCATTTTTTTGTAGCCGGGAAAAAAGATATTATCAAGTCCCCTGAAAATAAGAACAATAGGATATACTATCAAGCTTACTAGTAATATGAATAGTAGTGCAATAAACTTTTTTGTGCGAAAACCATCCTTAAATAGCATTAGATTTATTATCTTGAAAAATGTTTTTTTATGAAAGTACATGCTCAGAAAGAGATATACTGGTCTTTAAATAAATATTGATACTGGGTAAGAGGAATAAGAAAGGGACAGTTAGAATGAGTTTGCTTTAATTTGGTGCTTATTATTATGAAACCCTACAATACTCATCCATTTTTTTAGTTGTTTTCTACCATTCATTTGTATTCTTACTTTTCCTTTCCCAATATCATAGACTCCGAATTTAAATTGATAATTATATAATATTGAAATGAACTGTTTTTGCATTGGAGAAGGGCAGATTTTCATTTCTAATCTAGGATATCTTGTTCCGTTGTTATCTGTGATGACTACGCATCCGTCGGTGTCAAAATAACCTCTTAAAACATGTTTTTCTAGTTTTTTCTTGAAAATCCATTCTGGGATTTCAGCCAGATTCCATTTAGGAGATGACTTTAAACCAATATCATTCATAAGATACCTTAATAGTTTGATATTAAATATGTACAAGTTTGAAGTTTTTTCATTTTTTCTGTGCTCAGTTTTAATTTTAGTAGAGAACAATTTCGTTAGTAATTCCCTGACAAAACATAAGTATTCTTTGTCATCTTCGGAATTAAAAGAAATCTTAATTCGAGGATTTCTCGGATAACTAAGATAACCATCTCCTAGCATAATACCTATAAATTCTGCGAGTTCTGGAGTTAATTTTGATTTCAAAAAATCTTTTGATTTTTTGGACCAGCAAACTTTGTTTGCTTGTTTCATTTCGCCTTGAGTTGATGAAAGCATAAATTAATGGAAGAACAAGCATTTATAAGGTTCACGTCAAGATGTCCAGTGAAAAAGTAGCGGGGGGTGGACTTTCATTGCCATGGAATCCATGACGAATTTGAACCACCGACCTTTACCCAACCTCAAATTTCTTTGAGATTTCCGGGTTTCGCCTGGAGCACATACTCCTGTATGAGCCTTCCGCATCGAATTAAGGTCTTGTTCGACTCGACGGGCACTCCTGACTGCCCCACCCCGCTATATGTAAATGGGATTATTAATAAAAATCCAGCATTATATATAAATGTTATGGGAAAAGAACGAATAAAAACTAATAATTAGCTGCGTTTATCCTCTGCACATTCCCAGGGGTAAACAGGCTGGAAATCTGCTCATGAATAATGACTCTGAAAATACCGTATATAACCTTTTTTTTAATAAGGTAGTTTATTGTATTATTTTATTTTCAATTTCTAAAATCTTTCTAATTTCATCTAATAAATTGTTTTGTTTTTTAATTGGTTTATTCAGAAAAGACCCCACATGAGCCTAAACTACAAAACCCCACACGAAGTGTGGCAAGAACTCACAAATGTAAAGTAGTTTCGGGATGTAAAATAGTTTCGGAACAACACAAACTTTTTTTGTTTTAGAAAAGAGTAAGGCAATCAGATGTTTTTTTGATGTTCTGAATCATCTTCTACGCCAAGAAATTTCATATTCGGAAAATCCTTATCATAATCTTGCCACATATTCTCTTTAAGAAAGTTAGGAAATACATTTATGTCTTTTATCTCATCTCTTGAAAAAAATTTTAGTTCCTTGATGAAATGTTCATCTCCTCCCATACCTTTGAGGTTGGCAATAGCTTTTTTCCCAGATGATTCTGAAGACGTAATATATACATCAATGTTGTTCTGGTCCTGGATGTTATAGATGAACTGTCTTAAATAAATGACCTTATCTAACTTTACTGAAAGGTTTGCTTCTTCCATAACTTCTCTTGCGCCACATTCGAAAATAGTTTCTTTCTCCTTTAATCCACCTCCTAGTGGGACCCACCAAGTATAGCCTGACTTTGGATCAACGTGCTTAATTAATAATAATTTGCCTTCATTGAAAATCAGAACTCCAACACGTATTCTATTTTCCATAATTACACCATCTATTGCAATAATTCTTTAATATAAAAATGTTTTGGAAAACATATTATTTGTAGAATTTTTTTTTACTGTTAAGTTTTTCAATAAATATTATAATTTTCTCTCATCCTCTGCAGACTCCCAAGGATAGACAGGCCAGTTTGTGGTTTCTTCAACAAAATAATCAGGTTTAATTTTTGCCCAAGGCTTGAGATGCATTACAACACTTTTGATTTCAGAAGCTCCCAAATCTTCCAGATGATCTTTTATCAGTTTAAGGGTTTCACCAGTATCAACAATGTCGTCAACAACCAATACATTCATGTTCTGGATATCCATACCAAGGTTCTCTCTGATGATAGGCTGTTTCTTAACACCAACAGCAGCATAACTTTTAACACCAACACTAACAACAAATCCAACATTAAGAAAATCACTGACAAGGCTTGCAGGCACCCAGCCACCGCGGGAAATGCCAACAATCAAATCAGGCTTAAAACCATTTTTCTCAACTTTCTCAGCCAGAGCATGGCAAAGCCTGCTCACTTCTTCAAAACTGATTTTTTGCTTGATGATATTGGTCATTGTGAACGTCACGCCACGGACCGGACACCAAAAACTAAAAACAGTTTTTGAGCCCTCCCGCGGCTCCACTTCGTTACGCCACGGACCGGATTTGAACCGGCGATGGGTTGCCCCACAGGATTAGCAATCTTACACTCAAGGAAAACTTGACTATTTTCTTTGATCTGCGCAATACCAGACTATGCGACCGTGGCATTTATTGAATACTAATAGAGTCTGGTTTCCTAATCCTTTCAATCATGTGAATAATAGGGGTTTTTAAAACTTTTTGGTATTTAGTCAGCGACATAAGTAATTAATAAAATTTAGCTTAAAAAAATGTTTATTCCAGAAATTCTCTAAAGAGTCTTGTAATTCGTCAACTGTTTTGTAGTATTTGGAGTTTGTTGTGTTTGCTCTTGTTATTTTCCAGCAT
>JAHJQO010000027.1 GCA_018819305.1 Nanobdellota archaeon
TATAAAAGAAAAAGCATAAAATGAAACATTCTAAAAACAAAAAGTTACTTTTTCCAAGAAAAAAGTAACTTTTTCAATAAAAATACGAATCCTTCCTATTAAACCACAAAAGAATACAAAATCATTTAATGGATGGAGCTTTGCTTTCAGTAACCTTTATAAACCATTCTAAGTTCTCATTCTTTTATTATGGGACGAATAAAGACAAGACTAGTGAAGGCAGTAACTCAGCAGTTATTAGAAGAGCATAGAGACAGATTTAACACTAATTATGAGGACAACAAGATTAAAGTGTCTGAATTAATAGAAGTGCAGTCAAAAAAGCTCAGAAACATTATTGCAGGTTATGTGACGAGAATAATGAAATCACAAGCAAAGTAAGTAAAGACACCAATTACAAAAGGGGGGATGAGCATGGCAGAAGACAACTCTATCTTTATTGGCAATAAGCCTTTTATGAACTATGTAACTAGTGTTGTAGTGCAATTCACCACCAAAGGAGCAAAAGAAGTAATAGTGAAGGCAAGAGGAAAGTTCATAAGCAGGGCGGTAGACATTTCAGAAGTGGCAATGAAGAGATTTATGAAAGACCAGATAGAGCTCAAAGGAATAAACATCGACTCTGAAGAGTTCAAAAACAAGGAAGGACGAGACGTACGAGTGTCTATAATTGAGATTACACTTGCAAAAAAATAAGGTTTTTATTCTTTTTCTTATTGAAATTTTCATAAAAATCAAAGTATTTAAAAACAGTTTTAGCTCTACATAACTTATTGGGCCTGTAGGCTAATGGATAGACCGTCCGGCTTCGGACCGGATAGTGAGGGTTCGAATCCCTTCAGGCTCATACATGAAAATACATTTTGTTACAGGAAACAAGAATAAATTCAAAGAAGCTAAAGACATCTTAAAAGACTTTGATGTTGAACAGATAGAAATAGACCTGCCTGAATTGCAAGGTGAGCCTGAAGAGATTGTGAAAGAAAAATCAAAGATTGCAGCTGAGAAAAGTGGCAAAGCTGTTTTTGTAGAAGACACTTCTCTTTGCTTTGATGCTCTTAATGGATTGCCAGGACCATATGTTAAAGATTTTGTAAAAAAAATAGGAATTCCCGGCTTAGCAGAACTTGCACTTAAATATGATGATACTTCTGCAACTGCTTTAGTATGCATTGGTTATTGTGAGCCTGAAAAAGAGCCTTTTGTGTTCCAAGGTAGAGTGATTGGCAGTATTGTCAGTCCTCGAGGCGATCAAGGTTTCCAATGGGATCAAATATTCATGCCAGAAGGATATGACAAAACCTTTGCAGAAATGTCATTTGAAGAAAAAAACAAGACATCTCATAGAAAATTGGCTTTTGAAGAATTTAGGAAATGGTTAACAAAGCAAAAATAATTTTCTAATTATTCATACATGTTTGCAATCTGATTCATCATTATTGTATTTCTCTCTTGAAGTTTGCTATCTGAGCTGTCTTTTTCTTTTGTGTATTCAGTAAACCATTTGTAAGTGCGAATCAAGTCTTCTTTTATATATTCGCATTCATTCCATTCAGCAATCACTTGCTGATACTTGTCGTTCTCATCATAAGAAATCATTATAATCCTACTTTCCCAATGTGTCAGGCCTTGACTTCCACTATAAGGTTTCAGGCGATCTGTAATCTCTGGAAATTTATTTTCTATTTCCTTTATTTCTTCTTCAAGTGTCTTATCAGACTTTGCAATTTCAGTTTGGGTTTGATAACTCATTTTTTCACCTTTTATTGTATTTTTCAATCAGTTCTTTTGCTAAATCTTTTATTTCACCTAATCCATAATGTCTGTGCTTGTATTTATGCACTGTAAATGTCTTGTCTTGATCAATTTTTTTGACAAGTCTTTCCAGTCTTGTGAGTGCATATTGTTTGTACTCTTCAGGTTCAGCTTCATCTATCTTTTGCCCTCCGAGAGGAAAGCACTCTATTCTCCTAAGCACTTCCCAATAGCTCTCATATGCTCTTTCATACTGACCTTTGCTCACAGCTATATCTCCAATCATTATAACTCCGAGTGTGCTTTGGGTTTGTGGATAGTAGTCTGGCTCATGCTCGTATTTCTTGTATTGCTGTTCTGCTTGTTTTTTGACTTGTTTTAGTTCTGAAACTTTCATTTTTTTACCCCCTACTTATCATTATTCTGAACTAGATTTATACAAATCCATCAACATATCTGCTATTTCATCTGATGGCTTTCCAGCATATTTATGATATCTTTCCAGTGCGGCAATTGTTGGTTTGGCTTTTCCTGTGATGTGTTCCAAGGTTTTGCCAAAAATTTCTTTCCAGACTTCTGGTTTTTCTTTTTTTCCGCTTATTGTTCCAAGCATTGGCTCAAGTTGTGTATAAGGTCCATGAGCTTCACGGTCAGATTTATGATAATTCCTTCCTGTTGCTATAAAGCTAAAAGTCTGGTGCTTGAATCCTTCTCTGACTACTTGCAATCCGCTATGGGGATCTTCCATTACCATATCACTAATAACAACAGAATATTTTTCCTTGCTTTTGTAAGCAGCTTGTATTTTTTCTTTTGCTTGTTTTGCACTGCTTGCGTAATCTGTCTTTATTCCATACTTTTCAAGGCTTGAAAAGTATTCTTTTGCAGCCTCTAGATTGCTTGATGTGTCGTCTGCTATTAGAATCTTCTTGATTCCTGATTCTACCATCTTTTCTTCAAGACTCATTTTTCTACCTCATTTGTTTTTTGCATTAATTTTGTAAAAAAATAATTTTTGTACTTATCCTCTGATATAACTTGTTACTGTGGCATCAATTTCATATTCTGGAAATTCATGCTTGAGAATTTTTCTGACTTCATCAATGTCTGGTCTTCCAAATCCTCCGCTGGTTCCATAGGTATGGATTTTCTTTGCCTGCCTGTCAATGGTGAGGATTCCACCTCCTTCAATGCAGACACTGTCTGCATTTCCATTTTGTCTGCCTTTGTATTCTCTTGCGATACCGCTGTGGTATTCGCATGGCAGTGAAACAAGTACTTTTTTCATGCTGCCATTTTCTCCTACATGGGCAATGATATACTTTTCATCGCCGTCGTGCTCGATAATTGCTTCGAGTTCTTCCCCCATTTTCATTTACCTCCTCAGTATATATGATAAAATGAAAAAATAATTTAGTCAGGTTTAGAACCTGACTTGGCACCCTGCATGTACTTCTGGCTGGAATTTTTCTCCGAATTTGCCTCCATATCTTGCTTGCAGTAGGAAACTGAAGTCTGGTCCTAGTCCATATGTGAACTCAGTTTCACCATAGTAGGTTTTTGCTCCTAAGTCTGATGTTAGGAATGTGGATCCAGTTAGTCTCTCAGTAATGTCCTGACCTACAAACACACCTACATGTACTCCTTTACCTTTTGGAGTGATGGGGTACATATTTACTGTGTATCCTCCTTTTCCTAGCTTTCCTGAGTGTGACACTCCTGCTCTGATCTCGTCTTTTCCACCACTCATTGTCGTGTACTCTCGGCTGCATCAATTCCCTTTGCTATGCTTTTGCTTGCCGTAATTTTACCAAAGTGAGTTTGGAAGTCAAATGGTCTTTCTTTAGTTCCGTATACGTCTAGAAAACCACCTACATCTACTCCTGACACTTCTCCTCCTCCTGAAAGCCTTACTGCACCATAATCTTCTTTTAGTGAGAAAGTAGGTGCTATTGCAAAGCTTCCTTTCTTTACTTTTGGTGCTTCTTTTTTTGTGCTTGCAATGACAGGTGTGACTGTTGCTAATGTTGTCAATAGCATTCCTGTTGCCATGATTTTCTTGACTCTTTGAGTTATTTTCATTTTCATCGCCTCTTTTATTTTTAATCACTATAGAGTGATTATTTATATAAATATTTGTTGTTGAACATTCTACAACAGATATTTTTCAATTCCTTGGCTTTCTGGACGATGCAGTTTGTAGTGTTTTTGCAAACCTTCTGCCCACTCAGCTTCTGGTAGTAATATTTCGTATTTCATTTTCATCTAATTACTATATAGTAGTTACAGTATATAAAACCTTTTAGAAGTATTTTTTGATATGTGCGCAGAAATAGGTATTATTTTAAGTGATAATCAATAAATAGAATTTAGGGTTATATAAATGAAATTTAAAAATAATTTATTCATGTTTTAATGAAGGGGTGATCATCTCTTTTTCCCCATCAAGCCAGTATCTATTTTTTTCAACTCTTTTTTTTATATTGTTCTCTTTTCAAGGTTGCAGTATTTCATACACTTCCTTTTCGTTATTTAATTATCTTATGTGATAACTTTATATGAAATTTTTTGCGAAAATTCTTTGACATAAGAGTAAGATTTAAAAACATGCTAAGCTATTGACCAAAATAAGATGAAATTAGACCTAAAAAATAAAAAAATTCTCTCAGTACTTGAGGAGGATGCCAGAACACCATTATCTAAGATAGCGTCACGCGTTGGATTATCAAAGCAAGTTGTTGATTATAGGATAAGAACAATGATGAAGAACGGAATCATAAAAGATTTCACAATACACTGCGATTTGACAAAACTTGGCTACTCAACTTTTGGAGTTTATTTAAGATTAAGAAAACTTACAGAAAAAACAGAATCCAGAATAATAAAGCTTTTGGCAGACCATCCTTTCACGCGGTGGGTTGTTGTGTGTGAAGGTAAATGGGATATGGCATTTTCAATGTCCTCAAAAAATATTATGGATTTTCACAAGCAACTTGAAGATATAATAGAGCAAATTGGAGAGAACCTAGAATCTTATGACACAAATATTATTGTAAGTCTGCAAAATTTTTATATTGACCTTCTGGGCAAAAAAGACTATGACCGGCTAAAAAATGTGTGGTCTGAGTTTGCATCTGACAAATCAGTAGAAAAAATAGATGCTTTAGATATGAAGATTATGCAGGAACTTCAAAAAAATTCCAGAGCAAGCTTTGTTGAAATAGCTCAAAAACTAGACAGCTCAGCTGACACCATAAGATACAGAGTGAAAAATCTTGTCCAGAGAAAGATATTAACAGATTTCAAGACAAGAATCAGCCTGAAAACAATGGGATTTAACTGGTACCAATTAATTCTTGATTTAAAGCGTTTGCCAGATATAGAAGAGAAAAAATTTTTAAATCAAATGATAACCATCCCGCATATAACCTATGTTGTGAGATGCATAGGCAAATGGGATTTTGAACTCCATATATATGCACAGGATAACGAGGAATTTCGAACAATACTGTTGAAAATAAGGGACGCACTATCTGACTTTATAATATCTTATGACACTATGATTATGTTCACTCGATATAAAAGCGTCTCAATACCAGATGGAGTTGCCCGGGAAATAATAGCAGAGGCAGAAGGCAAATGATAACATGTGAAAAATGTAGAAATAGAACTTGTTGTACAATGGTAGTTGTAGAGATAGAAACTCCTGAGAATAAGGACGATTATGAGGATATATCGTGGTACTTATATCATCCTGGAATCAGTGTTTTTATTGAACAAGATGAAGATAATCCTGAAGAAGACCAATGGAATGTCAGGTTTGATTCCAAATGTATGCATCTTAATGGAAATGGAAAGTGCAATGCTTATGATGAAAAGCCTCCTATTTGTACTGAATATTCCATAGAAAATTGTGATCATGAATTTAATGATATGAAAGTTCACTTCAAATCTCCTGAAGAATATAAAGAATGGCTGAAAACATGTGAGGAATATCAGGAGCTTTGCAAGAAAGAAGAGGAAACTAAGGCAAACAAAGAAGATAATTAATTTTCTAAAGATGATAATATGTGAAGAGTGCCCTGGAGCGTGCTGTAAGATTCTTGTTGTGGAAATTGACACTCCTGAGACAAAAGAAGAATATGAAAATATTTTATGTTATCTGTACCATAAGGATGTAAAAATTTACATTGATACTGACAATACATGGAATGTCCAGTTCAATACACAGTGCAAGCAGCTTGATGAAAACGGCAACTGTAAAATCTATTCTGAACGGCCGCCTGTCTGCAGAGAATCAAAGGTTGAAGAGTGTCATATAAACAAAAAAGAAATAAAAAAAATATTTAATGATGCTGATGAATATTCTGTTTGGCTAAAAAATAAAAATAATTCAAATATTAAAAATAAATAATATGTAGCTCAGCAAATCGTCACAAATTGTTCTCTTTCTGGACCTACTCCAATACCGCACACCTTGCTTTCGACATGCTTTTCAATAAATTTGATTAAGTCTTTTACTTCTTGAGGCAAATCATCATAATTTCTAATTCCTGAAATATCATTTTTAAATGCAGGAACATATTCGACAACCGGCTTTACTCTTCTGTTTTCACTCACAGAAGCAGGCATATAATTTATTTTTTTGCCATCGAGATCATAAGCAACAACAAGAGGAATGCCTGGCAATGATGTTTTGCTGTAATGCATAAGGCAGTCAAACTTGTTTATATATAATTCATCAACACCATTTAGCTTGCAGTTCTGTCTCAGCATTACAAGGTCAAGCATACCAATTCTTCTCGGCCTTTTGGTGGTGGCGCCGTACTCGCCAGTAAGCATTCTAAGTCCTTTACCAATTTCAAGCTTATCATCTGATTTCAGGAGCTCTTCAGGATTGCTGTCTGCATATTCTTTTTCCTTAACATGGTCAAACCCATCTCCTTCTGCGCAGTATGCTTCTGACCTTTCACCGCCAAACTCTGAAACAAAAGGGCCATTGCCTACTCTTGACATGATTGCTTTTGCAACTGCAAGAGTCTTTTCATGATATCTGATAGATAAATCTCCTCCTGTATAAGCTGCTGCTGCAATTGTCCTGCTTGAAGTAACAAAAGGAGTCATTCCAGTAACCACATCCAGCATTACAGACTGGGCGCCTTCAAAAAATATGTTCTTGCCACTGCGAATAAGGTTCTCAATCATCAAAGGATCATGACAAAGATAATCTTTTATCGCAAAAACATTCTCATGGAATTTCTTTATCTCAGCATCAGCGTCAAGATTCTTCACTCCGTGCTTTTCAATCATCTTAGTCAATGCATTGCGGGCCATTTCCTTGAACGTGTCAGGATCTGCCAGGTAATCTCCAAATCTGATGTTTTTTATCTCCTTGTGCTTTGCTCTCATAGCCCTGTCAGCATAAGCAGGCCCTATGCCGTTCTTTGTGCTTCCTATATGCTTGCCATAAATTTCATCAAACAATAAATGATGAGGCTGGATAAGGGTTGCATAGCCTGATATGAAAAGTCTTTTGCTTATCTCTAGTCCTTTAGATTGAATCTCTTCAATTTCTCTAATCACTTTTTCAGGATTAACAACGCATCCGCTTCCAACATATAACATCATGTCTTTGTAAAAAATTCCAGAGGGAATCTGATGCAGTGCAATCTCAACATCACCTACTTTTAGTGTGTGGCCTGCATTAGCGCCGCCATTAAATCTTGCAACAATATCATAATTTTTGAGTAAGGTGTCCATCACTCTTGCTTTTCCTTCATCACCATACTGCAGTCCAATAAGAACTGTTGATTTACCATGTGTTGTCATTTTTTTTACCTCATTTTAATAATTGGTTTTAAATTTTGAATTACTGGTTTTAAATTTTCATTACAGAAATCATCAACCTGTTCAACAGATAATCCAATAAGTGTTTTGCTTGAGAGAATTTTTTCTAATTCTTTCATCTTAAGAGGGATGCGCGCATCCTGAGCCAGTCTTTGAATAAGGTCATTCTGCTTTCCCTTGAGTTTAATGTTCTTTGTGACTTCATATGCATGCTTTTTGATAATATCATGAATCTTTTGCCGGTCACTGCCTTTTTTAACGCATTCCATAAGAATATCTTCTGTTGCAAGGAAGGGAAGCTCCTGCTGCATTATTTTTTCAGACTGTTTTTCAAAAATAACAAGACCATCAACAATTTCAGCAAGATTCCTTAAGATATAATCTGCAAGCATAAAGTTCTGCGGAATATCAATTCTTCTGCATGCAGAATCATCAAGGCTTCTCTCCAGCCATTGCTCAGAATATACTTCATAAAAGTCAGCCATATTATTTATTACTTTTCTGCAAAGAGAGCAGATACGCTCAGATTTCATAGGGTTGCGTTTGTATGGCATGGCAGAACTGCCTGCTTGTTTTTTCCCAAAAGGCTCTTCAATTATTCCCAAGTTTGACATTAACCGAATATCTGTTGCGAATTTTTTTGCAGTTGAGCAGATAGAAGCCAGCACTGAAGCAATCTTTGTGTCGTACTTTCTTGTATAAGTTTGTGTGCTGACAGGAAAAGTCCTGGCAAAACCCAGTTTCTTTGCAACAAGCAGGTCAAGTTTTTTTACTTTTTTTGAATCTCCGAAAAGCTTGAGATAAGATGCCTGGGTTCCTGTAGCTCCCTTAGCTCCTCGGATTGTATAATTATTTAAGAGAGTATTCAGTTCCTGCAAGTCCATTAGAAAATCCTGTGCATAAACACTAAATCTTTTTCCCAGAGTGGTGGGCTGTGCAGGCTGAAAATGAGTATAACCTAAAGTTGGAATCTTTTTTGTTCTCTGAATAAGTGTGTAAAAGTTTTTCAGCAGAGAAATCAAATCAGTTTGTATTATCTTTAAGGCATTGTATTGAAGAATAAGGTCTGTATTGTCTTTAACAAACTGTGAGGTGGCGCCCAGATGAATAATACCTTTGGCCTTAGGGCATACTAATCCATAAGTGTATATTTCTGCAAGAACATCATGTCTTGTTTCTTTTTCTTTCTTCTTCCGGACAGTAAGGTTAATATTATCAATATTTTTTTTCATCTCAGCAATCATTGGCTTGGTTACTTGTTTTAGACCAAGTTCATGCTCTGCTTCTGCAAGTGCAACCCAGCACAAGCGCCAAGTTCTGATAATATTTTTTTCAGAGAATATAGATTTGATTTCATCAAAAGAATACTTGCTCAGCACTATATCTTCATACTCACCCATTTCATACACCCCTTAAATAAGATTTATGGTTTTGTTTTTATAATTTGCGATTACTTAGAGAATCATCTTAGTTTTTATTATTTAAATTCAACTTCACCATCCAGATAAACACCTTTGTCAAGCCTTATAGGTCTCCAATGATCAATAACTAGTTTTGCATCAAGCCATTCTGCAAGCTCTTCAGGATTACCAATTGTAGCGCTTAATCCAATTAACTGCATGTTTTTTAACTTATTTCTTAGGATTGTGATAAGCACTTCTAGTGTTGGTCCTCTTCTAGGGTCATTTAGCAAATGGATTTCATCAATAACAACTGTCTTAACTTGTCTCAGCCAGTTTGCTTTGTGTCTTATTAAGGAATCAAACTTTTCACTGGTTGTAATAATCAAATCATATCTTTCAAGATAAGAATCAGCACTGTCAATATCACCAGAACTAATCGCAGTATTGATATTTGGATAATCTCTTTTAAAAGTCTTGTACTTTTCGCTTGCCAGAGCCCTCAATGGAACAACATAAACTGCCTTGCCTTTATCATGCAAAATTGCATTAAGAAAAGCCAGCTCAGCAACAAGAGTTTTTCCGCTTGCAGTTGGCGTGCAAACCAATAAGTTTTTGTCCTGGAAAAGACCTGCATTTATACTTTTTGTCTGGCAGGGCCTGAGTTCAAGAAAACCGCGCTTTTCAATTAGCGCGTATATTTTTTCAGGAATCTTTTCCTTGTACTTAGAGAGGTTCATGATGATTAAGAAAAAATTGTTTGTTAATAAATTTTTGCTTATTCAATTATTTTTTCTAACAAATTGTAGAGTATGCCTTTTTCTGTGTTTGGATTTTGTAATAACTTTATCTCTTCATGGAGTAGGGAAACATTCTTTATTTTGAAGTCAGAGTAACCATAACCATCCTTTGTTAGGCTGTTTTTCTCTTGATTACCTTGTCTGGTTTCTTTAAATATTCTTATTTGTTCTTCTAAAGATGTTGCATAATTTATTTCTTTTCTGCGGATGTCTGCTTTTTGTTCATCATAATAATGATCTTCTTTATCCGAAGGTTCCCAGATTGTGTTTTGTGCACCAATCATTCTATCTCTTGTTATTAGTAGAACTGCTAGATTTTTTCCTGGACAATAAACACAAGCCCTTGTTCCATAATCACTGCCAGTACCAAAGATAGAGTGATATGACCAGCTTTCAGTAATTAGTGTTCCAAGCAATTTTTTTGAATGTTTTGTTTCTTTCATTTTTTAAATACCTGTCTATTATCTTTCGTTCTCTTTCCAATCTTTTTATTAAATTTTTAGTTGGGTGGACAAGTATTATGCCATCAGGTATGCTTTCTTTTGGAAATTTTGAAATTAAATATTTGTTAGTCATTTTATCCCTAAGTTTTAAAAACGCCCGGAATTAAAAAATTCCAGGCTAAAGGTTGATACAATTCAGTTATTGTTAGGTAGTGATTACTTTTTATTATATAAAATTTTTCATCAATTTTTTTGTCAAAATAAAAATATTTATAAATATTAGTTTATTATGTAAACATATGAGTATAAAGTTAGATTTAAAGGACTGGAAGATCTTGAACCAGTTAGATCTAAACTGCAGGCAGAGCGATTCAGGAATAGGGAAAAAAGTAAGACTAAGTAAGCAGGTTGTTAATTATCGTATTAAGAGACTATTAAATAATAAAATAATTATTTCTTTTTTTCCTCATATAAATGTTTCTAAATTAGGCTATGCCACTCATAAAATATACATACAACTAAGAAGCGTTACCAAAGATAAAGAAAAAGAGATCTGGGATTTTTTAGTCTCGCAGTCAAATATTCTTTGGGTTATATCATGCAGTGGTAAATGGGATTTGATATTTGGAACTGGCTCAAATGACATAGAAGATTTTGATAGCATCCTGACAGATTTCATGAACAAGTTCAGTGATAATGTGCTTAACAGACAAATAACTGTTTTTAACAAAGCAACCATTCATCACAGGAAATGGATTTTGAATGATGAAAAAGATGTTTCTTGGTTGATAGGGGGGAAAGTAGAAAATAATCAAATAGATAAGCTTGATAAAAATATACTGATTTTGCTTAATAAAAACGCTAGAATGCCAGTAATAGAAATAGCAGAGAAATTAGGAGAATCTAGTTCAAGAGTAATATATAGAATAAAACAATTACAAAATAAAGGGATAATAGGTGCTTATAGAACATCGATTAATAAGAAGAAATTGGGTATTAACTATTGCAAATCATTTATCTATTATCAGAATAAAACTACGAAAAAGGAAAACCAACTCTTAACTTATTGTTATCAATTACCATGCATCCTTGGCGTCTCACAAAGCATAGGTGCCTGGGACTTAGAACTAGAATTTGAAGTAAAAAACTATGATGAATTCCATCACATCATGAAGGAGATGAAGAACAAGTTTCCATTAATAAGAAGCTTTGACACAGTTTACATAGAAAAAGAATATGGAGAGAGCTTCTTGCCAGATGAGATGTAAACTTTCCGAATGCTAATCTTTTTCTTCCGGTTTTTTCTAATAACATTATTTAAATGAGTTAATAACTTTTCTTTTCATGCCTAATAAATATTACTTGGATACATGTATCTGGCTTGATTACTGGGAGAATAGAAAAGATAAGTTCAGGCCTTTAGGAGAGTGGGCTTTGGGGTTGGTTAATAAGATAATAAAAGATAAAGATATTATTCTTTATTCAGAAGTTGTTGAAATAGAACTAAGAAAACGAATTTCTGAACATGACATCAAAAACATTTTTAGTATTCTTCCTAGAAGATTGTTAATTAAGATAAATATATCTGAATCTGAGAAAAAAGAAGCTTATTTTTTGAGCAAAAAAACAAGAGTTTATTTCAATGATGTTCTTCATGCAATACTAGCAAGAAATCATGGTGCTGTACTTGTAACTCGGGATAAGCATTTTTTAGAATTAAACCTGTTTTTAAATGTTAAAAAACCAGAAGATTTACTCTAAACCCCATTTCTTGATTAATTCCTTACTTACTTCTTCTCTTATATTTCTCATCTCAGCATCTGTTGTTTGCGGCTGGCCTTTTTTCCTGCCCGCACCAAGGTATTTTCTTAGTCTTGCTTCATAGTATTGGTCTTCTATTTTGTTGAGTTTATCCCTGATTGCTTCTCTTATGAACTCTGTCCTGTTATTATATTTTTTTGGTTTAAGAATAGTATCAATCTTTTTAATGATATCTTGCTGTAGTTTGAATGTTACGAGTTGCATAACCATCGTAATACAATGTTAATACATTGTAATATATAAAGTTTTTGGTTTTTTTAATTAAAATTTATATCTTAAATCCAGGCATGCTTCTTTATTAGTTCTATCACCTTATAAAAAGAAAGAACTTATAAATATATAATTATTGCCTCTAAAAAAGAGGTGTTTTTTTGAATTCTCAAAAAGAAAATCCCACAATAATAGGGGTTATACCACAGTACCCTGCGCATACTAAGCAGAACATTTATGGAAAAATCAGAATGCCTCCTGTAGGCATATTTTCAGTACTTGCAAATATAAACAAGAATTCTGAATTTGATATTTATGTAATTGATGAAAACAATTACAAAGGTCCTGTTGATAAAAATAAGATGCCTGACCATGTTGCTATTCAGAAGTTAAAACCTGCTAGTATAGCAATGTTATATGGTGGGATGAGCAACTCAATTCCCAGAATGTTTGAGGTGGCTCAGCAATATCAATCTTTAGGTGTTACGACAATTGCAGGCGGAAGCCATGTTGATAGCCTGCCTAAAGAAGCTTTGAATTCAGGCATTGATATTGTTGTGCATGGTGAAGGAGAAGAAACAGCACAAGAGCTTCTCAAAGTCATTCTTAAAAATGGAGTTGTTGTTGATTATAAACAGAATCTTGAGCAAATTCTCGGAATTAGCTTTTTCGATGAGCATAATAATTATGTGTTCACAGGAAAAAGACAGCCTATTAATGATTTAGATTCTTTGCTAGACCCTGATATCAGTATTATGAAATTTATGAATAAGAAACTTTCCAGCTTTCCTATTAACAGGGGAAGAGGATGTAATTTCACATGCGAGTTTTGTGTTGTTAACAAGCAATATGGCAGATACAAGGCAATTTCTATTGAAAAAACTTTTAATTACTTTAAACACATGGTTGAAGACGGTCAAAAAAGCTTTTTTTTTACTGATGATAATTTTGCACAGAATATTAATGAAACAATAGATTTGTGCAAACTCATAGGAGATTATAAGGTTAAACACAAAAAGAAATTTGATATCATGGTGCAGGTAAGAACTGAAATTGCAGAAAACCCCAAACTTCTTGAGGCTATGAAGTATGCAGGGATTTCATCTCTTGCTATTGGCTATGAGAGTCCGATTAATGAGGAACTAAAGGCTATGAGAAAAGGAGTTACTGTTGAAAAACTCGTTAAGAGGTCAAGGATACTTTCAGATATTTTTCATTTGCACGGCATGTTTATTTTTGGCTATCCTACTTTTGAGGATTCGAAATTTAAGTCAGAGCTTACTTTAAAGCAAAAAGCAAAAGAATATGCAAGATTCTTTGGAAAAGCAAGAATAGACACGATTCAGGTGTTTAATGCTGTTCCTTTGCCAGGCTCAGATCTTCGCTATAAGTTGGAACATGAAAACAGGATTCCTCCTCTTGATGTTATTGGATGGGATAAGTATGATGGATTGTTCTTGTGCTATGTACCTGAGAAAGGTCTTGATGTATTCGAACTTCAGAATTTTCCATTGGCATTAATGAAAAAAAGATATTCTGGAAATTTCTTTACCAGGAATATTAATTTTGGAAACTGGATAAACTGGATTTATGATTTCTCATTTGGTCTTCCTGTTAATTTCAGTATGTTATATACAAGAAGATTTTTTTATAATTTGAATCAAAAAAGAAAAAATATTAACATAAACATTAAGTTCTTGCCAAAAAGAAATATTTTTCATGAATCATGGAATAATGCTTGCCATGATATAGCCAAGGGGTGGAAAAAACTTGTAATTAAGACATATGCTGGCGGCATAGTAAGAAAATGGGACAGACTTTACAAGAAAGGCAATTATATTGATGCACTGAAAAAGCTTTCTTTGAGAAAACATAAGAGTTAAATGATTTATGTATTCACATCTCTTCAGGAGACTTAATACCAAGTAAATCTAATGCATTTCTGAGAACTGTTTTAACAGAATAAATAAGCGCTAGTCTTGATTCTTTTTCTTTGCCTTCTGCTTTGAGCACAGGGCATTCGTGGTAGAATTCATTAAATGCTTGTGCAAGGTCAAGAACATATCTCGCCATCAGGCTTGGCTTGTAGTTCTCAGCAGCATCATTCACAGCATTGCTGAAGTTTGCCATTAGCTTAATCAATCTGAATTCTTTTTCATTGTTGAACTCAAACTTTTTTATTTTTTCAGGATTGAACTTTGATTCATTTGCTTCTTTTCTTAGGATTGAGCAAATACGCGCATGAGCATACTGAACATAAGGTCCTGTTTCTCCTTCAAAGCTTATGCTTTCCTCGGGATTATAAACAAAATCTTTCATAGGGTCAAATTTTAGAACAAAGAACTTTAATGCTCCCATTCCAATGATTTCTTTTCTTTTGTCAACTTCTTTTTTATCTAGGTCTTTATGTCTTTTCTTAATCTCAGCTTCTGCAACTCCTTTCATTTCTTCAACAAGGTCATCAGCTTCTACAACTTTTCCTTCTCTGCTCTTCATTCTTCCGTCAGGAAGATAAATCATACCATATGCCAAGTGGTAACAATTCTTTGCATAAGCAAAACCAAGCATGTCCAATACTTTGAACAAGACTTTGAAATGATAGATTTGTTCATTAGCAACAATATAAACTGACTTGTCCATCTTAAAATCATCAAACTTAATCTTTGCAAGATAAAGGTCTTGGGTTATGTACACGCTTGTTCCATCTGCTCTTAGCATGACTTTTTTTCCAAGCTTGTCTTTTTCAAGGTTAGCTACAATTGCTCCTTCTTCATCCTTATAGAACAAGCCTTTTTTCAGACCTTCAAGAATAATCTCTTTGCCATGCTTGTAAGTTTCAGATTCATAATATGTTTTTTTATGATGAACATCAAACAATGCATAGGTTTGCTTGTAACCGTCAAGAGCCCACTTATTCATCTTTCTCCACAAAGCAAGAACTTCTTTATCTCCTGCTTCCCATTTTCTCAGCATTTCCTTTGCTTCTTCTTCAAGCTCAGGATGCTCGCCAAGTTTTTTTGAATAAAGAACATAATATTCACCAACAAAATGGTCTGATTTTTTGTCAGGTGCTTTGTTGTTTCCCCATTTTTGATAAGCAAGCATTGACTTGCAGATATGAATGCCTCTGTCATTAACCAAGTTCGCAGGTATTACTTCATAACCAGCAAAACCCAATATATTACAGATGCTGCTGCCAAGAAGCATATTACGCACATGGCCAAGATGTAAAGGTTTGTTGGTGTTTGGTGCAGGATACTCTACCATGACTTTTTTCTTTTTTGGAGCAAGGCTGCCATAACATACATCACATTTAATTATATCTTTAATAACATTCTCTGCCATCTTGTTTTTGTCAACAAAGAAATTAAGATAAGGCCCAATTGCTTTTACTTCAGAAATTGGAGTTTTTGGCTTAATCTTTTTTGCAAGCTCCTCTGCAATAGCATTGGGAGCTTTTTTCATGCTCTTTGCAAGAACAAAGCAGGGAAAAGCAAAATCACCCATCTTGGAATCTGGAGGTATCTCTATTAAGCTGTCTAATTCTCCTTCTGGCAGTCCTGTTGGCTTTGCCAGCAATTTGATTACTTCTTTTTTAAACAATTACCTCACCTAAATCATAAGAAATCTTGCTGATTTATTAATTTTGCCTTCTAAGTGTGCTTTTGCACATATCTTTCAAGCACAGCATAGCATTTTACTGTAGAATCAATATCAAGATATTCATTCCTGCCATGATAGTTGTGGCCAGATGGTCCAAATACAGCACAGGATATTTTTCTCTCACTAAAGAATCTTGCGTCACTTGCTCCGTGCTCTTTTAATATACTTGCTTTTCTTTTTGTAATCTCTTTAAAGCATTCTGCAAGCAATAAAACTTTTTTATCATTTTCAGCTGTAAGCATCATTGGCTCTGCTTCAATTATTTCCAGCTTGACTCTTTTGTCAGTTACTAATTTTTTGATTTGCTCAACAAGCTCGAGAGCCTTGTATTTCTCAATATATCTGATATCAATTTTCATTTCAGCACTTGGAGCTACTATGTTTGGCGCTTTGCCTCCTTGTATAACTCCAAGATTCATAGTTGTTTCCCAGCAGTCTTTATTTATATGAGGAAACTTTTTTCTGAGTTTTTCATATGTTTTAATAAGAATATCAATTGCATTTTCTCCTAACCAAGGTCTTGAACCATGGCATGCTTTTCCTTTTGCAATAAGTTTTAACCAGATAACTCCTTTTTCCTTGATTACAATGTTAAGATATGTTGGTTCAGAAGCTATAATGAAATCAGTTTTGTAAAGTTTTGATACATATCCTGCACCATTATGCCCTCCGAGCTCTTCGTCTGTGGTAATCATTAACCCAATTGATTTTGTTTTGTGATATTTCTTAAATAGAACCATAGAGATGGCAAGGCCTGCTTTCATATCAGCACTTCCTCTGCCCAACAGTTTGTTGCCCTGTACTTTTGGAATAAAGTCTTTTTCACTCTCAGCTTCAACAACATCAGCATGCGATAGAAACAAGAGCTTTGGCTTTTTTACTCCTTTGGGCAGAATTACAATTGACGGCTTTTTGTTCTTATTGTACTTTTTTATGATTAGTTTGGATTGGTCTTTTGAAAAATACTTGATTATGAAATTAATTATTTTATACAACTCATTTGGCTCTGATTTAATACTCTTGAATCTAATTAAGTCAGATGTTAGTTTTATGATTTCATTTCTTATTTTAGCTTCTGCCATTTTGCGAATTTTTGTGTTTAAAATAATAAAATAAAAATAGTTTATAAAGTTGCTGGAATAAACGCTTATTTTCGTTTATTTGAGCTTTCCTACAATCAACACAGAGTCTCCTGCATCATAATCTAAGTTTAATTGCTTGTCAAAAAATTCATTTATTTCTGCATTTGCATATTGTGGTATTGCACCATACAAGCTCACACTATATGTTCCTCTACCAATAAATGTTGTAGGGTCAAAGTTGTTCATTTGCAGGAAGTCTTCTGCTACTATTTTCCCTAATTCTTTAATTTCTGTAGGTATTGGTTTTTTGCCAGGATATATATCTTTGACAATCTTTCTTGTTGCTGCATAAATTACAGGGTTTTGTGTTCGCATGGCAATGAAATCAAAGTTGTTTTGGCTTATCTCTGCATTGTTGACTTTATAGAATAGCCCTTCTTGTTGATGTTCCTGTTTGACAACAATTCCATGCAAGTAAAGCAGTTCTTTGTTTTCAAGCCGCATTCTGTCATAAGATGCAAAACCAATTTTGTTATTGTTTTTTGACATTAAATAAAGAATGCCTGTTTTCAAAACATGGTTTTCAACATCTTCGCGTGTTATCTCTGAGCCAAACCCATTTCGTGCTATCATTGTCAAATCTTCTATGATGTTCTCTCTTTCCTTTCCTTGAAAAAACTCATCTGGTTTTATTATTCGTCTAATATTTGTCTTATTCATTTTAATTTACCTCACATATTATTTTTTTCTATCTATTTTTTTGTGTCTATTGTTTGATCTGAATAATTTTTATAAGAAATTGCATTAATGCCAGTTTTTCAGAGAAATAGAGCTAGACCTATGGCCTTTGTGAAATGTTTTTGATATATTGCAAACTAAGAAAATGTTTTCAGTTAAGTTGCCACGGGCAACCACCAAATATTGTTTTTGTTTGCATGTCATTGGTTTTCATCTACTTATTTTTAAAGTTTTTGATTTCAACCTGGAAAATTTACGGATATTTAAAAATAAGGTAATAAAAATTCAATAAAAATAACAAAATTTAAAAATATTATGAAGTTACCCATGTAAAAATGGATGAAATTGATTTATTACTGATAAAAGAGTTGCAAAAAAATGCTGACAGAACAGTTTACCAACTGGCAAAACAACTTGGTCTTAACAAATCTACAGTTTACAGCAGAATAAACAAGCTGAAAAAAGACAAAATAATCAAAAGATATCAGGCTATTGTAGACTATGATGAAATAGGACTGCCAATCTGTGCTATTATGCTTGTCAGCCATAAGAAAACCAGTCTTAAGGATACATTGGGTACTCTAATCCAAGATCCTGCAGTGGAAGAAATAAGACCAGTAACAGGTTCTTATGACTTAATAATAAAAGCAAGATTTAAAGATATGACTGCTGTAAGTGATTTCATATTTAAGAAAATAGGAAAACCAAACATTTCAAACATTATTGTTAACACAGAAACATTAATCTCTTTAGGCACTTATAAAGAATACTTTGAAACTTGCCATCCTGTAAAGTAATTCTGGAATAATTTATTTTCTAGAAGGATTTTTTACTTTTCCTGTATTAACAATTAATATCTTTTTATTATTTGGAATCTTGTCTTTCATCTGAAGCAATAGAGCAAGCCCTGCAATTCCTGAAGGTTCGCACACTATGTTTTGCTCTGCAGACAGTTTCATTGCCTGTTCAATAAATTTTTCCCTGACAAGGAAAACATTAGAATCCTGACCGCAATCTCCAAGAAGGCGGTAGCATCTTATCCACTGGTCTTCAAAAACTGAAAAAGGTCTGTGAGGAGCATAAAGTTTGTCTGCAATGCTGTTAGGGTCATTAACAGTAGCGCCCATAAAATTACAATTCCTTAAGGTTTCTACTTTACCTTTAAATCTCGGGTCATGTTGTGCACTTGACACTTCTTTTTTGCTTATATTTACAATGTTCTGGTAAATATGGCCGCTGCCAAAAGGAATAAAGCAATAGTCAGGAGACTGATTAATACATTCATAGCTAAACCAATCATAGTACCTAATATTTGGATCCAGGCCTTCGCTTGAAGTCACATCAATTCCATCTGAATTATCAGTATATTCTAATATTTCCTTCCAGCTCAGGGCTTTTCTTGATAAGTCAAGAAAATAAAGTTCACAACCAAGACTTTCCAGCTGCTCAACAATTTCTTTTTTCAAGCTTAAGTCCACAAGGCATTTTAAAGGCGGAAGATTATATTTATTAAGAAAAGTCTGGATTGCAACACCTGCGGCGCCAGAAGTGATGATTGATAATTGCGGGAGTTTTTCTTTAACCAAGCCTCTTTCTTTTGCAAGAAGAATGTCTCTGTAAGTGACAATCATCTCCCAGGCCATTCTGTCTTTATGAGTTCCTGTAGGATTATGACTCTCATCTTTTAACCA
Source organism: Nanobdellota archaeon (assembly GCA_018819305.1). Classification (GTDB taxonomy): domain Archaea; phylum Nanobdellota; class Nanobdellia; order Woesearchaeales; family SM23-78; genus SM23-78. The sequence goes on from JAHJQO010000027.1 coordinate 19,451, forward strand.
CACATTCTTAAAACCAGGAACTTTAATCCTGTAAGTTGGTGTTGCTGGGAATTTTGGATTATCTGGTGGAAACTCAGGTTTATTTGGGTCGTTTTCAGAGCCAACACAAATAGATTGAAGAATATTTTTTTCCTTTGCACTGAGTCCCATTTTAAAAGATGTAGATTATGTTGGTTTATAAAATTTTATGTAAAATACCTGTAATTATTTTACTTTTTCTCTTCTTCTTTAGGTTTTTCTTCTTTTTTGGGCTCTTCTTTAGGTTTTTCTTCCTTTTTAGGTTCTTTGACTTTTTTGTTATCAGCTGGTTTTACTTCTTTTTTTTTCTCTTCTTTTGGAGCCTCAGGTTTAGCCTCTTTTTTTGCTTCTACAGGTGTAGCCTGCTTTGCAGGCTTGCTCAATGATTCATCATTGGCACCCAAAGACTTTGTCTTTGGTGGCTCAGAAACTTTTGTTTCTGTTGCTTCTCCTTCTTTAGCCTCAGGTTCTGCCAATGGCTTTGCTCCCATCTTTAGAATCTTAAGATTAATCTGTGCTGTTTTTGCATAAATTACGCTGCCAGCAACTGTCTTTCTAACTTTTCTTCCATCTCTGGTTTTTTTGTTATTTCTAATGCCAGTGCCTCTAACAATAAGAACTTTTTTCCTTCCAGCACCACGCACATCTTTTCTCATAGGAAAGCCGCAATGGTCGCTGCCACCTGTAATCTCAAATTCATAGCCTTCAAAGCCAAAATCATCTCCTTTAACTTTGTCGCCAATTCTCTTCTTTAGAAAAAACTCTGCTGCTTTGTCAGAAATAACCTTTTTAACAGTTTTGCCTGTCTTTGGGTCTCCGAAATTTACTTTATATTCCATCAAAAATCACCTCGTGATTTTTGTGGGCTCAAAAAACTTGGTTTTTTGTTGTCCATTTTTTTACCCTCCGAGCATACACCTCATTAGTGGATGCGCTCAGTCATGTCTATGGAAAATCGAGGGCTTTTTAAAGGTTTTTATATTCTATATCATTATGGGCTTCCAAGATATAAAGCGAATAGAGAAAGCACAGCATTACTTAGATACTGCTCTAGGCAAAGCTGCTGCTAGGAAAGGCAAAAAGCTCAAAGATACTCATTTTCAGAATGCAAAGACAAAAGACCTGCAAAAAATCAATATCATCAGGGATTCTCTTGTGCTAAGGTTTCAGGATATTTCAAAGAACTTTCCTTCGCTTGACAATATGTCTGAATTCTATGACCAGTTATTAAAAATAACTCTTGACAGGGACAAGCTAAAGAAAACATTGGCAAGTGTTGACTGGGCGCAAAAGAAAATCAGAGAAATGGCACATCTTTATCGTGGAAGGCTGATGAAAGCTGACCATTTGAACGCTTTGACAAGAGAAAAAAAAGCATTTATCGGAAGAATCAGTTCTATTGTAAGGAAGATAAGCAAAGATCTTGAGCACCTGGAAAAAGCAAGGACGGTGATAACAGGGTATCCTGTGATAAAACAGCTTTTTACTGTTTGCATTGCAGGCTTTCCTAATGTTGGCAAAAGCACTTTGCTGGGCAAGATAACAACAAGCAAGCCAGAAATAAAATCATATGCATTTACAACCAAAAGACTGAACCTTGGCTATGCGCAGATGAACAATAAAAAAATCCAGTTTATTGACACGCCAGGAACCCTTGCAAGGCCTGACAAGATGAATAATATTGAGAAGCAGGCTTATCTTGCAATAAAATATCAGGCTGACTTAATAATATATATCTTTGACCTGACAGAAATGTATCCTTTGGAAGACCAGAAGAAACTGCTTGATAATTTAAAAAAGTCAAGAAAGCCAATAATAATTTATCTTTCTAAAACAGACATCTTGGATAAGAAAGTTGTTGATGACTTTTGCCAGAAAAATTCTGTTATAACTGATATTGAAGAGTTGAAAAAAGAAGTGAGCAAGCATATTTCTTAAATTTAAGCACTTGCTTTAATTTTGTTATCATTAACAAGAATCTGGCATCTGCATGGCATTTTAGCAGCTATTCTTTTTGCAGCTGTTTTGCCTGTCAGCAAAAAAGTTTTGTCAACATTCACTTCAAATAATGTTTGGCCTGGTTTAATCTGAGCTGCAAGGCCTATTGGTTTTCCAAAACTCTTTTTCATACCAGTACTCATACGGTCTGCTCCTGCTCCTGAAGCAAGAGGATTTTCTCTAAGAATGTGATGCGGATAAATTCTTATCTTAAGCATAAAACCACTTTTTCCTGCTTTTTTCTCAAGAACCCTGTTAGCAGTTTTTCTGGCAGCTTCAATAGCATTATGTCTTACCTGGATTGCGTCTTTAGAATTCACAACAATTGTGTATTGGAATTTTTTCTGAAGATTTCCCATGTCATACTTGACAATCAGGTTCTGCGGAACAGCTCTTACATAATTTTTTTTGGTGTACTTGGACTTACGAGTATAAGGTCTTTCTACTTTTCTGTAAGCCACTGCTTTTCTTAACTTTGCCATAAATCTCTCGAAACAATAAACTATTTAAAAAACTTACTGTTTTTCTTCTCTAAAAGCAAACACATGACAGCCCCGTAGTGTAGTGGCCAAACAAAAATCAGAGATTTTTGAATGCACAAAACTCTGGTTTTGAGCAAATCATAAGAGGTTCTGGACCTTTTGACCGCGGTTCGAATCCGCGCGGGGCTATTCTTATCGTGAGTTATAGGCATCTCCATAAATGAAAACACATGTTTATTATTCTTTGTGTTGGTTCTTAACCCTCAACCTCAAAAGTAATAGGATTGCCATTCACATCATAGCCTTGAATATCTTCTGTTCTGTAAGGTGTCTTGATGATTAAATGAACCAGGCCTCGCTTTGAGAAGAAGTGCAGGTCTGCATTGCTTGGTCTGTTGCTTGGGCCTGGATGGCTGTGGATGCTGCCTACAATGTTGCTGGTTATTGGAAAATTAATCTTGCTGAGAGTTGAATGCTCGTTTGCATAATATTCCTGATAAGCAAGGCCGTAGACTCGCATCACTTTTTTCCGAGATTTATTCGCTTTTTGCGAATATTCAGAAAACTTTGGGTTTTCTGTTTTGCCCTCTAAGAAAGCAATGAATTCTTTAGGATAAGTCTGCTTTGCAAGCTCAATAATATTATCAATAACTTCTTTGTCTATGATTATCTTGTCAAATTCATATTTTTCAAGGTCAAATGATTTCTTTAACCACTTGCCAGACCACTTCTTTAGCTTGTTGAAAAGCTTCATATCATACATAGGGTTTGTTTTGATTAATATAATTATTCATTCATTTTATGGTCTGAATAGCAAAACTTAAAAACCAGACTCATTTCAGGGTTTTGTATGGAGAAACAAGAAACCAGTATTGGTGCAATTGTAATTAATTCTAAGAACAAGATACTTCTTATTCTGAAAAGAAAAAGTGATTATTGGGAGTTTCCCAAAGGCCATATGGAAGGAGCAGAAGATGAGCTCATTACTATGGAGCGCGAAGTTAAGGAAGAAACAGGCATTAATAAATTTAAGCTGATTGAAGGATTCAGGCACGAGGAGAATTATTCTTTTGAAAAAGATGGTGAGCATAGTAATAAAAAAGTAGTTTTCTACCTGATAAAAACTGATGATAAAATTCATATAAGCCTTGAGCATAAAGATTATATGTGGGTCGATTATGATGAAGCCTTGAAAATGGTTTCTTATCCTGAACAAAAAAACACACTTAATAGATTAAAAGCCTTCCTTGAAAACTTTGCAAAATGAACTACTACAACGAAATCTCTAAAGGATATGACGAACTCCATGGTGAGGAGCAGCTAAAAAAAGCCAGAATAATCAGAGATAAGATTGAATTCAAGAGAAGCGACAAGCTTTTGGATGTTGGCTGCGGCAATGGAGCTTACCTGGATATATTTGACTGTGATGTTACTGGTATTGACCCTAGCGAGGAGTTTATTGAGCAATACAAAGGAACACACCAAATTATGATTGGAAAAGCAGAAGCTCTGGATTTCGTAGATGATTATTTTGATATTGTCATTAGCATTACTGCAATCCATAATTTTGATGACATAAAAAAAGGATTGGAAGAGATAAAGCGGGTTGGCAAGACCAAGTTTGTTTTTAGTGTTCTTAAAAGAAGCCAGAAGTTTGAAGAAATTGAAAAATTAATTAATGAATTGTTTTCTGTGAAAGAGAAAGTAGAAGAAGACAAGGATATTATTTTTTTCTGTGAGAATCAATAAACTTTATATACTCTGTTCTCTAAAATATGATTTATGATATGGAGTGTTGTTAATAGGAATGATCTTTATCCAAGTGTTCTTGTTACTGTAAGAGCTCCTTTTAACATGCTTGGCAAAGAAGAATTAAAAGACAATCTTAGTGTGGTGAGCTGGCATATGCCTGCGAGTTTTACACCAGGTAAATATGCAATCAGTGTTCCAACTTATGATAATATGAAGAAAATGATTAGTACAGCAAGGAATTTTGTTGTTAATTTCATGGGTAATGACCAAAGAAGCATTGTTTTGTCTGCTGAAAGTCAGGACGGGGTTTTTATGAATTTATTTGATTATCTTGGTGTGACAAGAATGGATTCTGAAAGAGTAGAGAGTCCAAGAATAAAAGAAGCCAAAGCTTTCTTAGAATGTGAAGTTGAGCAAGAGCTTGAGAGCGGCGATCACACAATATTTGTTGGCAAAGTTGTTGGTCCTACGGAGTAGGATTGTATTTTTTCTCTTCTAATTTTTTCTCGTCCAATAGTAAGTCTAGGTAATGGTTTACCTCGGTGCGTCCTTGTGCAAATATTGAAAACGCACTTGGAGAATCCCCTCTAATCAAAAGAGATATGGGCGGATCTACAGGAATAACAGCGTAATCGATTCCTGTTTGACGTAGTTTATCAATCACATCACTTATTTCTTCTCTGTTTTCTGGTGTTTCGTCACAGTGGAGTGTAATTTTTTTTATATCCTTTATCATGGTTCTTTTTAGGAATGCTGAGATATTTAAATAACTTTCTTTCTTTAATTAGAAACCTTTATATATTATCTCTCGTGACTAATTATTAGTTATTTTCAAATGAATAAACAAGATGGGTGATTTACATGGTTGAAATTAAATCTAAACAAGATCAGGAAATAGAAACATTAGTTGCTACTTTGCGAAAAAACAAATTAGCTTCTTCTGAGTCTGAAGCTCGAAGAATGGCTGAAGAAATGCTTAGCACTTCAAAAAAAGTTTCTGAGGATTTTGCAGACAGGGAAAAGAGATTCTTTGGAGAAAAGAAAAAAGATTCTGATGTTGCGCTTGCTCAAAAACAAGTTGCACAACTCAGTGCTAATCTTGCCAAAGGAAAAACAGATGTCAGAATTAATATTGAAGGCGTTGATGTAAGTCAGCCTTTAAAAAACATTGTTGCACAAGGAGATCAATTAGAAGATGATGAAACTTCTCAAGAAGATTTTACTCAAGATGTAGAAGAAATCACAGAACCAGAATTAGAAGCAGAAGCACCTGTTGAAGAAGAAGTGCCTGAAGAAGCTCCATCTGAGGAAGAAGCACCTGCTGAAGAACCAGAGCCTGTTCAAGAAGAAGTTGTTGAGGAAACATCTGCAGTTGATGAACCTGTTGAAGAGCCAGAAACTGAATATGAAGAGCCTGTAGAGGAAGCAACTGAATCTGTTGATGAACCAGTTCTTGATGAAGAAGTCCCTGCTGAAGAAGAGCAACCTGTTGAAGAAGAACCACAAGCAGAACCAGAAGCAGATGATTATGATATTGAAGAGCCTGAGCCACAAGCAGAACCAGCAACAGAATCAGAAATTGATTCTGAGCTTGCATCAGAGATGCAAGAACCTATTGAGGAACTTGTAGATGAAATTTCTGATGAAGGTGAGCCGACTAAAGAAAGCATTGATCATGATATTCAGGAGCTTGTAGGAGATGATGAGGAACCAGAATCTGAACCTGTTGAAGAATCTCTTGAAGATGAACCTGAAGAAGCAACTGAATCTGAACCTATGGCTGAAGAATCTACTGAAGATGATTCTGATTTTGAGGTTAAAGAGCTTGGTGAGGATGAAAAGCCTGCTGATGCTGATAACGCTGAGGATGAGGAAGAGAAGAGGCGTCAGGCTGCAAGAGATGCTATGCCTGAGTCAAAGATTGACTTGGCAGATGTGTTTGGAGTTAAGAGGAGAAGATAATTTTTCTTTTTTCCTTTTCTTAATCTTTGATTAAGACTCAGAAATTTCTAATTTCTGTTGTTTTTGGATGAATATATTTCAATATTGAAAATAATTAATGTGACTACTAATTAGTGGTTAAAAAACGAAAAGTATTTAAATGATGAAAACAAATTGTATTCAATAAAGGGGCGATAATATGACTCTAGACGAAAAACTCAAAAAAATAGACATCGAAAGGATTTTAGTAGTAGATGATGCTTCTGAAAACATAGAAGCTGCAAAGCAATACTTTGCTTCCTTGGAAAAAGAAGGTATACAAGTTGATTATGCACAAAGTGCACAAGAAGCAAAACAAAAAATTCAAGAAGCCTTTGGCGAAAATCAAAGATACAAGCTAATTCTTTCTGACTTGGAAATGGAAGACAAGAAAAGCGGATTAGAAGTAGTTAGAGAAGGCTTTAAGCATTTTGGATTTGGAATAATTGTAACTGGAAGAAACTACCATGTGCCTGATGATCATCATCATGGTCCAATGACCCATTTAGAACCTGATATAGGATTTGTAAACGGAAGAAAATCAAAACCAGAAGTCTGGGCTCAAGTAGCTCAAAAAGCTATTGATTATCTATCTGAAGGAGAAGGAAAAAATACATTTGCCTCTTTGAAAAAAGTAGGCAAATTCATACCTGCACCTGTTGATGGAATAGCTGACAGTATGATGCTTCTGTATTTTAAATTAGAAAAAGACTAAGAGGGATTCATATGAATAAAAAAACAATACTCATTGTATTATCTATCTTATTTGTTTTAATAGTGTCAAGCATGGCAAGTGCTGTTCGCTTTGACATTGACAAAGCAAGACAAGAAGAATGGGACAGATATGAAGCTTACAGAGCAGATTATATCCAGTACCATGACCTTGAAGAATATTCTGATTATGTTTCTGATTTTAATTTAGCTCAAAACTTTGGTTTTTATGGACCAGACCATTATTATATATCTCCACAAGTGTGGAATGCAAAATATAATCCTCCATTACAAGGAGAATCATACTGCACTTCAGCCAGAGGCTGCGGCAATAGTTTACAGCATCCTTCTGCAGTTCAATATTATGGAGAACAAATGAATGGTAGATATGTTGGAGCAGTTCCAAGCACTTGGAATGACAGAATGTTTGACCATCCTGACATGTATGGCTATGGATATCAAGCAGGTGCTTATCCTGCTTATGGCTATCAAGGAGGTCAGTATGGCGGCTATGCAGGTGGTTATGCTGGAGGATACGGTTATCAGTTCGAAGGATTATACTCAGAAAACCCTGCTTTTTATGCAAGAATCTCAGAAAGCATGGGCAATGGCTTTTATGTTGTAGGATTTTACTAAAAAACAAAAGGAAATAAAAATGAAAAAACAAATATTGGTTTTAATCAGTATCATTGCATTGCTGCTTTTAGTAGCAGCTTCAAATGCAAATGCACTAACGCCAGATTATCCAGATATTTATCCAATCTATAATTATTATGATGCAAACAGTGGCTATGATAAGATTCCAATTGTCACAGGACCTTTTCCAAGAGGATACTTATGGTATCAGGACACAGGCGTTGGATGCTGCGGAAACACTTTCCTTCATGATGACTTTAATCATTATGATGAATTTGTAGGTTACAAAGACCTTGATGTTTATTATCCTGGCAGAGGTGGAGTTGATATTTACAGAAATCCTCAAGCAACACAACTGCCTTCTGTTGATGTTCCTGAAGGCTGGGGAACATTTGGAAAACATGTCTATGGATTTATTCCTGGCGATGGGATTTACAGAAAACATTATGATCATGAGCATCCTTGGGATGTAGGAGTCTATCAAGGATATGGATATGCAGGATACACTGGCTGCAACACGCCGCCGCCTTGCAAAACACCATGCCAGTCAAAAACATTATGTCAAGCCAGACGTGGATGCTGAAGTTTTACTTTTAATACTTACATAAGAGGGGATGATTAATATGGATGATAAGAATGCATTGGAAACTATGAATTATCTTCGTGATAATGGTACTTATAGGAATAATAGACTGGTTTATGTTGGTAATGTTCCTTTTACAATGAAAGATGTTCTTGTTGTTGCTCCGCTTATTTCTACTTTGAATATTTATGATGTTGGAGGGACAGGTGAAGGAAAGACACAAAAAGCTCATGATATTATGAGTTTGTTTGGTGATAAGGCTTGTTTTATGGAGGGAAGGCCTGATTTTAAATCTTCAGAGCTTCTTAAAGAACTTAATATTGAAGCCTTAAAAACTGCAAAAAACGATAAAGAAATAATGCAGTTAACTAAAGCTGTTAATAGTCATGTTTTTGTTGTTGATGAGATGAATCGTTGTCCTCCTATTATTCAGAATTATTTTTTTAATTTCTTTGATGGTAAATTAGTTCATCAGGGAAAAGTTTACAAGCTTGGTAATAATGATTATAGTTTTGGTTTGGCTTCTGGAAATATTGGTAATGGCAAGTATGTTGGTACCAGTGACAGTGATCGTGCTTTGAAAGACAGGATGCATATGATTGTTGAGGTTGATTATCCTGATTTTTGTACTACTCCTCTTGATGATGTTTTAATTTTTATGGGTAAAAAAGATCCTAGAACAACTCAAGGAAATAATTATAAAAATATGAGTAAGGAAATAATTGATCTTCATAATCTATTCAAGAATCGTGAGATTCCTCTTATTCTTCCTGTTATTGGTGAATATTTTCATAAAGGACTTGATTACTTAGATGGAACTGGTAAACATAGCAAGAGAGCTGTTAAGAACCTTTGGCCGAGAATAAATGATATTAAAGATGGCAATCATGAGAATAAAGTTTTTCCTTTATCTAAGAGAGCTATTTTTAGTGCCATGGGTCTTAGTCAGGCTTTTAAGATGATGGCAGAGTTAAGGAAGAATGAAGGGATTGGTGATGACATTGATTTCTTTTTAGATTCATTGAAGTTTACTGTTCCTTATTCAGGAGTGTTAGCTGATGAGTTTGTTACTCAGGCTCACAACGGAGATTTTTATTCTGCATTTGATGATTTGATGCAGGGGATAAGAATTGATTTAGGTGAGAAAAAGGATGCTCTTAGTGCTGCTCTTATTGGAGCTAATAATGGAATGAAAGTTCCTAAGGCTCTTGATGCATTAGTTGCTCAGGAGGATGTTAGTGAGTGGACCCCTGTAAGAGAAGCAGTAGAATCATTTGTTGATTACAGAAAGGAAAATCCTGACGGAGTTATTAAGCTTGATTCAATTATAGAAGAAACTAAGAAAGAAGAGCAATCCCAGTAAAAAGGTGAAATGTTTATGGTTAGTGTTTTTAGTGGTAAGTCGGATGAGGAAGGAGCAAGGGAGTTGATTAGTTGGTTTCTTCCTGATAAGAAAGTAGTTAATGATGGGGGTGGTGATCCTCCGGACAAAGATGGAAAAGAGGAAGATCCTAAAAAGGGATCAGATCCGCTTGTAACTATCGTTAACCAGAATGATTTCCTAATATTAAAAGGTATTGAATGTTATGATCATAATGGAAAAGTGATGGAACAATATGATGAATTGATAGTGGCTAAGGATGTTGTCAGGCATGCTATGGAAAAATATAAAGGAAAAGATTTGAATAAACATATAAATTTTACTCCTTATAATTCTATTGTTCATTTTGAGAAGCAGGGTAATGGTTTGTTCTTGCCTAGTTTTGCTTTGCTTTGTAATGTTGTGTTGGCTCTTTATGATCAGAAAGATGGTGGTTCTGATGTGAGGAAGGTTTTGGATCAGTTTAAGGATTATGGTGGTGGTTTTGGTTGGCATAATGCTAATACTGTTGTTGATTGGAAAGATAAGAAGATTGTTCATTACCCTAGTGACGGTGATTTTCCTGAATATGGTGGGGGTGAAGGGATTAATAAGGGTAGGCAGAGACGGGAGTTTGGTTTTGATAACAAAGGTTTTGGTGATTTGGTTTTAGAAGAAGCTTTGAA